>NZ_JSZE01000079.1 GCF_000802365.1 Xanthomonas cannabis pv. cannabis
AAGCGTGCCGGCCAGCGGCCGCCACCTATGGATGAACACGCCTGAAGGAAACCGATCAGAGCTCGCGGATCGAGATCCTGATCAACACAGTTGCTCCACGGACGGATTCACGGCGTGTCCCGCGACGGTGGGCGGCCAAGGGCCCTGCAACCAAGTCGCAGACCAGACGCCTGGCGCATCATCCATCCGCAGCAATCGCTTGCAGACACCGATATCTACGCGATGCTCCCGCCGGGCACCACACCCAAGCAAAACCCGACAGCGCTGGCCGCGCCTTGTTTCGACGCAAGCACCGCATCGGGCATCATGTGGCGATGAAGATCTATCTCGTTGGCGGCGCCGTCCGCGATGCATTGCTTGGCCAGCCGCCCGGCGACCGCGACTGGGTGGTGGTGGGCGCCGATCAGGCGCACATGCAGGCACAGGGCTTCAAGCCGGTGGGCAAGGACTTCCCGGTCTTCCTGCATCCGCGCAGCGGCGAGGAATATGCCCTTGCGCGCACCGAGCGCAAGTCCGGCCGCGGCTACCGCGGCTTCGTGGTGGATGCCGATCCATCGGTGACGCTGGAAGAAGATCTGCTGCGGCGCGACTTCACCATCAACGCCATCGCACGCGACGAAGACAGCGGCGAGCTGGTGGACCCGTACGGCGGTGCACGCGACCTGCAGGCACGGGTGCTGCGGCATGTGGGCCCGGCCTTTGTCGAAGACCCGGTGCGGGTATTGCGTGCCGCGCGCTTCATGGCGCGACTGGCGCCGCTGGGTTTCAGCCTTGCCCCGGAAACCGCGGCGCTGATGCGCGAGATGGCGGCCAGCGGCGAGCTGGACGCCCTGGTGCCCGAGCGCGTATGGCAGGAACTGCGCCGTGCACTGACCTGCGCCCGGCCCTCGGCGTTTCTGCGCACGCTGCATGAAACGCATGCGCTACGCGTGATCCTGCCGGAAATCGACGCACTGTACGGTGTGCCGCAACGCGCCGAGTTTCATCCGGAAGTGGACACCGGCGTGCATCAGGAAATGGTCAGCGACGTGGCCGCGCGGCTGGCGCCCGGCGATGCGCTGATCGGCTTTGCCGCGTTGACGCACGATCTGGGCAAGGCGCTGACACCGCCGGACCAATGGCCGCGCCACATCATGCACGAACAGCGCGGGGTCGCGCCGCTGCAGGCGCTGTGCGAACGCCTCAAGGTGCCGCAGGACCATCGTCAGCTTGCGGTCACCGCCTGCCGCGAGCATCTCAACGTGCATCGTCTGGCGGAACTGCGCGATCGCACGGTGCACGAGTTGCTGGCGCGCTGCGATGGATTCCGGCGGCCCGAACGCATCGCGCAGCTGGCGCTGGTGTGCGAGGCCGACAAGCGGGGCAGGCTGGGCAGCGCCGACATGCCGTACCCGCAAGGAGCCGAACTCACACGGCTGCACGCTGCTGCCCTGGCGATCAATGCACGCGACCTGGCAGCCGAAGGCCTGCAAGGCCCGCAGATCGGCGAAGCACTGGCCAGGGCACGCATCGCCGCGATTGCTGCTGCGCGCGGCGGCGACAGACGCGGCGGCGGCACGGAGTCTGTTGCCGCACCTTGATCGGGCGCGGCGGCGCATCAGGGGTCTGGCTGCACTCGGCGGCACGGGCCGTGCAGAGCCGGGCGGCTGCGCAACGTGACTGCGTGAGACTGTAGCGGCGCAACGGCCTTGCCGGGCTGCGTCATCGCTGGTGTGTCACTGGCTTTTGATCACGCGATGAGCCGGCCGTGACCTGCGCTCTGTGCGGCACCGACGCTGGAGCGACTGCTTCGTGCAGCCGCTCCGTCTCCATCACATCTTGAAATTCAGGCTCAGCATGAACGAGCGGCCGTTCTTGTAGATGTAGTACGGCTGGTTCTTGTTGCCGATATAGCTGTAGTAGGTTTCATCCAGCAGGTTGGTGGCCTCCAGCGCCACGCGCAGCCGCTCGGTGGCCTGGTAACCGAACGAGGCATCCACCTGGGTAAACGCATCGGTCATCTGCTGGCCGTTGAGCCGGCCAATCTGGGTGAAGTATTCCGAACGCCAGCCCAGGTTGACCCGCGCGCTCCATTTGCCCTGCTCGTAGTACGGGCTGATGTTGTAGGCGTTGCGCGAGTTGTACGGCAGGCTGTAATCGCCATCGGTGCTGGAATCGGAGTACGTGTAGTTGGCCACCACGCCGAAGCCGTTGCCGAAGTTGTGCTGCAGGTTGAGCGCCACGCCCTGCACCTTGGCATCGCCTGCATTGGTCGGCACCGAGGTCTGGTACGTGCTCGACCCACCGGTGGCGTTATTGAAGAACACCCGGTCCTGCACCGTGGTCAGGATGTAGTTGGAGATATCGCGCGAGAAGAATTCACCACTGAGCAGGCTGCTGTCGGAGAAGTACCACTCGACCGAAGCGCCCAGATTGGTCGATTCGTACGGGCTCAGGCCGGGATTGCCGGTGGACGCCGTCAGCGTGGTGTCGTCGGTGGCCACATACGGGGTCATGTTGGTGTAGCGCGGCCGTGCAATGACCTTGGAGGCGGCAAAGCGCAGCAGCAGATCGTCGCGCAGGTCATAGGCGATGTTGAAGGACGGCAACCATTTGCCATAGCTGCTGAGAAAGTTGACCGGTGTGTAGCTGCCGCCCGGTGCGTAGCTGAAACCATCGGTGGAGTCGCGCGTATGCACGTAGCGCACGCCGATATTGCCGCGATAGCGCGCGCCGGAGAAGTTGCCCTGCAGGAACCAGGCGCGGTTCTGTTCTTCGATGCTGTAGTTGCCGGCATAGCTGATCGGCAAGCCGTCATCGCCTTCCAGGCCGCTGATGTACTGGCTGATGGCGCCGCGATTGATGGTGGACCAGCGCTGCATGTCGGCGCTGGTGGACAGGCCGTCCAGGTAGCTCGATGGCGTGATGCCCGGCGAGAAATCGGCCAGCGTGCTGCCATCGTTCGGTGCCCAGGTGCGGCTGTAGGACGATTGCCCGGTGGCGTGGTTGGTGAGCTTGATGCCGGTGAGGATCTGGGTGAACGGCCCCCACTCCACCGCATGGTCGAAGTCCAGCTGCAGGTAACGCTCCTTGTCGTACTGCGGGCTATGGCTGGCCGAGGCGTTGTTGAGCTGCATCGCCGCTGCATTGGTGGGGTCGGTGCTGTAGTCCATCGCGGTGCGGCGCCCGTCGATGTTGTAGCTGTAGCCGGCCAGGTTACGGAACTGGATGCCGTAGATGCGCTCGGCACCGCCTTGTGAGCTGGTGTAGCCGACCTGGCTCGATGCATTCCAGCCATCGCCATGCCAGTCTGCACGCAGGTGGATGCTGCCGGTGGTGACATCGCTGTTGCGCAGGTAGCCATCCAGGAATGTGGTGGATTGATCGCCGAACGTCCCGGAGGTGGCCACGCCATTTTCGAAGCCCAGTGCCTGCGCATCGCCAGGGTTGGAGCCCCAGTAGCCATAGCGGCTCTGGTTATAGTTGTCGAAGCTTTCCTTGACGTACAAACCGGTCAGATTGAGCTCGAAGTCGGCATCGGGCTTCCATTGCAGCGCCGCACTGACGCCGTCGCGCTTGCGGGTCTGCTGGAACAGCGCGGTATTGATCGAGGTGGGAAACACGCCGGTGTTGTTGCCGACCACACCCGGCGGAAACCCGGCACCTGCGACGTCGTCATAGCCGAAGATCTCCACGCCGTCGCGGCGCAGGACACGCTGCGAATGCATCACCGAGGTGAGCACGCCAAGTGTCTCGTCCTGGTTCTTCCAGCTGTACAGCGCCGATGCGTTGGGTTTGCCCTCCTCGGAACGGTCGTTGTAGCCGTAGCTCACCGTGCCGGTCAGCGTATTGCGCTCCAGGTCCAGCGGCTTGCGCGTGTGTACGATCACCGTGCCGCCGATGGAGCCTTCGTCGATGCGCGCTTCCGGCGTCTTGTAGACCTCCATCAGCCCCACCACCTCCGGCGCCAGCGTGCTGTAGTTGAACGAGCGGCTATCCGGGTCGTTGGGGTCGCCGCCCCAACTGGTCGACGCGATGGTCTGGCCGTTGAGCAGCACACGGTTGAGCGCCGGATCGGTCCCCAGGATGCTGACTTTTTCGCCTTCGCCGAACTGGCGATCCACGGTGATGCCGGACAGGCGCGACAACGATTCGGCCACATTGGTATCAGGGAACTTGCCGATGTCCTCGGCGCTGATCGCGTCCACGATCGCGTCGGCATTGCGCTTGACGTTGAGCGCCTTGCCCAGGCTGGCCTGGTAGCCCACCACCTTGATTTCGTCCAGGGTGGAGACCGCAGGATTGGCGGGCGGCTGTTGTTGTCCAGCAGCCGTTGCGGGCTGCGATGGTGCGGGCTGCTGCTGCGCAGATGCAGGGAGCGCCAGCGCGCCACTCAGTGCGGCGCCCCCGATCAACAGTGCGCGGACCGCAACGCCCAATGGCGCGCGTTGCGGCGATTGCCTGCGCGCCGCAGTGCGCGCAGGCGCGCCTGCGCCCTGCATCGGGCCGGCGATCGCAGTGATTGTTGGTACACGATTAGCGGGGACAGTGGACAGCGCCGAAGCGCAACGATCATGCGCGGGGATCGGCTGCGCGGCAGTGGTGCAGATTGAGTCGACAGACAACGACAACAAACGGGGAAACAGCATTGCATTGACCTCGTGGCGGAGACGTCAGGCCGCAACCGATGGGTTGCACTGGAGCGCGGCGCGCGCGGTGCTGCACTCCGTCCCCTGCGCCGGAATGCAAGCAATGACCCACACGCGCAGTCCGCGTGCAGATCGGACTACCAGACCGCAGCATGGGCGGCTGGCAATGAAGTGACCGAATTGAACAGGCTCCTGTTCGCTGACAACGTTATCAGCGAAGGTGCCTTCCGACAGCGGCGCTGTCAACCAATGCTCGGAGATGCCTGGATTTGTGCGAAATACGCTGTGGTCGCCGTCGATAATAGAATAGCAGCGTGACCTGTATCGCAGTCCGGACGCTGCACATGTAGACCATTGCGCCAGACAGCGTGACGCAGAAATGCTGCGCGGTGAAATGTTGCGATGCAAGACACGGTGGTTGCGTGGTGAGGTACGCGCGTTGATGTCTCACTCAATAGTTTCGGCTCGCCACGCCTAACACTATGCAAGCGTGGAATGCTCGCCATGGCACCGGTACCCACCTGTTGCGGTCATGACAAGCGATTCGCATCGATTCGTTTGCGCAAGCTTCCGCGGAAGGTCGCCTCTCCGCACGCACCATGCACTCATCACACAGATGCTGCTGCGATCACCTGTTGACGGGTATTGGCATCAATGCGTTTGCGCGCATCGCTGCGTCCGCAGCCACTGCGCCGCCGCAGCGACGGCATCGACCTGCGGGTCCAGCACCACGTCCGGTTGCAATGCGCCATCCAGACGCTGTGCATTGCGGTCCTGCGTCGCAGTGCTGGCAATTGCAAGAACACCACCACCGGGCAGATCGACCGAGCGATTGCCGGTGGTCTGCCCCGCACTCGGCTGGCCGAAACTGCGCGTTGCCGGGCGGCCACGGAACGCGATGGCGACCATTTCGCCTGCGCTGGCCGTGTGTGGCCCGATCAGCAGGGCTACCGGACGCTCGGTTTGCGATGCGTGCGCGCCGGCAGTCGGCCTCGCATGCCAGGGCGTCTGCTGCCCTGCTGAGTCGACGAAGTACCCGAGTGACTGATCACCCAGCAACGATTGCAACCCGTTGACCATCGGCCACATCGTGCCGCCGGTGTTCTGTCGCAGATCGATGACCCATCCGCAGCGCGCTTGCGATGCCATGCTATCCAGCGCGGCGGCTAGCGCGCGTTGATAGGCACCCCTCACGTCACTGGAAGAGGTCATCAGGCCGGTCACCTCGACATAGCCCACATCCGGTTGCAGCAAGCGTGCCTGCACTGCGGGTCGCGCGGCAGCGCGCGCCTCCGCCTGGCGCCGCGCCGTGGGGCGTGTCAGGAAGCTGTGGCCGTCATCGAGCTCGGCGATCAGTGCGTCAATGGCGACATACGCGTCAGCTTCGCGCATGTCTGCGGCCTGCGCGCGCAGCTGTGGCTCGCGGGTGGCCCAGTCGATGCGCGTGCGCTGCAATGCGTGGTCACGGATGGCCGGGATGGCGACGTCGAGGATCGCGGCCGCCGATGCAGCGTCAACGCTGGCTTGCGGCGTCAGCCGCAAGCCAGTCACCTCAACCGCACCATCCCCTCGCAGCACCACGCCGACGGCCAATCGATTTGCTTGCGAGGGAATCTGCATCGCAATGCGACGCTGTGCCTGAGCACTGCCACTCACCCGATCAGCCTGCGAGGTTTCGAATGCCAAGACCTTGCCCTGCGCATCAACTGCCCGCATCCACAGGTTTGCACCCTGCATCGCTTGAGATGCGTGCAAAAGGCCATCCAGCGCCAACGACTGACCACGCAGCGGCAGGGCATCGAGATGTACGGCCACCGCACCAAACGCCGCCGTGCGCTTGGCACCGGCGGTCAGACGCAGCCGGGCGCCCTTGGACGCCTGCACATCCCCCTGCGCTACCTCCAATTGGTAGTCCGTGCCGCCGGCAACCAGCCGCCAGGGGGCCGCCGCTGCAGCGGTCGCGTGCATGCAGAACAGCAAACACCCCGCCAGCCACCAGCGCATCCGTGCGTTGCTCATCGGTACTGCCTTGTCCTTGCGTTGATCGCGACTCTAGCAGCAGCGGCGTGCCCAGGGTGGATGGCAACGCCAGCCAGGCGCAGCGACTATGATTCAGGCGCTGATCCGCACGCAACCAGGGCACCGCAACCCGTCTGAACGGATGCCCGGCAGGCGGATCGGCGCTGCTGTCATGACAGCAGTGCCTGGACGAACAGGCCGGCGAGCAAAGACGCGCCGACGTCAGCACTATGCCCGGAAAGGCCAGACCTCATTGCCACCGGCAGACACAGTCAATGGGATGCACCTGCCCGAAAGCAGAGGCAACCATCATGCGTAGCGTCAGTCGCGCCGCCCGGCGACCCAGGTACCGAGCACCTGCACATCTGCATCCACCAGCACCAGGTCGGCCTGGTAACCGGGTGCGATGCGTCCCAGGCGGTCGCCCAGGCCGATGCATTGCGCCGGATACGTGGACGCCATGCGTGCGGCTTCGGCCAGATCCACGCCCAACCAGCGCACGCTGTTGCGCACGGCGGCGGCCATGTCCAGCGCCGAGCCAGCAAGAGCGCCGTCGGCATTGCGTACCACCCCATCCACCGCAGTGATGGTTTCGCCGTACAGGTCGAAGCTGGGGCTGTCGCTGCCGACCATCGGCATGGCGTCGGTGACCAGCAGCACCTTGCCGCGCGGTTTGGCCGCCAGGGCAACGCGCAGGCTGGCCGGATGCACGTGCACGCCATCGACGATGACGCCGCACCACACATTGGGGTCTTCCAGCGCCGCGCCGACTGCGTTGGGCTCGCGTCCGGCCAGTTGCGACATCGCGTTGTAGACGTGGGTAAAACCACTGACGCCGGCCGCAATCCCGTCGCGTGCCTGCTCATAGGTCGCCGCGGTGTGGCCGGCGAACACGATCGCGCCGCCGGCAACGAAGGCACGGATATCGTCCAGCGGCACGCGCTCGGGCGCGAGCGTGATCAGGGTGACGCCGTTGTCCAGCGAGGTGTCGACCGCAATCTCGTGCGCATCCGGCACACGGAACTTGTGCGCGTCGTGCGTGCCCTTGCGCGCGGGGCTGAGGTACGGGCCTTCCAGATGGATACCGAGCACGCCGGGCACGCCTTGAGCGATGGCTTGACGCGTTGCATCGATCGCTTCGGCCATCACCTCGGCAGTGTCGCTGATCAGCGTGGGCAGCATGCCGGTGGTGCCGAAGCGGCGATGCGCCGCGGCGATCGTGGCCAATGCCTGCGGGTCGCGTGCATTGTTGAACAACACCCCGCCACCGCCATTGACCTGGATGTCGATGAAGCCAGGCAACAAGGTGGCGCCGCCCAGATCCACGCGCGTGTGCGCCTGCGCCACGCGTGCATCATCGGCCGGCACGATCGCCTGGATCTGCGCACCGTCCAGCAATACGGCCAGGCCATCCTGCAGGCCGTCGTCGGTGAGTACGCGTGCGTTGCATAATGCCTGAGTGCGGGAAGCATCCATGTTCAAACGGTTTCCGTAACCTTGTTCAAGTGCGGCGGCAGGTCGGGATTATGGCCGCGCTGCAGCGCCAGCGCATTGATCGCGCGGTAGAAGCTCTGCACGGTGAGCAGCGGTGCGCAGGCAGGATGCACGGCGTCGGCCAGCGGCAGATCGCCATCGGGCGCCGCCAGCCACACCTGCGCACCGCGTGCGCGGAATTCTTCGGCCAGCGCGCGGGTGCCGGCGCCGGTTTCATCCGGCTGCGCGAACACCAGCACCGGGAAGCCCGGGCCCACCAGCGCCATCGGGCCATGCTTGACCTCGGCCGAGCTGTAGGCTTCGGCATGCAGGCCGCAGGTTTCCTTGAACTTCAAGGCCGCTTCCTGCGCCGCGCCCAGGCCCAGGCCGCGGCCCAGCACGAACAGGTTATGCGCGGGCGTCAAACCGGTGGTCAGTGCCGACCAATCGGCCTGCCAGGCACTGCGCAGTTGCTGCGGCAACGCATCCACCGCCGCGAGCAGGGCCGGGTCGTTCTTCCACACGGCGCCCAATTGCAGCACCGCGGCCAGCGAGGCGAGATAGCTCTTGGTGGCGGCCACGCTTTTTTCCGGGCCGGCGCCGAGCGGGATCACCACCTCGGCCAGCTGCGCCAGCGGCGAATCTTCCACGTTGACCAGGGCAACCACGCGCGCGCCGGCGGACTTGGCCGCTTCGGCATTGCGCAGCAGGTCCGGGCTCTTGCCCGATTGCGAAATCACGATATACAGCGCGCCGCGCAACTGCAGCGGCGCTGCATAGACCGAGCCCACCGAGGGCGATGCAGAGGCCGTCACGATGCCGAGTTGGGTTTCGAACAGATACTTGGCGTAGGTTGCGGCGTGATCGGAACTGCCGCGCGCGCAGGTCACCACGAACGGTGGGGGGTTGTCGCGCAGCGACTGCGCAAGCGCGGCAACGGTGTCGGCATTACGGGCGAACTGTGCGGCGACCACGTCGGCGGTCTGCGCCGCCTCGCGGAACATCAAGGTGTCGGTTTCGGTGGGAAGGCTCATCGTGGCTCAGGCGGATTCGGGGGGGAGGGGTTTGCCGGTGGATGCAGGCGCCGGTGCGGTGGAGCCGCGCACCACCAGCTGCGGCACGAAGCCGCGGTTCTGCAATTGCGCGGGCTGGTCGTCGTAGGCATCGCTGCGCAACTGGCTGATCAACAAGCGTGCGGCATGCCGCGCGATGTCTTCGGTGGCCTGCTTGGCGGTGGTCAATGCCGGCCACGACTGGCGCGAGAACGGGCTGTCTTCGAAGCCGGCGATGGACAGCTGGTACGGCACGTTCATGCCGGTGGACTTGGCCGCCGCCAGTACGCCGGCGGCGATTTCGTCGTTGCTGCCGAAGATGGCCGTGGGCGGTTCGCGCAGCGACAACAGCCGACGCGCACCACGGAAGCCATCGTCGAAGGTGTAGTCGCCGGGAATCACCAGGTGCTTGTCCAGGTTAATGCCGTAGTCCTTCAACGCCGCTTCGTAGCCGGCGTAGCGCTCGCCGCTGGAGCGGTGCTGCGGGCCGCCCCATAGAAAACCGATGCGTTGATGGCCGAGCTGGATCAGATGCTCGGTGATTTCATACGCGGCATCGCGGTCGTCGATGTAGACGCACGGGCCATCGCCAGGGTCTTCGGTGGAGGCGATGATGCGCACGCTCTTGATGCCGCGCGCGGCCAGGCCGGCGAGCAGTTCCGGGCGCTCGGACATCGGCGCGGTCAACACCACGCCGGCCAGACGCGAGCGCTGCACCCATTCGGCCAGTTCTTCGGCCAGCAGCGGCGAGGTGGAATCGCAGGGATGGATCTGCAGGCCGAAGCCGGTTTCGCGGCAGGCGGCCAGCACGCCGTTCTGGATGCCGATGATGTGGTACGGGTTGGGGTTGTCGTAGACCAGGCCGATCACGAACGGCGTGCCGCTGCGCAGGTTGCGCGCCGACGGGTCGGGTTCGTAGTCGAGGTCGGCAATGGCACGCAGTACGCGTGCACGCGTGGCCTGCATTACCGAGGGCTCGTTGTTGATCACCCGCGACACGGTCTTCAACGAGACCTTGGCGCGCTCGGCGACGTCTTTGATGGTGGGCCTGCGCATGGGTGTGCCTTGTTCGTCGGAACGCATCATGCCGGCGGGTTCACTTGGCCTGGGCCGGCAGGCCCACGCGGTGACCGCGCAGCGAATAAAACAGGATGTACAGATAGCACGGCACCATCAGCGCAGCGAACACGACCTGGAAGTCGTAGTGCTGCTTGAGAATGGCGAACAGCTGCGGAATGATCGCGCCGCCGGCAATACCCATCACCAGCAGTGCCGAGCCGATTTCGGTGAAGCGGCCCAGCCCGCGAATGGCCAGCGGAAAGATCGCCGGCCACATCATCGCGTTGGCAAACCCAAGCGCAGCCACGAAGCCCACCGACACGTAGCCGTGGGTGAGCAAGGCGCCCAGCGAGAACAGCACACCCAGCACCGCCGACACGCTCAGGTAACGCGCCTGCGAAATGACGTTGGGGATCAGCACCAGGCCAGCGATGTAGCCCAGCAACATCGCGCCCAGCGTGTAGGAGGTGAACAGCTTGGTGCTGTCCAATGGAAGATCGAAGCCGTGGCCGTAGGTGCCGATGGCATCGCCGGCCATCACTTCCACACCCACGTAGACGAACAGGCACAGCACGCCCAGCCACAGGTGCGGGAACTGGAAGATGCTGGATTTCTGCACGCCGGCCGCGCTGCCGGGCGTGGCATTGGCTTCGGAGGCCTTGAGCTCGGGCAGCGGCGAGAACAGCACGCCGATGGCCAGCACCAGCAACACCCCGGACATCACCAGATATGGCGCGTGGATCTTGGCCGCGAATGCGGTGAGCAACTGTTCCTTGGCGGCCGGCGTGGCGCTGGCCACCTGCGCGGACAGATCGCCGATGCCATGCAGCACCAGCGAGCCGATCAGGATCGGCGCCAGGATGCCGGCGATCTTGTTGCAGATGCCCATCAGCGCGATGCGGCGCGCGGCGCTTTCGATCGGCCCCAGAATGCTGATGTAGGGGTTGATCGCGGTCTGCAGCAAGGCCAGGCCGCTACCGATCACGAACAGCCCTGCCAACGCGCCGGGATACCAGCGCTGCGTGGCGAACTGGCCGAAGCCGGCCGCGCCCACCGCCATCACCACCAGGCTCAGCGCCAGGCCTTTCTTCATGCCGGTGCGCTTGAGAATCCACGACGAGGGCAAGGCCAGAAAGAAGTACGACAGGTAGAACACCATCAGCACCAGAAATGCGTTGACCTCGTTGAGATCGAACGCCAGCCGCACGAAGGTGATCAGCGGCCCGTTGATCCAGGTAAAAAAGCCGATGATGAAAAACAGCACGCCGACGATGGCGATCGAGACAACGGGATTTGCGGGCCTGGCGGTAGTCATGGATCGGCGGGCTCTGAGGTTGTCGTGGGGGATGCCGTCGGCGTCAGCGGCGCAGTTCGGCGACGAAATCGTAGAAGTCGTTGTGGCAATAGGTGTCGGTCAATTCAATCGCGCTGCCATCGCGGGCATAGCCCACGCGCACCACGTGCAGGATCGCCTCGCCGGTCTTCATGCGCAGGTGTTCGGCCAGCCGCGCCGGCAGATTGATCGCGCGGAAATACTGCAGCGCGCGCACCACCGGCGTGCCCTGCGCGTCCAGGTAGCTATACAGCGAATCGCCAATCTGCTGCGGGTCGGCGACGATGCGTTGCGGCAGCACCGCGTGCTCGTAGGCCATGACGCGGTCGTCGGCGCTGCGCAAGCGCGTGAGCGAGGCCACCGCCGCATCCGGCGACAATCCCAGTCGCAGGATTTCTTCGCCGTGTGCCGGGCGCAACCGCCGCTCCAGCCAGCGCGTGCCGGGCTCGTAGCCCTTGATGCGCAGCGTTTCGCTGAAGCTGGTGAGGCCACTGAGCTGATGCTGGATCTGGGTGGTGACGAAGGTGCCGGCGCCCTGCCGGCGCGAGACCAGGCCTTGTTCGACGAGCACATCCACCGCCTGGCGCAGGGTCACCCGCGAGATCTGCAGGCGCTCGCACAGCTGGCGCTCGGCCGGCAGCGCCTCGCCGGCCTTCCATTGCCCGCCACGGATGGCGTCAGTGAGCTTCCCTGCCAACTGCAGGTACAGCGGGGTCGGCGCGGATGCGTCCAGCTGCAGGTCGTCCAGTCGCTTGTCGGCATCCGCCTTGGCCTTGGCCATTGTTGAATCCTGCCCGCCCAATTCGATAGGTCCAATATAGTACCAATCGACGCCAGCGCACCAGCCCTGCCCCTGGCTGGTCCGACAGAGTGGTTTCGGTCCGCGGCGGCCAGGCATCGCCGCACCTGGCGCAATGAACTGCTGATTACGGCGCGGTGGGTCCGTGGTCTGCCTTTTCGGTGCCTGTTTCGGGATCGGCGAGCGGGACGAAGGGCGAGGCGCGGCCGTACATCGCCGCATTCGGATCAGACCAATTTCAGATCGCCAGGGGCGCCCTGCCCTGCAGGTGCTGACCATGCGATCCAAAGCGCAGTGGATGGTCAGGCAGCGGGATGACCCAAGCCTGCGCGTGATCTACAACTGCCCCTGATCCAGCCGGACCAGCGAGCGTTCCGGGGTCCGGGTAAAGCCGAGCAGTTGCAACCCCAGTTGCAGGGCGCTGTCGCTGCCGGGGTCGACCTGGGTGCGCCACTGCCATTGGCCATCGCGCTGCAGGCGCAGCTCTGCGCCGAGCTGGACGCCTGCCGGCAGGCCATCGTCGGGCGTCAGCGTCAACACCACGGCATCGTCCACGCAGCGCGGGGTACCACGCAGCCGCAGGGACAGCACGCCGGCGGCCGCGCCGCCGTCGTTGGGGATCACCTGCACGGCGACGTCGCCACCGGCCTGCAGGCAGTGGCTGGCATCGAAGACCGCACGCACGGCGCGCAGGTCGATCGCCAGGTCCAGCAGCTGCACGCCGCCCGGCGTACGCAGCAGCAGGCGCCCGCTGGCCTGCTCCACGCCGTGCCGTGCCCCCTGCACGGCAACCAGCTGCGCAGTGGCCGAGCGCAGCTGCACCTGGCGCTCGCCGCGCAGCAGGGGTAGCGGGCGCAGGTGCACGTCCACATCGCCCACCTCCAGCGTATTCCAGGTCACCCCACGCAAGCTGCCGTTCCAGATCGAGCCTTGCGCTTCGAGTGCGGCAAACGGCAGCGTGTCGACAGGCAGCACCAGGCGCAGCGGCAGGGTGGCGATCACGCCCGCCACCAGCAGCACACCGCTCAGCAGCATCCAGCGCACCACCCTCACGGTGCGATGCCCGTCAGGCGGCAACGCACCTGCAGCTGGCCGTCGTGCCGCCGGATGTCCAGCCCGGCTGGCGTCACGCCGTCGCGCTGGCGCAGCTGCTCCAGCCAGGCGAACAAGGTGGGGCCGGCAACGGCATCGATCTGCAATTCAAGCGCACCTGTAGGACCGCGACGTTGCTGGGTGATGAGGATGCCGGCCTCCTGCGCACGTTGCACGATACCTGCAAGCGGGACTGCGGCCACTGTAGCGCTGGGCTGTGAGGCACGCGCAATGAGCAGCGCCGCTGCGGCCTGGTCGTAACGCGCTTGCGCGCTGAGGCGCCAGTGGCGCAACGGCACCAGCAGCGCATACCACGCGATGAACGCCGCGATCGCAAGCAGCATGACCGTCAGCATGATGCGCTCGCGTGGCGCACGCGCCTGCCACCACGGATGCATGCGTTGCAGTGCGCTCATCGTGGCGGCTCCAGTTCAAGAGGGGTCTGCATGCGGTCGTCCTGGGTCTGGCTGGTGCCGGGCCGCAGTTGCCAGCCGGCACGGCTGAGCGGAGCGGTGATGTGTTCAAGTTGCGCGGCATCGCTATGCAACACCGTGACGCGCAAGGGCCTGCCATCTTGATAGACAAGCGCATCCAACGCTGCGCCAGGCACGGCATCGACTGCGGCGAACAGCGCCGCGAGCTGCGCGGCGAATGCACCCGGTTGATTCGCACCTCGTGCCGCGGTCGAGGCACCGCGCCTGCCGCTGTCGGCGGTGGCGCCGGGCAGCTGCGCGACGGCTCGCTGCAGTCGCTGCGCGCCGATCTCGTAACGCAGGTTCTGGGCAAGCATGAGCAGCACGGGCGAGACCAGCAGTAGCCCGGACAGCCAGGCCAGCATGCGCCGGCTACCGCGTGCGCGTTGTGGCGTTGGCACGGCAAAGCCCTGCTGACGCAGATTGATCGGCACGCTTGCGGCGTGTCGGGCGAAGTGCGCGATGGCGTGCTGCGGGTCTTCCTGCGGTGATTGCGGTGCCTGCGGCAGTGCTGCAAGCAGCACGGCCGCCAGCGATGGTTCCAGGCTGCAGGCCAGGCGCCTGCCGCGCATCAACCAACGGCCGTCCCAGCCCACCAGCGTGAGCGGCTGACCGGGCGCTGCCTCCGGCAGCAGCAGGCAGTCCGGTGCCACGCAATCGGGCACGATGCCCAAGGCGGCAGCACGCTCCAGCCAGTGCCGCATGATGTCTGCATCCACGGCCGCCACCAGGCGTTCGCCATCGCTGTCTGCTTGGTCGGCAATGACCACGTGCAACGCCTGCCCGTCGACCGCCAGGTGCTCGGCCAGTTGCAGGCGTGCCGCAGCCACCGATTGCGCAATGCTGCGCCCGGGCACACGCATCCAGCGCAGATGCACATCCGCGCCGGGCACCACCAGCACCGTCTGCGTGGCAGCGGCGGGCTGCTCGCTCCCTACCGCGTGCAACCTCGCGTTCCCGTGCGCATCCACGTGCAGCCGTGTGAGCGGCGCAGCTGCATCGGCTGGCAGCAATGCCAGGGTGATACTCATTGGTCGGAACTCCATTGACGCGCCACCAACCGCACGCGGCCGGCAGGATCCTGCTGCAACAAGGCCTCCAGCATGATCTGCGCCCCGGCGTGGTCGACCTGGCTGAAGAGCGAAAAGTACGCAGTGCGCAGTTCGATCTGCTGGTACACCTCATCCGGCAGCGACACCTGCAGCAATGCCGGTGCGCTCCAGAACACCGCCGCATCGCGCCAGCCACCAGTCGGCCGCGCCGCAATCACGCGACGTGCGGCCGGCAGGCCCAGTGCGCCTTCGGTCAGCGCCACCAGCACCGGCGCATCCTGCAGGCGCAGCGTGTTGACGTTGATCGGCGACAGGCGTCCTTCCGGCAGCGCACACACGTACGGCTGCAGTTGCGCGACCAGTTGCGGCGTGTAACCGACGATGGCACGCAGTTCGCTGACGCCTGCCAGCAAGGTCGCACCGGTACGCAGGGGCACGGCGGCCTGCAGGTAGCGGTCGTCTTCGGCCCCTTGCGGGCCGGGCTGCGCGTCGCTGTCGATCCAGTCCACCAGCGCATCGGTCAGCGCCTGCGCCTGTTGCGGCGCGATGCCCAGCACTTCGAGCAAGGCGCGATATTGACGTGCACCTTCATCGCTGCGCTGCCATTGCTCGGGCGCACCGACGACCACGCTGTTGAGATTGAAGCAGCCGCCGCGGTCGCGCAGGCGCACGCTCACGGCACCGTCGTCCAACGGAAAGCGGACCGGCTGGTCGTTCCAGCCGCCGTCCAGGGTGGTGCGCAGCGGATCGCGCTTTGCCATGGCCTGCAACCGTTGCCGCGCGACGGTCTCGCTCCCCAGTGCGTACCACTGCGCCTGCGTCATCGCCTCGCCATTGCCGCTACGACGCAAGCCGAAGCGCAGATCGTCCAGCACGGCGGCCATCAGCAAGGTCATCACTGCAACCAGCAGCAACACCGTGAGCAAGGCCGCGCCCCGTTGCCTGGCGGGGACGTGCAGCGCACTCATGTGCGCCCCTCCGGCAGCAGGAACAGCTGGCGCACCCGCCCCCAATGTTCCAGCTCCAGCTCCAGCGCGACCGCATCCGGCACCGCTTCCAGCCCGCCGCTCCAGCCATCGCTCCACTGCGCGCGGTAATGGAACGCCACCACTGCCGAGCGCACACCGCGCAACAGCACTTGCGGCGTGCCGGCCCCTGCGCCGTCGAGCGCAGGGCGTGCGCTGCGCTCCAGCCGCCCATCCACCACGCGGTATTCCACGTATTGCAGCGACGCACGCGGCAACCGATCGGGGTTGCTCCAGCCACGCCGCACGAAGCCGAACAACGGCCCCTGCGTCCCCGGCGCGCTTGCGACAAATGCGCTGCGGGCGGCACCGCCCTCGCTGTTGCGGGTGCGGCGCACCGCCGCCTGTTGCAGGTCGCTGCGCAGCAGGCCATGCATGAGTTGGAAATCGCGAATCTGCTGCAGCCGCGCGCGCACGGCATCGCGCTGATCGATGCTCTGCCGCATCACCACCACCGCCGCTGCGGCCACCAGCGCGAATACCGCCAGAGCCACCAGCAGTTCGATCAAGGTGAAGCCGCGCGTGCGCTGCCTGCGGATCATTCGACACTCCGCAGCACACTCAGGCTGGCGACTTCCTGCGCCTGGCCTGCGGCGCGCACGCGCACTTCGATCCGCAACAGGCCTGCGGCGCCGGCCGGCATCGACTGGCGTTGCCACTCCCAGCGGCGATCGCCGAGCACTGCCTGCCCGTTCGCCGGTGCGCGTACGGCAGCAGCGGGCGCCAGCATCGCTTCGATCGCCTGATTTTCCGCCACCACCGCAGCCAATGCACGCTCTTCCAGCACCACCGCCGTGCGAGTGCTCTCGCCGGACAGATTCAACAGACCGACCACGGCCATCCCGAAGATCGCCAGCGCGACCATCAGTTCGAGCAGCGAAAATCCGCCCGATGCGCGTGGCTCAGCGAGGGGGCGCATCGACCTGCACCACACCGGCGGCATCCACCACCACCTGCATCTGCTGCCGCCCATCCCCCAATGCGATGCGTTGCGGCGTGGCCGCGCCGGTGGGATCGAAACGCACGCTCAGTCGCTCGCTGCCGGCAGGCAACTGCGCCTGGATGCCGTCCGGCCAGCGCATGGCTGCGAACGGCGTTTCATCCAGCGCGATCCAGCGCTGCTGCGCCTGGCGACGGAACGCATAGCCGCCGGCATCGATACTGACCTCCACCATGCGCAAACTCATGATCGCCTCATCGCGTGCCTGCATCAGCGCGCTGGCCAGCGTATCGGCGTGATCGTGCAGATTGCGCTGCGTACTGGGCAACGTCATCACCACCAGCGTGCTGGCAAGCGCGGTGATCACCAGTACCGCGAGCACTTCGAGCAGGGTAAAGCCGCGTGCGTGCGTTGGCGCCGCGCGCATTTGCGTGCACATGGATGCTCGCTGTGCAGTGGCAGGCACTGTCGGCACTCAGCGCCAGTTGCCGATATCGGCGTTGTCGGCATCGCCGCCCTCTGCACCATCGGCGCCAAACGAGTAGACGTCGAAGCCGCCATTGCGGCCCGGACGCCGGTATTGATAGGCGTGGCCCCACGGGTCTTCCGGCAGCCGGCGGATATAGCCGCCCTGCCGATAACGTTCCGGCCGGGTCAGGCCGCTCGGCGCGGTGAGCAAGGCCTGCAGGCCCTGTTCGGTGCTCGGGTAGCTGAGGTTGTCCAGCCGATAGGTTTCCAGTGCCTGTTCCAGCACCGCCACGTCAGCGCGCGCCTTTTCCACCATCGCGCGGTCCTGGCTGGGCATCACGTTGATCATCACCACGGTGGCGAGCAGGCCGATGATGACGATGACCACCATCAGCTCGACCAGGGTGAAGCCACGCGCACGCTTGCGTGAGGTAAGCGCGTCGATGCGTTCACGGCATTGAATGGGCTGCATGAGGATCTCCGTAAGAAGCGGCCGCGCTCAACCAAGCGCGAGGGTGTTGAATTGCAGGATGGGCAACAGGATCGACAGCACGATGACCGCCACCACCCCGCCCAGCAGCACGATGATGGCCGGCTCCAGCAGGCTCATCGTGGCGGTGGTGAACGACTCGAATTCGCGTTCCAGATAATCGGCGGCGCGCTCCAGCATCGGCGCCAGGCGCCCGCTGTTTTCACCGCTGGAGGCCATGTACAGCAACGTCGGTGGAAACACCCCCGCGCGCTTCATCGCCGCGGCCAGGCTGCCGCCTTCGCGGATCGCGGTGACCATGCTGTCGGTAGCCAGCCGCAACGCACGGTTGTCCACGGTGCGCGCGGCAATCATCAGGCCCTCCATCAACGGCAGGCCGCTGTTGACCATGATCGCCAGCGTGCGTGCCATGCGCGCGGCATGCAGATCGCGGATCAGCCGGCCCAGCAGGGGCGCACGCAAGAGCGCGCGGTCCGCTGCCAGGCGCAGCGCCGGGCGTTTGAGCATGTGCAACGCGGCCATCGCCGCAACCACCAGCGCAAGGAGTAACGGGATGCCTGCATGCAGCAGAAACTGCGACACGCCGATCACCGCACGCGTCAGCCAGGGCAAGGCGCGGCCCATCGAATCGAACTGGTCCACCACCTTGGGCACCACGAAGGTCATCAGCACGATCACCACCGCACCGGCTGTCAATGCAAGTGCGGCGGGATAGACCAGTGCAGACTGCAGCTTGCTGCGGACCTGCGCCTGGCGTTCGAGCAGATCGGCCAGGCGTTCCAGTACCTGCGGCAAGGCGCCCGCGCTTTCGCCGGCGGCCACCATCGCGCGATACAACGCGGGAAACGCCTTGCCCTGGCGTGCCATCGCATCGGACAGGCGAAACCCTTCGAGCACCAGGCCATGCGTCTGGCTGGTGACCCGGCGCACGCCACGGCGTTCGGACTGGGTGCCGATGGTGCGCAGGGCTTCTTCCAGTGGCGCGGTTTCCACCAGGGTGGACAGCTGGCGGGTGAACAACACCAGGTCCTTGCCGCTGAAGCGCGCAGCGCGCACGGCCGTGCCGGCGGTCGCCGCGGCCGCTTCCACCCGCACGGGCACCCATTGCCGCTGCTCCAGCTGCGTACGCGCACTGTGTACGCTGTCGGCGCTGATCACGCCGTGCCGGTTGCGCCCCTGCAGATCGAGCACGGTGTAATCAAACTGCGGCATGCGCGTCGTCCTGCTGACGGGTCACACGCAGCGCTTCTTCCAGCGTGGTCAGGCCTTGCAACACGGCGGCGCGTGCGGCATCGCCCAGCCGCGGCGCACGCGCAAAGGCCACCTCCGCCAGCGCGTCTTCGTCGGCGTTGTCGCCGATCAGGCGGCGCATCGCATCGTCCACCGCGATGGCTTCGTAGATGCCTACGCGCCCGGCGTAGCCGCTGTGGTGGCAGGCGCTGCAGCCCACGGCTGTGTAGATCAATGCGTCGGCAGGCGCATCCAGTAGTTGGCGCGTACCCGCGTCGATCGTGCGCTCGCAGCGGCACTGCGGGCACAAGCGCCGCACCAGACGCTGCGCCAGGATCAGCCGCAGGCTCGATGCCAGCAGGAATGGTTCGATGCCCATGTCGCGCAGGCGCGTGACCGCCCCCACCGCGTCGTTGGTGTGCACGGTGGAGAGCACCAGATGGCCGGTGAGGCTGGCCTGCACCGCGATCTGTGCGGTCTCGGTGTCGCGGATCTCGCCGATCATCACCACGTCCGGGTCCTGGCGCAGGATGGCGCGCAGGCCGGCGGCGAAGGTCATTCCCACACGTGCGTTGACCTGGGTCTGGCCGACGCCATCGATGGCGTATTCCACCGGGTCTTCGACAGTGAGGATGTTGCGCGAGCCATCGTTGAGCAGGCTCAGCGCTGCATACAGCGTGGTGGTCTTGCCCGATCCGGTAGGGCCGGTGACCAGCACGATGCCGTTGGGCACCTGCAAGGCGCGCTGCACGGTGCGCATCACCGCCGGAGGCATGCCCAGCTGCGCCAGCGACAGCGTGCCCTGTTCCTTGTCCAGAATACGCAGCACCACCCGCTCGCTACCGCGCGTGGGCAAGGTGGAGACGCGCACATCCAGTGCCTTGGCGCCCATCACCAGCGACACGCGGCCATCCTGCGGGATACGTTTTTCGGCGATATCCAGCCGCGCCATCACCTTGACCCGCGACACCAGCAACGGCGCGATGCGTCCGGGCAACGTCGCTGCTTCGCGCATTACCCCATCCACGCGCAGGCGCACCCGCAGGCGCGATTCGTAGGATTCCAGATGCACGTCCGAGGCGCCCAGGCGCGCGGCCTCGGCGATGATGCCGTTGATCAGGCGGATGATCGGCGCATCGTCCTGGCTGTCGAGCAAATCGGCGGTAGGGATGTCGTCGATCAACGAATCCAGGCTGCCGTGCAGGTCCAGCGCCTCGACCTGCACGCCCTGCTCCAGCCCGGCATCGGCGTAGATCTCCGACACGTGCCGGTCGAACACCGATGGCGCCAGCGTGCGCACCTGCAGCGGCATGCCCAGCGCACGCCGCAATTCGATCAAGGCCTGCACATCGCCGCCTTCGCGCAGGCCGATCTGCGCGGCAGTGTCGCTGCCAAGCAACACCACGCCGTGGCGCTTGGCGAACGCGTACGAAATGCTGGCGCGTGCAGTGGTCATGGCATCAGCGCTGCGCGGGACGTGCAGCGGGCACAGGCGTGGGTGCCGGTGTCCGCTTCGGCACGACCGACGATGGGCCGGCCGGCAACTGCGGCGGCTGTGCCCGCAAATAGCCGCGCACCAACGCATCGAGCGCCGCTTCCGGATCGCCATCGGCCAGCTGCCGATCGCGCAGGTAGTTGTAACGCGGTGCGGTCATGCGCTGCGCATCGGCGGCATCGCGGATGATGGTGGGGCGGATGAACACCATCAGGTTGGTCTTGTCGCGGTTGCGCGACCTGTGCCGGAACAACGCACCCAGCCCGGGCACATCGCCGAGCAGAGGCACCTTTTCGACGGTCTGGCGATCGTTCTGGTCGAGCAGGCCACCGAGCGCAACGATGGCGCCGTTCTCCACCACCACGCGCGTCTCGATCTGGCGCTTGTTGAACACCAGCTCCGAGGACTGCGCGCTGACCGGCCCGGCAATGGCCGAGACTTCCTGCTTGATCGCCAGGGTGATGCCACCGGCGGTGTTGATCTGCGGGCGCACTTCCAGCTCCACGCCCACGTCCTGGCGCTGGATGGTGCGGAACGGGTTGTCGTTGGCCGCGCCCAGCACTTCGCCGGTGGTGATCGGCACTTCCTGGCCGACCAGGATGCGTGCCTGTTCGTTGTCCAGGGTCATGATCGACGGGGTGGACAACAGATTGGAGCCGGTGTCGCTCTTGACCGCATCGATGATCATGCCGAACACCGCATCGTTGCTTTGCCCGGCCAGCCCGATCAAACCGCCGCTTAAGCCCAGCAGCGATTGCGCGGCCACATTGCGCGCCTGTTCCAGCACCGAATCGTCATCGGCATTGCCGCTGCGGGTACCGGCGGCCGCAGCGGCCAGCGGCACGATGCCCGGCGACGCGCCGCTGTACTGCGTGGCGATCAACGGCACGGTGCCGTTGCGGCCGGCCAGCAGCAGCTGCACGCCCAGGCGCTTTGCAGCGGTGTCGGAGATCTCCACCACGATCGCCTCGACCAGCACCTGCTCGCGATGCACGTCCAATTGGCGGATCACGTCCATCAAGGCGCGCTGCGTTTCCGGGTCGGCATTGATGATCAGCGCATTGGAACCGGGGTAGCGCACGATCACCGGGCGCTTGCCAGCGGCCGGGGTGATCACCTGCGTCTGCGCGGCGCCGGTGGCGGCGGCAGCCACATCCACCGCAGTGGGGCGCGTGTCCTGCCCGGGCTGCGCCTCATTACCCGGGGTCTGCCCGACCAGTTGCTGCAACACCGGCAGCAATTGCTCGGCGCTGGCGTGCTGCAGCCGCACCACACTGACATCGCCACGACGTTCCGCGCGTCCGTCCAGGTCCACTGCGGTGCGCACCACCCGCTGCACCAGTGCGGGGTCGCCACGCACGATCAGCGAGTTGCTGCTGTCCACCGCCAACACCGACAGCACATTGCTGCGCTCGCCGCCTTGCCCGAACAGCGTGGTCAAGGTGCGCGCCAGTTCCTGCGCCGAGCTGTTGCGCAACGTCACCGTATCGATGGCCGCGCGGTCGGTATCGATCTGCGCCACCAAGGTGCGGATGCGGCGCAGGTTATCGGCGTAGTCGGCAATCAACAGGCTGTTGCCTTGCGGCATCGCCATGATGACCCCGCCGCGCCCGATCAGCGGCTTGAGGATTTCTGCGGCGCTGCGCGCATCCACACGCTGCAGGGTGAACACCTGCGTCGCGAACCCCAGATTGCCATCGGCCGCACTGCCGGGCTGTTGCGCGGCGGTGTCGTCGGGAATGATGCGGTAGGTCGCCGGCCCGCTGGACACTGCAATCAAGCCATTGGCACGCAGCACCGCCAGCAGCATGCCCAGCAGATCGGCCTCGGACATCGCCTGCGCACGCGCCACGTTCACCGTGCCCTGCACGCGCGTGTCCACGATGAAGGTGATGCCGGTGGCGCGCGACACATCCTGGATGAAGGCGCGCAGGTCCACATCCTGCAGGCGCACGGCCGGCGCATCTGCCGCGCGCAGCGATACGACCGGCATGGCGGGCAGCGCGAGCAACAAGGTGGCCGTCATCAGCCAGAGGGGACGAACGGCACTCATTGCGGGCGCTTCAGGGTCATGGTGTGGGTCTGGCCGTTGCGGCGGTAAGTCAGCGTGGCCGCCTGACCATCGCGTAGCTCGTCCTGCAGCTCGCGCAGGTGTTCGGCATCGAGGGTGCGGCCGTTGATCTGGGTCAGGACGTCGCCGGCGGCCAGGCCGGCCTGTCGCAGCAATGCCCCATCGCCGCGCGGCATGAGCGTGTAGCCGCTGCCGTCCTCGCTTGCGCGTAAGCCGGCGGAGCTCAGCAACTGCTGCGGGTCCACGGCGGCGGCGGCGGATGCGTGGGTGGCGTTGCCCACGTTCGACATCACCGCAGCGGCCGTGCCTGCTGTCGTCGTGCCCGCTACCGGTGTCGTCGAGGCGGGCATCTGCGGCGCAGCGTCGATCAACCCCAGCCGGCGCACGCCGCTGCCGGTGCGCAGCAGCACATGGTCGGCAGCGATCGCCTGCACCACCACACCGGGCACCACCGCATCGCCGACCCGGTAGGCGCCCTGTCTGCCGTCGCCGCGACTGAGATAGGCGGCCGCGTGCGTGTCACCGGCGCGCACACCATGCAGCACGATCCCATCGCTGCTGGCGTCGCCGACGTTGCGATAGAACACGTCGCGGCCAAGCGCAGACAGATCCAATGTCGCCTCGATGGCGGGCGCTCGCGTGCCCAACGGGCCGATCGGCGTGACCACCAGCCACACCAGGCGCAGCGCCTGTACCGCCAGCAGGACGGCCAGCGCGCAGACCACGGCGGTGCGTACACCACGCAGCGACATGACGGCATTCAAGGGGGGTAATACGCGCTGCAAAGCAGACATCCGTCTCAGGATTGCGAACGGATGACAGAATGCGGCAGCAATGTGTCAGTTCGAAGAAAGCGGTGACACAGGCCGGCACAGGCCGACGTGCGGCAGAACGCAAACGCCCGCCGTGCGTGGCACGACGGGCGTTTGCGGTGACGGACGCGTGCGACGGCTCAAAAGCGTGCGGTCACACTGATGTCATAACTGATTCCGGGCTGATAGGTGTACAGGTCCACCCGGTTGCTGCCCAGCTTTTGATACTCCTGGTATTTGGTCTTGAGCAGATTGCGTGCGGCAACGTTCACCGACAACGTATCGCCCGACCACACCAGGCCTTTCTTGATCACCAGATCCAGCGACGTGCCGGGCTTGTCGATGTAATCCGGCTGGCCGGGCCGGCCACGTGCCGATACCCGCTCGCCCACGTAATTGGCGATCAACGTGGCCTGGCTGTGCGTGCTCTCGCTTTCCACGCCGATCTGCAGATTGGCGATGTCATCCGATTGCCCCTGCAGTGCGGAGCCATCACGAATGAACAGGTTGGCCTGCACCGGTGCGCTGAAGCCGAACGGCTGCACCGTGTCGCCGGCGCTGGCGCTTACCTCCGAGATGGTACGCGTGTAATTGCCGGACACGAACACGCGCTTGTCGCCCCACCAGTCCGCGGCGATCGGCAGGTCCAGGTACTTCTTGGCCTCCAGCTCCACGCCGTACAGCGTGGCCTTGGGCGCATTGATGAAGCTCTGCACGATGCCGCCGCCGGGCGCGTCGTTGACGATGGCTTCGATCGGCTTGTCGATGTCCTTGTAGAAGGCGCCGATGGTGACGTACTGGCCCGGCTCGAAGAACCACTCGTAGCGCGCATCCAGATTGACCAGCTCGCTGTCCACCAGGAACGGGTTGCCGAAGAACTGGCGGTCGATATCCGGGTCCAGATACTGCTGCGGCGCCATTTCGCGGAACTGCGGCCGCGCGATGGTCTTGGAGGCGCCGAAGCGCAGCTGCTGGTTCTCGGCAAGATTCCAGGTCACCGTCGCCGAGGGCAGCGCGTAGCTGTTCTGCAGCGGCGCCACGCTGTCCTGCCGCGCGCCGCTGAAGATGTCGTACGGATGCACCGCCTGGGTGGCGTCCTCGTAACGCACGCCCACGGTGGCCCGCAGGGTCGGCACGATCTCGCCTTCGGCCTGCAGGTACGCCGCCTTCACCTTCAAGGTGGCGTCGTAGGCGGCCGCACCGAAACTGCCGGTGGTCTCGCGCAGCCGCAGCAGGTCGTTGCTGAGGTTGTAGTCGGAGAGCAGATAGTCCACGCGCTGATACTGGTTCAGGAACGGCAGCGGGCCATCCAGCGCCAGGAAACGGAATTCGCGGCTCCACGCGCTGCGGTCGTTGTCCAGATACGCCAGGCCGCCCTTGATGGTGAGGTCGTGCTCGATCGGCAGGCGCCAGGTGATATCCACGCCACCGCTGGCCACGGTGTCATCGACCTTGCTGAAGCGCGTGTAGTTCTGCACGCGCGACGCATCGTGCGCCCAGTAGCCATCCAGCAACTCGTAGCGGATGCCGGTCTCGTAGGGCACATCGCGGCTTGCATTGGCCACTGCGGCGCGCCATTCGATCTCGAGGTCATCGTATTCGCCGAACGCATGCGAGCCGAGCAGCTGGTTGTTGATCAGCTGGCGCTCGTACCACTCGGTGTTGTCGTCGCGCACATCGAAACCTGCCAGCTCATCGCGGCCGGCACGGCTGCGCGCCACCTTCAGTGCGTCGTGCACATACAAGGTGGTCCAGCCGATCTTGTGGCGCCCGTATTCCCAGCCCAGCCCCAGCATGCCGTTGCTGCGCACGTTGTTGCGGGTGGTGGCGAAATCGTAGTTGGAATTGAACTCCACGCTGTCGCCGACAAAGATGCCGTCCTGCTGCTTGCCGGTCCGCGTGCGCCATTCGTTGTCGTAGCTGGCAACGGCGACGATGCCCAGCTTGGCCTCGCCCACGTCCATGCTGTAGCCGGCGCTGCCGCCCACGTTGACGTCCGGGGCGATGCTGTCCTTTTCCTGCAGCACATACAGGTTGGCGTCGTTCATGCTGCGCCCGATGCGGCGGATGTCCTCGCGCGAGAAATTCCCCAGGTCCACGCGGCGCCCACTGCCGATCGCATCGCGCAACGCGCCCGGCTGCTTGCGCGTGCCATCATCAAAGCCCCACTCGTCGTCGCCGGAGCCGTAATACGTCAGGCCCTTCTCGCCGGTACTGACGCTATTGGCGCCGCGGCCCACGGTGAGCGACAGGAACGGCTTGTCCGGGACCGTCATCGACTGCAGATCGATCACGCCACCGCCGAATTCACCGGGGTAATCGGCCGAATAGGTCTTCTGCACGGTCACGCTTTGCAGCACGTCGCTGGGGAACAGGTCCAGCGGCACCACGCGCTGCATTGGCTCGGGGCTGGGCAACGGCGAGCCGTTGAACAACGCCGACGAATAGCGCTCGCCCAGGCCGCGCACATACACATACTTGCCGCGCGACAGGCTCAGGCCGGTGACGCGCGTCAACGCCACCGCCGCGCTGCTGTCGCCGGTGCGCTCCATGTCCTCGCGGGTGACGAACGAGGCCACTTCGGAGGTCTGCAGCATCGGTTCGGGAATGTACTCGCCGCGCACCACGACCTGGTCGAGTTGCTTGGGCGCAATGGCGGCACTGGAACTGCTGCCGCCGGCAGCATCGCTGGTGGTCGACTGCGCCAGTGCGGCGCCGGACATCAGCAAGGTGGAAATGGAAAGAGACAGGCCCGTCCGCGAGAGACGGGCAACAGTGGAGGTTCGCATCGTGGGAGCCCTGGCAACAGAAAGATGAAGCGGGACGCATCGCGCGGCGGCGTCGGGCCGCCGCGCAAGGCCGTGCCTCAGCAGGGACGATCGGCGGTCAGGCCGCAGGTCCAGCCTTGCCACCAGGTGTCGTTGGCATCGCGCACGCCGCCGATGTAGTTCACCTGCTGGAAGAAGCTGCTCACCCCGTTCAAGCCCTGGAACGCCGGTACTGCGGTTTCGTTGGCGCCATTGACGAAGGTGTTCTGCAGCGTGGACACGCCGTTGGCAACGTTGTTGGTGCCGGCTGCAAACTGGCTGGCTGCACGTGCATCGCTGCCGAATGCGGTCGGGCAGGCGAAGAACACCGAGTGGAAGGTGCCGGCGGTGTCGGCGTCAGCCATGTTCAGGCACACCAGGCCATCGCCGGTGCCGCCGGCCGGACGGGTGAACACCGAGTTGTAGAACGCTGCCTGGGTGCCCTGGTTGAGCATGATCGCCGCACCGGCGCGCGCATTGCCCACATAGGTGAAGTTGGCCACCTTCGGGCGCGAATACGGCTGGCGACGCAGGCTGCTCCACTCGTTCATGCGGTCGCCGCCACCGGCGCGCTGCACCACGATGCCGTACTGCAGGGCGCCGCTCCAGCCGGCATCGGTATCCAGCGAATCGTCGTCGGCGCCGGTGATCACGATGTGGCTGCCGTTGACGGTGCCACCGAACCATTCGATGCCGTCGTCGGAGCTGTTGTGGATCTGCACGTAATCCAGGCGCGTGCCGCTGCCCACGCCGGCCAGGGTGATGCCCTGCAGCTCGTTGTTGGGCGAGATTTCAAAGCCCGAATACATCACGCGCAGGTAGCGTAACGAGCCGCTGTTGTCGGTGGCGCTGTTACCGCCGTAGAACGCGTTGGTGCCCTCGACCTGCGCCTGGCACTCCGGTGTGCCCGACACGGTGGTGCCCGGGCAGTTATTGATCGCCGCACGACCCAGCACCACGATGCCGCCCCACAGGCCGATGGTGTTGGCGCTCACCGTGCCATCCAGCGCCTGGCGCGCAGTGAACACGATCGGTGCGGTGGCGCTGCCTTCGGCAAAGATCTGCGAGCCGCGGTTGACCACGATGTAATCGCTACCGGCAGAACCGTACAGGGTCACGCCCGGTTCGATGGTCAGGATGCCCTGCGTGCTGCCGGCCGCTGGCGCGGTGGCATTGCCACCGCGATCGGTGCCGACGTTGACACGCCCGCTGATCGAATACGCCGTGCCTGCACGGGCCGGCACCACCAGATTGCCGGTGATGGTCTCCGGCAACTGACACGAGCGCAGCGTGTTGTTGGCGATGGTGCCCACGTTGGAAAAGCCGGTCGGGCAATCCGCGGCCGGGCCGGTCGGTGTGGGTGCAGGCGTCGGTGCAGGCGTGGGCGCCGGCGTCGGTGCGGGCGCCGGTGCGGGCGGAAACGCGCCTTCGCCCGGCGACGCGACACGGTCGGCACCGCCACCGCAGGCAGACAATGCCAGCGCGGTCCCGAACGTCATGAGAAGTGTCTTGCTGCTATTGCGAACGGACATGCGGCTGATCTCCAGGTCAAAAGGTCCGGTATGAAGAGGAGTCGTCAAGAATTGGTTGCGTTCCGCTCACTGCAGTGGCGAGCACGTTCAAGATCCCCGTCACCGTTATAGGGGGCGTCTGTTGCATTTGTCTTACCACGACACATTTGACACACCACTGACACAGCTCGGCATGCACTGTGGCGGGATGACATCCCTCCCGATTGCTCCAGCATTGGCCGACTGGATCGTTGCGCAGGCCGTGGCCGGCCAACCACCCGAGCAAGCGCTACAGCCATTGCTCGATCAGGGCTGGAACGAGCAGGACGCCATCGATGCAGTCGAGACGCTGGTGCGCGCCCATATCCAGCAACACGCACAGGCAAACGGTCTGCCCTTGCCGATGCGCGTACCCGCACTGCTGCAACACGACGATGCATCACTACTGGATCTGGGCGATCGCCAGGTGCGCGTACTGGTCAGCCTGCTGCTGCCGCGCGTGGTGGTGCTGGAGAAGTTCCTGTCCGATACCGAATGCGATGCACTGATCGCACTCGCACAACCGCACCTGGTGCGCTCACGTACGGTAGACAACCGCAACGGCGCGCAGATCGTGCATGCGGCACGCACCAGCCACAGCATGTGCCTGCAGCTGGGCCAGGATGCACTTTGCCGAAGCATAGAAGCGCGCATCTCGCGCCTGCTCGATTGGCCGGTGGACCACGGCGAAGGCCTGCAGGTGTTGCGCTACGTCACCGGTGCGGAATATCAGCCGCACTACGATTACTTCGACCCCGACGCCGCGGGCACGCCGGTGCTGCTGCAGGCCGGCGGTCAACGCGTCGCGTCGTTGGTGATGTACCTCAACACGCCCGAACGCGGTGGTTCCACCCGCTTCCCCGATGTGCATCTGGACGTCGCGGCAGTGAAAGGTAACGCAGTGTTTTTCAGCTACGACCGCCCGCACCCGATGACGCGTAGCCTGCATGCCGGCGCTCCCGTATTGGCCGGCGAAAAGTGGGTGGCAACCAAGTGGTTGCGCGAGCGCCCAGTACGCATGCCCGTCTGACAACGACAAGCACTCCGTATGCGGTCGCCATGGGACTGCTGCGCTGCCGACGACTTGTCCAGAGGATGAGATCAGCTCCCCGGCGAAGGCACCGCGTCACGCCACTTGTCGATTGCTTGTCAAAACGCTGCGTACCGACTATCGCGACTGGTCCTTGCCCGCCCAC
>NZ_JSZE01000008.1 GCF_000802365.1 Xanthomonas cannabis pv. cannabis
ATATCGAAGGCCTTGGCGGCGCGCTCGGGGTTGGCGCTCACCGCATACAGGCGCTCGCTGCCACCGAGCCAGGCATGCAGGATGCCGCCATTGAGCAGCGTTTCCTGGGTGCCGAAGGTCTTGGAAATCAGGATGCCGGCGGTGCGTGCCGGGTCCAGCGTCGCCAAGGTGCGCTGCATCGCCGCGCCATCGACGTTGGACACGAAATGCACGCGGAAGCGCGCACCGGTGACCGGGCGCAGCGCATCGGCCACTAGGCGCGGGCCCAGGTCCGATCCGCCGATGCCGACACTGACGATGTCGGTGACATCGGTGGCTTCCAGTTGCCGGATCAAATCGCCCATGCGTTGGCGCACTTGCGCAGCCGTTGCATACGCCTCGGAGGCAACCGGCGCATCGGTCAGATCGCCGCGCAACGCGGTGTGCAAGGCCGCGCGTTGTTCGGTGACATTGACCTGCTCGCCACGGAACAGGCGCTGGAACGCACCGGCCAGATCGCGCTCGCGCGCGATGGCAAACAGTGAATCGAGCGCGGCGCGGTCGTACTTCTGGCGCGCGAAATTGAAATACAACGGACCGACGTGCCTGGCGTACTGCGTCGCCCGTTCCGGCTCGGCGGCAAGCAATGCGGGGATGGCAGCGCCGCGCAGGCGCTGGGCGTGGGCGTGGAGCGCGTCGAATCCGTTGGTCTGTGTCATGCGGCCTGGGTGGGGATGCTGTGGTTGGTGTGGGAGATCGCGTTGTGCGCGTTCACGTATACCAGATTGGGCTTGAAGGTCTTGGCTTCGTCTTCGCTCATGCTGGCGAACGCCGCCACGATGATCAGATCGCCCACCTGCACGTGACGCGCAGCGCCACCGTTGAGCGACATGATGCCGCTGCCGTCTTCGGCGCGGATGGCATAGGTGCTGAAACGCGCACCGTTGGTGACGTCCCAGATATGCACCTGTTCGAATTCGCGGATGCCGGTCGCTTCCAGCAGCAGGCCGTCGATGGCGATCGAGCCTTCGTAGTTGAGCTCGGAGTGGGTGACGGTGGCGCGGTGGATCTTGGCTTTGAGCAGGGACAGGTGCATGGACGCAGGCAACAACGAAAGGAAAGCCGGCATTTTAGCGGAAAGCGCCAGCGCCCACCGGTTTGCCGCACGCCCGGTCGTGAGGGCTTCAGGCCGGCCGCGACGCCGGCGCCCGCATGCGGGTCGCGCATGCCCGGCGCCAGCGTCGATCCGGCCGTTTGGCGCGATGCGGCGGATCAGAATTCCAGATTGTCGATCAGACGCGTCGTGCCCAGCCGCGCGGCGATCAGCGCCACGCGGGCGCCGGCATGGCTCTCGCCCGGCTCGTTCAGGTCGGGCAACCGCACCACCGCGTAGTCGACACGGAACCCGGCCTGCTCCAGCGCCTGATGCGCGGCCTGCTCGACCTGCGCACGCGGCGTGCCAGCCGCGTAGCTGTCTCGCATCTGCAGCAGCACCTTGCGGATCTGCGCCGCGATCGGGCGATCGTCTGCCGACAGATACTGATTGCGCGAACTCATCGCCAGGCCGTCGGCCTCGCGCACGATGCTGCCGCCGAGGATCTCGATCGGAAATGCCAGGTCGGCCGCCATCTGCCGGATCACCGCCAGCTGCTGGTAATCCTTCTTGCCGAAGGCGGCCACGTCCGGCTGCACCTGATTGAACAGCCGCGCCACCACCGTGCAGACCCCATCAAAATGCCCCGGCCGGCACACGCCTTCCAGCACGTCGCTGACGCCGGGCGCATGGACCGGCGTGGCCAGCGCGGTGCCGAGTGGATACATGGTCTCCACGTCCGGCAGCCACAACGCGTCGCACCCGGCATCCTCCAGGCCGCGCAGGTCGGCCTCGGGTGTGCGCGGGTAGCGCGCGAAGTCTTCGTTAGGGCCAAACTGGGTGGGGTTAACGAACACGCTGGACACCACGCGGTCAGCGTACTGGCGCGCCAGCATCACCAGCGAGTAATGCCCGGCATGCAGGTTGCCCATGGTGGGCACCAACGCCACGCGCAGGCCTTCGCGCTTCCAGCCGGTGACCAGGGCGCGCAATGCGGAAAGATCGGTCAGGGTCTGGATCATGCGGCGTACGCGTGCTCTGCATCGGGGAAGCTGCCATCGCGCACGGCCTGCGCGTAGGCGCGCACTGCGCCGGCGACCGAGCCGCCTTCGGCCAGGAAATCCTTGACGAACTTCGGCCGGCGGTGGCCGCTGTCCAGGCCCAGCATGTCGTGCATCACCAGCACCTGGCCGTCGCAGCCGGGGCCCGCGCCAATGCCGATGGTGGGCACGCTGAGTTCGGCACTGATCTGTGCGGCGATCGGTGTGGGCACGCACTCCAGCACCACCAGGCTGGCGCCGGCCTCGACCACCGCCTGTGCATCGCGGCGCAGCTGCTCACCGGCTTCGCCGCGGCCCTGCACCTTGTAGCCGCCGAACCGCAGCACCGACTGCGGGGTCAGTCCCAGGTGCGAACACACCGGGATTTCGCGCTCGACCAAGTAACGGATGACCTCGAGCTTGTGTCCGGCGCCTTCGATCTTGACCATCTCCGCACCGGCCTGCAGCAGCTGCGTGGCGGCATCGAGCGCGCGTGCCGGCGTGGCATCGGCCTGGAACGACAGGTCGGCCACCAGCAAGGCCTGCTGCAGCGCCCGCGCCACCGCGGCGGTGTGGTAGACCATGTCGGCGGTGGTCACCGGCAAGGTGGAGTCATGCCCCTGTACCACCATGCCCAGCGAGTCGCCAACCAGGATCAGGTCCACGCCGTTGGCATCGAAGGTGCGCGCAAAGCCGGCGTCGTAGGCGGTCAACATGACCAGTTTTCGACCCGCCCGCTTGGCCTCGGCCAGGGCGGGCACGGTCCAGGGCTTGCTGTCGCTATGGCTGCTCATGAACTCATTACGTGGGGTGATAAGCCGGCCATTATCTACCCAATCGGCTCCAGCCCGCAGCGATCGATGGCTTGCAGGGCGTGCCGCACTGTTCCATGGCCTGGAATGATGGCGTCCGGCGCCAGCTCGGCCAGCGGCAGCAATGCAAAGCCACGCAGGTGCAGATGCGGGTGCGGCACCTGCAGGCGTGGCAGGTCGATCACCTGATCGGCATACAGCAGAAGGTCCAGATCCAGCGTGCGCGGTCCCCAGCGCTCGCCGGCCCGACGCTCACGGCCGAAGGCCTGTTCGATGCCGAGCAAGGCCTCCAGCAGCGGCAGTGGCGCCAGATCGGTGCGCAGCTGCGCGACGGCGTTGATGAAGTCCGGCTGGTCTTCGCGGCCCCAGGCGGGCGTGCGGTACAGACGCGAGGCGGCCACCAGGGTGGTCTGCGGCAGCGCATCCAGCGCGGCGATGGCCGAGCGCACGCTGGCCTCGGCCGGGCCCAGGTTGGCACCCAGGCCGACAAAGGCGATCTGCATGGCTTATTCGCCTGCCGGGGCGCCGGGGCGGCGGCGGCGGCGACGACGCTTACGTGGTGCGCCCTCCTCGCCCTCGTGATCGGACTGCGCCGACTCGATCGCATCCACCAGCTCCTGGCCGGAGGACTTCTGCGCCTCGCGCCAGAACTCGACGTCGGCAGCATGATCGGGCGATGCAAATTGGCGCAGCACCAGGAAATCGAACGCCGCACGGAAGCGCGGATGCGACAGGGTGCGGAACACACGCTTGCGCTGACGCGAGGAGAAGCGCGTCTGCAACAACCAGATTTCCTGCATCGGCAGCGAGAACCGGCGCGGCAATGCGACGCGCTCCAGCTGATGCAAGGTAACGCGGTCGGCGGCACGACGCTGCGCATCTTCCGGTTGCACGCCCTGCGCCTGCAGCCCCATCAAGGTGCGGCAGAACGCCGGCCACAGCAACAGCGCGAACAGGAATGCCGGCGACACCGGCTCGTCGTTGGCAACACGCGCATCGGTATTGCGCAGGCCTTCCAGCACCATCGCGCGCAACGCGCCGCTGCGGTTGGACTTCAGCGCAGCCGCGCTCTCGGGGAACAAGGCGCCGAGCAGGCCGTAACGCTCCAGGCCCTGGAAACTGGCCACGCCATGCCCGGACAGGAACAGCTTGAGGATCTCTTCGAACAGGCGCGCCGGCGCTGCCTCGGACAACAGACCGGCCAGGCGCGGGATCGGCTCGGCAGTGCTGGCTTCGATGTCGAAATTCAATTTGGCCGCCAGCCGCACCGCGCGCAGCATGCGCACCGGGTCTTCCTGGTAGCGCAGCTCCGGGTCGCCGATCAACTTCATCAGCCGTGCCTGCACATCCTCGAAACCGCCGCAGTAATCACGCACCGAAAAATCCTCGATCGCGTAGTACAGGGCGTTGCAGGTGAAGTCGCGGCGGATCGCGTCGTCTTCGATGGTGCCGTAAACGTTGTCGCGCACCAGGCGGCCGTTATCCAGCTCGCGGTCGCCGCTGCCGTCGTCGACGTTGGCGCGGAAGGTGGCAACCTCGATGATCTCGCGGCCGAACACCACATGCGCCAGCCGAAAACGGCGGCCGATCAGGCGACAGTTGCGAAACAGCGCCTTGACCTCTTCGGGCGTGGCGCTGGTGGCGACGTCGAAATCCTTCGGGTGGCCGCCGACCAGCAGGTCGCGGACCGCGCCGCCGACCAGATAGGCGCCAAAGCCCGATTCGCGCAAGCGGTACAACACGCGCAGCGCGTTGGGGCTGATGTCCTTGCGCGAAATGGTGTGCTGATCGCGTGGGATAACGCGCAGCGTGAACGGGGATGTAACTGAGGGTTCGATGATGGCGCTTCCGTCTTGTGTTGCAGGATTGCCCAACGGCTATTACCTCACTATACTAGCGCGCTGCACAAGACGCGACAAAACGCTCCCTTCGTCTAATGGTTAGGACGTGGCCCTCTCAAGGCTAAAACAGGGGTTCGAGTCCCCTAGGGAGCACCACGTCGGTCCTGCTGCAGATCACGCCAAGACCCCGCATTGCGGGGTTTTTGCGTTGTGGGGGTGCGCATTTCCCGGCGATCCAGGCGTGAGCCTTCATTGGGCCGCCACCGCGCGGTACTGAAGCAAACCCACGCCTTCGCCCTTTGTCGGCAATTCCTGCCCCGCCCCATCGGTCGAGATCGGTTGCCGTTACAGGCTGGCTGCCGCGCAAGTGCCCCACGGACCTGCACGCGCCACGCCTGACCCGGTGCGTGCAGCAAGCAGCACCAATCACATCAAGCAATGTGTGTCGACGCACCGGTAGCAGCGACGCAACCTGCGTTGCGCAGCTCGTGCAGGCCGCTGCACCGGGCGGTGAACCAGCGACTGCTTTTGCTCGCAGCGCACACAAGACGCCTCGCACATTTGCAGTACATGCTCGCTCCTCATCTGGCGAATGCGTGTAGGTCAGCCACGTCGCTATCGGTTTCGGCGACCGCATCGTGGGCATGCAGGCTTTCGAGATGGCGTACCGCCACATGAAATGCCGCATAGCGTTCGGCAAGCGCCTGACGCAGGCGCCGCGCGGCATCTTCGACGTACATCAGGTTGGCGCCATTCAAACGGGCGAAGGCCTGCTCGTCGATGCGCCGCACCGCTGCCTGCACCTGCGTGGCCAGTGCGCGCTCGCACACGCCGATCAGCTCGCGAATCTCCAGACGCTGCTGGCGGGCAAGCAGGTCCACCCGCACCTGCGCAATGCTGCGCTGGCTGTGCGGTGTGGCATGCGAGCCATTGACCCGCAGCCACTGCGCCACGTCTTCTCGCTCCAGCGTCTCGCGTCCGGCATGCTGCTGCAGGAAGGCATCGCTCAGCAATTGCCGCGACAAGGCGGCCGAACATGGGCAGGTGGAGGCGTAAAGCACATCGATCTGCAACTGCAGATGGCATTGCCCTGCCCTGCACTGGGCCTCCAGACGCACCGGGTATGCGCGCCACCCGGCCAAGCCCTCGCTCAACAGCGCCGGGGTCCGCAGCATCACCTCGAACGCCAGCGAGACCCGCGCGGCACGACTGCCGCAATCGGCATGGCTGTCGATCAAGGCCTGCAGCAACCGCGACATCATCGCTGGCGAGACCGGCTGTTCCAGATGCCGGTCCAGCAAACGGTACAACCGCGACATATGGATGCCCTTTAATTCGGGCCGCGGCAGATCCACCTGCACGCTGGCGCGCGCGCCCACGGTTGCGCCGGGCTCGGCTTCGTCCAGGCGCACAGGAATGGCAATGTCGTGCATGCCCACCCAGCGCAGCGGTGCGCTCAACGTGGAGGTTTCGGAAACGGCAACATCGGGAAGCGTGGCGGACATCGCAAGCTCGTTGATCGGAAAGTGGGAATACGCGTCGTGCGCGACGGGGAATGCCTAAGAGCGGCTGATGTGCTGGGCGTTGAGAGCGAAGTAGTCGTCGATGCCGGCATGCAGCGTCTGCGCCAGCTCGTCCTGATGGTTGTCGCCGCACAGGCGTCGACAGTCGTCGCGATTGCTCATGAAGCCGGTCTCCACCAGCAGCGACGGAATATCCGGCGATTTCAGCACCGCAAAACCGGCCTGCCCGACCTCGCCCTGATGCAGGTGCGTGACTTGCTGCAAGCGCCCGAGCATCAACCTGCCGAACGCCACACTGCTGGCAATGGTGCCGCTCAACGACAGATCGGCCAGCACCTGGGACAGCACCGGATTGCCCGGAACATGCAGCCGGCGCGCGGTATCGCCCATGGCGTCAGCAGCGTTCTCGCTGTCGGCCAGCCAACGCGCTATGGCCGAACTGGCGCCGTTCGCCGACAGCGCATACACCGATGCACCGCGCGCCTGTGCGTTAGGCGCGGCGTCGGCATGGATGGACACGAACAGATCGGCATTGCGGCGATGGGCGATCAGCACCCGCTCGTGCAAGGGCACGAAACGATCGTCGCTGCGGATCATGGTCGGCCCGTAGCGCACATCGGCGGCCAGACGCTGGCGCAGGCGCGCAGCAATCGCCATCGCAACATGCTTCTCATAACGTGCATCGGCGCTCACCGCACCCGGATCCCTCCCCCCGTGGCCGGCATCGATCGCCACCACATAGGGATGCAGGCGCGATCGGTCAGGCGCGCCCTTCTCGGCCTGCTCTATCGGCGCTGCCACCGCAGCGGCCTCGCTCGCGGACAACGCCACGCCATTGGGCCTGGCAGCAAACTCCAGCACCAGCGTACTGCCCTCCCAGTGCGGGTTGACCGAACATGGCTGCTGCAGATCCAGCACCACGCGCAGACCATCAAGATGCGGCGCACTGCGGATGCGGGCCACCGCTGCGTCGGCGGGTACCGGATCGATACGCGGCAACTGCGACGACACGCCAGGCAGATCGATGACCAGACGGTCGGGATCGGACAACCTGAAACTGCGGTAGGCAAGCTGCGTACTCAGCTCCAGCCGCAGGCGCAACAGCTCGCCCTGCTGCTGCACACTGCATGCCCGCAGGACTGCAAGCCCCTGCGCAGATCCCAGCGCAGATCCTAGCGCAGGCGAAAGCATCAATGCGGCAGCTCCGCCATGCAGCAGGTGCCGGCGCTTCAACACGCCTTCCCCTTACAAGGCAGGCAATCGACTCGCCACGACAAACGGCAGCAAGGCACTCGCGGCGATTCCGGACGGCACACCTGGGACGCAAGAAAACAGGACACGGTAGGCAAGACTGCGCAGCTGCGGATAATCGTTATAACGTAACACCAATCTAGCAAAAGCGAGAGATCACTTGCGGCCCACGCCTCCGCGTTCATCTTTCGTCCAGAAGCCGCCCATGTCACACGATCTCCCCGAGAGCTATGCCGCCTGGCGTCGCTGCATCGAGATCGACTGCGCTCAGCTGCTGACAGCAAACTTCATCGCCCGACGCCTCGCAGCGCTTTCAAGATCCCGCCGAACATCACACCCAGCAATTCCTGCGTCGCTGGGGGCAAGCGCATCATGGGCGGGTGATTAGATGGTTTGAGCGGGCGCTGCAGGATCTAGAACCAGAGCGTTGGTCAGCAGGGCATTCCAAAACATCGTCAAAAACTGCAATCCAAGCGACCTGGGCAGTATGCCAAGCCTATAACACTTGCCGTCTGCTGTTTTGCATATGGAGATCGATGCAACTTTCGTTGATGCCCCGCGCTACGCAGTCGGCAAAGTGTCAAGTACCTGACTTTGCTCGTCTTTCATTAGCAAGGCGGATGTACGAAATTAGCTACAACTCAAGAGGCGGAGCCAGTCCCTCTCAAACATGGACGGTACGAGACGAGTAACTGCCAGCAATTTCGAGTGAAAGCCACCACTCGTCTACTTTATGGCCGTAACGTAAGCGAGCCTGAATCGCAGGCGGAATCGCCCCTAGCAGGGGAAGGCGAAATCATGGATGTAAAGGCGAACGTACTGAAAACGGTATGCGTACTGGCAGGATTTTTGATCTTGGACGAAGCGCAGGCACAAGTCTGCTGCCCGTCTAGCGGCGGTGTCGGTGCGCATGCAATGACGGGACTTGGCGACAGCAACCCCAAGGCGGCTAACCTCTCATTGGATGCTGCATGGTCAATCGTCGAACTCCAACGGGATGGCGTGACCTACCTGCAGATCAACGACACAGCAGGCACCGTGCGGGCGGTGGTGGCACGTGTCGACAATGCGCTCTGGGTAGTACCAATGGGCAAGGATGTAGACCGCGTTTCAATACCAGCCACCAATTCCATTTGGGCCAACACAGCCCCTGCGGTTGCCAACACAGCAATTAGCTACGGGCTTCGCATGGTTTATCGGACTGCAAACTTCACAGTGCACGTCGAGTCGCGAGCCAACGGGGAACACTGGAAGGTCTCTCCTTCAAAGTAACGACAGACGTTTCCGCGACAAGAAAGGTCAGCGTTAGCGCATGGCGGCGACGGAACATGCCGCCATGCGCCTTTAATCTAGCACGAAATTCCGCCTCCGCCTCCGGCGAATCACGCCGCACAGCTTCTACCAGAGATGTATCCGCGAACACACGCAGTGCAACCCCTTGTCCGCCTCGACCCCGCCACACTCGGGCTTGGATAAAATGCTTATCCGAGCGGGGCAGCAACTCGATTGCACTCAGCGTGCAACGATAGGCAGCCAACTGAAGACCAAGCGAGAGCTGGCGGCAATCTCCCTGCAACAGGTATTCAAACTTCGTAGATTTAAAGCGCGCCAACGCTGGAGAACGAAGCGACTGGAACAAGCCATGTGTTTCGATCTCCAATGGATACAGGTTTGCCACATACTCTTGAAGTAGTCGCGATTCAATCACCGCAACACGTGTAATCTCCATTGCCGCCGCGTGATGCCCCCGGGCACGCAAGTCTGCGACGATGTCTTTACGCATCCGATTGATCTGCACATTGACGTCAGAATACTCTACGACTTGGCTGCGCAACGTGCGCTCAGCAGCCAAATAGCTATCTTTTACAGTCTGCTGGGCCTCCGCCCTAATACGACGAATGGTATCAAAACGCTTCAGAGGAACGGTTAACCGAGCACCAAAGATAAAAAGACCCGTACTGACAAAAACATGGAACAATTGAATCAAAAAAAGATTCGGATCGTAATATCCAATCTGATAGACCTTTGGAATACTGATGGCAAGTGCAACAATTGCCACCAAGGCACCTAGCGCAGTGCCTATAAAGCCATGACGTCGAGTCAGAAAAATGGCAGGCCCAATCAAGGAAATCATCAGAACGTTCCGCGGGAGCGGGTCATGCACGTAAGTAAGCATGTAAAACAACGCAACAATGACAATCACCGAAGCGCCAAGATCACGCGGCAAATCAACCCTAACAGGTTGAGACCGTTTAGGCGACCAAAGCATCACTGGAAGCAAGAACATCAGTATACCGAGATAGCTACCAAGCCAGTAACGGAGCAGGAACTCCCAAAAATTTACTGTGGGCGGACCATCCAGCATCGCGTTGACCACAATGCTCCACAACGAATTACAGAAAGCAATGGCAATACCAAAGGGAACCAACCAACGAGCTTGTTGAGCAAGCAGCCGCGCGTGATGCCGGGCTAGCCATATAAAACACGCGATCATCGGCGCGTGCAAAAACGGGCTGAGATAGGCCCATAACATGCTGTAGTCCTGGCGGTAAGCCAGGGGAATGCGAAGCCAAAGCATGGCGGCGGCGTCGCCAGCCAATAAGAATGGCCATTCACGATAAGGCCGAAACAGCAAGGTGACGAAACGCAAACCAACAGGCAAGTACCACTGATCGATAGAGAAGAACCAGAGCATCACGAACGTCAGTCCGTAGCACACGCTGATCATCATGCCCCTGAGGACTTCTTTGGCTACCGGCATACCACCACTCCTTGGTTCCACGATGCTTCCTAGTCTGGAGGGAACTGCTCGACGGAGTATAGCGATGGCGCACACATTGCGATAAAGGCCTACACGTCCCGGCCTACAGCGCGTGCGTTTAACGACACGCATTGCACTTTGCTGGTGCATCCGCCCCATGCATGGGTGAATCATGGGTTCGAAGGCAACGCCAAGTAGCGCATCTCATCGAGGGTCCGCGAAAGCTTGACGCGATCAGGCGAATCGGACCTGGCCGCGTTGCTCGCATTGCCGGTGTCGCTTATGCCTGCATGCATAAGGCTTGGACATGAGGAGGAATTCAAAAAGAAGGCCGCGCATTGCGCGGCCTTCTTCACCTTCCATGCCGATATCAGCATAACTGCCGGAATCAGCCCTCCATTTGTTCCAGTTCCTTGCCCTTGGTCTCGTAGACGTACTTGAGGACGAAGAACACCGAGATGAAGGCGGCGACGGTGTAGATGCCGTAGGCGCCGGCCAAACCAATACTGCCGAGCAGGATCGGGAAGCTGACGGTGATGGCGAAGTTGGAGGTCCACTGCGCGGCGCCGGCAATGGCCAGGCCCGAGCCGCGGATCTGGTTGGGGAACATCTCGCCCAGCATCACCCACATCACCGGACCCCAGGAGGCGTTGAAGAACACCACGTAGACGTTGGCGGCCACCAGCGCGAGCATGCCCATGGCATCGGACATGGCGAGCTTGCCATTGGCGTCCAGCGAAGCGGTGGCGAACGCGTAGGTCACCAGCGCCAGCGACACGGCCATGCCGGCCGAGCCGATCCACAACAGCGGCTTGCGGCCGATCTTGTCGACCAGCATCACCGTGACCAGGCAGGCGCCGATGCTGAGGCCGCCGGAGAGCACATTGATCAGCAGCGCGTCCTGCTCGGAGAAGCCCACCGCCTGCCACAGCACCGCGCCGTAGTAGAACACCACGTTGATGCCGACCAACTGCTGGAACACCGCCAGGCCAATACCGATCCAGACGATCGGGCGGATCTTGCCGGTGGTCTTGTTGATCAGGTCGGAGAACTTGGGCTTATGCTGGTCGGCCGACATCGAGGCGGAAATCTCGCTCAGCTTGGTCTGCGCGGCGGCATTGCCGTACAGGCGCTTGAGCACTACCAGCGCCTGCTCGCGGCGGCCCTTGACCACCAGGAAGCGCGGGCTTTCGGGGATGACCAGCAGCAGCAACAGGAACAGGATCGAGGGGACCGCCTGCATCCAGAACATCCAGCGCCAGGCGGCCTGCCCGGCCCACAACGGCTCGGTGGAGGCACCGGCGGCGTTGGCCAGCAGGTAATTGCTCAGGAACGCGCAGAACAGCCCGCTGATGATGGCGATCTGCTGCATCGTGGCCAGCCGGCCGCGATAACGGGCCGAGGCAACTTCGGCGATATACGCCGGTGAAATGACACTCGCCGCGCCGACGGCAAAGCCGCCCATCACGCGCGCGAAAATGAAAAAGCCGGAGCTGTGCGAGGCACCGGCACCGATGGCCGAGAGCAGGAACAGCGCCGCAGAAATGATCAGGACCGCGCGGCGGCCCCAGCGGTCGGCCAGGCGGCCGGCAAAGAAGGCGCCGATGGCGCAACCCAGCAGCATCGAGGCGACTTCGAACCCGGTCTCGGCGGCACTGGAATTGAAGGTCTGCTTCAGGCCATCGACAGTGCCGTTGATCACGCCGCTATCGAAACCGAACAAGAATCCGCCGATCGTGGCTACGCAACTGATCAGGACGATAAAACGGGTGTTCTCACCGGCATCGGGGGCGCCGTTTACGGAGACACTGGACATGGGTTCACCTGGAAGCATGCAAAGGAGCAGCCACGGGGGTGGCCGACATCGGCCGGCGACGCGCAGTGCGCCGCCGGCCACGGGACATCAACGCGTCAGATACTGATTGATCAGGTTTTCGTAGGCTTCCTGACGGCCGCTGATCTGCTTGGGCGCATTGCCGGCGGCGTACTTGGCCAGATCCGCCAGCGTGCTGGTGCCGTTGGTAAAGTCGGCACCGGCGCCGCTGTCGAAGCTGGCGTAACGCTCGGCGCGCCAGGTCTCCAACGGCGAAGACGTCAGCAATGCGTTGGCCACTTCCAGCCCGCGTGCAAACGCATCCATGCCACCGATGTGCGCCAGGAACAGGTCCTGCGGATCGGACGACTCGCGGCGCACCTTGGCGTCGAAATTCAGGCCACCCGGTGCCAGCCCGCCCTGGCGCAGCACCACCAGCATCGCGCCGACGGTGTCATACAGGTCGGTCGGGAACTGGTCGGTATCCCAGCCGTTCTGCGGGTTGCCGCGATTGGCATCGATGCTGCCGAGCAGGCCGGCATCGGAAGCCACCTGCAGGTCGTGCTCGAAGCTATGGCCCGAGAGCGTGGCGTGGTTGGCCTCGATATTGAGCTTGAAATCCTGGTCCAGGCCGTGCTGACGCAGGAAGCCGATCACCGTGGCGCTATCGAAGTCGTACTGGTGCTTCATCGGCTCCATGGGCTTGGGCTCGATCAGGAAGTTGCCGGTGAAGCCGATCGCGCGGCCGTAGTCGCGTGCCAGGGTGAGGAAGCGCGCCATGTTGTCCTGCTCGCGCTTCATCTGCGTGTTGTGCAGGCAGGCATAGCCTTCGCGGCCGCCCCAGAACACGTAGTTTTCGCCGCCCAGCTCCACCGTGGCATCGATCGCCGCCTTGACCTGCACCGCGGCACGCGCCACCACATTGAAGTCTGGGTTAGTGGATGCACCATTCATGTAGCGCGGGTGCGAGAACAGGTTGGCGGTGCCCCACAGCAGCTTGATGCCGGTGTCGGCCTGGCGCTGCTTGGCGATGCCCACCATGTGCTTGAGGTTGCTTTCGTATTCGCCGATATCGTCGGCATCCGGCGACAGGTCGATATCGTGAAAGCAGTAATACGGCACGCCGAGCTTGGTGAAGAATTCGAACGCGGCATCGGCCTTGGCTTCGGCACGATCGAGCGCGCTGTTGCCGATGTCCCACGGATACGCACGCGTACCCGGGCCGAACGGATCGGCGCCGTTGCCGCAGAAGCTGTGCCAGTAGGCCACGGCAAAGCGCAGGTGCTCGGCCATGGTCTTGTCGCCGATCTTCTTGTTGGCGTCATAGACCTTGAACGCGAGCGGGTTGTCGGAGTCGCGGCCTTCGAAGCCGATCTTGCCGATGCCGGGGAAATATTCCTTCGCGCCGATGAAAACGGTGTTGCTCATGGGGTGTGATGTCCTTGCTGCTGGGGGAGTTGTAGAAAAAAGCGTGTCGCTCAGCCGGCGTAGAGCGGGCTAACGACCTGCAGGTGCTTGAGAAAGGTCTGGTAATGCTGCTGGTACTGGGCCACGCGCTGCGGGTCGGGCTGCGCGGCAAGCGTATCGTCCACCTGCAGGTGCTCCAGCACCACATCCGACAGCGCGGCATCGCCACCATCGTCGCGGTCGCAGGCCCACAGGGCCTGCAGCGCGGCACCGAAGGCCGCGCCTTCGGGCTGGGTTGGCACCACGACCTGCAGGTTGAACACGTCGGCGACCATCTGCCGCCATTGCGCGCTCTTGCTGCCGCCGCCGGTGAGCAGGATGGTGTCGAACTGCAAGCCGGCCGCCACGAAGGCGTCGAAGCCGTTGCGCAGGCTGTAGGTCGCCCCTTCCATGGCGGCGCGATAGAAATGCGCGGCGGTGGTGTTGTGCAGGTCCATGCCGAACAGGCAACCGCGTGCATCGGGCAAGTTGGGCGTGCGCTCGCCGTTGAAGAACGGCAGCAACACCAGGCCGTCGGCGCCCGGCGCGGTGTCGGCGATCATCGCTTCGGTCTGGTCGCGGGTGATGGAGAACATGCGCATCACCGCCTCGGTGGCGACGGTGCAGTTCATCGTGCAGATCAGCGGCAGCCAGCCGCCGCTGGACGAGCAGAACGCCGCCCAGCGTGCCTCGTCGTCCACCACCGGGTGATCGGCGTAGGCGAACAAGGTGCCACTGGTGCCCAGGCTCATGGTCAGGCGGCCCGGCACCACGTTGCCGGTGCCGATGGCGGCCATCATGTTGTCGCCACCGCCGGTGGTGACGCGTACGCCAGCCGGCAAATTCAACGCCTCGGCCGCGGCATCGGACAATGGGTAGACCGCGCCGGTTTCCACCAGCGGTGGCAATGCGTCACGCAGGTCGCGCTGCGCATCCACCGCGCCAAGCATGCGCTCGGACCACTGGCGCGTGCGCACGTCCAGCCAGCCGGTGCCGGAGGCATCGCCGACTTCGGCAAAGCGCTCGCCGGTGAGCCAGAAGTTGATGTAGTCGTGCGGCAGCATCACCGTGGCCATCGCGGCGTACGCCTCGGGACGGTGCTTGCGCGTCCACGGCAACTTGGAGGCGGTGTAGCCGGCCATGATCGGGTTGCCCGCGGTTGCGACGCTGCCTGCCGCGCCGCCGACCGCATCCATGATCTCGTCGCATTCCGGCGCGGTGCTGGTGTCGCACCACAGCTTGACCGGTGCGGTAACGCTGCCATCGGCGGCCACGGGCACAAAGCCATGCTGCTGGCCGGAGACGGAAATGCCGCGCACGCGCGCACGCTGCTCGCCATCGAGCTGCGCAAAGCAATGCACGATGCCATCGATCCACCACTGCGCCTGTTGCTCGCGGGTGCCGTCGTCGCGGCTGATCAGCTCCATCGGCGCTGCGATGGTGGCGACCACGGCGCGGTCCTGCGCGTCGTAGGCCACCAGCTTGACGCTCTGCGTGCCCACGTCCAGTCCTACGTACAAGCTCATTGCTTCACCAATCGGTTGTTGTTGAGTCCCACCTGCTGGGTGCGGCCTGCGCCCAGTTCCAGGTCCAGGGTCTGCCCGGCGTAGGACAGTTGATAACGCCCACCACGATCGCTGTGCACCCGTGCCTGCTGCAAGCGACCGGCGTCCCATTCCAGATCGACGCTGGCACCGCCGCGCACACGCAGGCCGCGCACGCTGCCGCGCGGCCATGCGCTGGGCAATGCGGGCAGCAGGAACACGCTGCCGCCCCAGCTTTGCAACAGCATTTCGGTGATACCGGCGGTGCCGCCGAAGTTGCCGTCGATCTGGAACGGCGGATGTGCGTCGAACAGATTCGGGTAGGTGCGCTCGGGCGAGATCAGCAATTGCAGGATGCGATACGCATGCTCGCCATCGGCCAGCCGCGCCCACAGGTTCAAGCGCCAGCCGATGCCCCAGCCGGTGGTGTTGTCGCCACGGATTTCCAGCGTGCGCCTGGCTGCGGCGGCCAGCTCGGGCGTATCGCGCAGGTTGATCTGGCTGGACGGATGCAGGGCATACAGATGCGAGACATGCCGGTGCTGCATCTCCGGCGCCTGCATGTCCCAATCCTGTTGCCACTCCTGCAATTGGCCGGCCTTGCCGATGCGGTTGGGCGGCAACTGCTCGCGCAGCGTGGTCAGCTGCCGGGCGAAATCCGCATCCACGTCGAGCAGCTTGCTCATGGCGATGCACTGCGCGAACAGGTCACGCAACAACTGCGCATCCATGGTCGGCCCGGCGCACACCGCCGCACCGAACGGGTGCTGGTTTTCCGGCGAGATCGAGGGGTTGGTGACCATCGCCCCGGTCTGCGGGTCGCGTACCAGGGTGGCAACGAAGAACTCCGCCGCGCCCTTGAACAGCGGATAGATCTTGCCCAGGTACGCGCGGTCGCGGCCGTAATCCCAGCGGTCCCACAGCTGCTGCAGCAACCACACCCCGCCCATCGGCCACAGGCTCCACTTGGCCCCATCGATCGGGCCGGCCTGGCGCCACAGATCGGTGTTGTTGTGTACCACCCAACCGGGCGCGTCGTAGAGCGCCTTGGCGGTATGCGCGCCGGTCTTGGCCAGATCGAACAGCATGGATTCCAGCGGTTCAACGCACTCGTGCAGCGCGTTGGCCTCGCTGGGCCAGTAGTTCATCTCGGTGTTGATGTTGATGGTGTACTTGCTTTCCCACGGCGGCTGCATCAGGTCGTTCCAGATGCCCTGCAGGTTGGCCGGCTGGGTGCCGGGCCGCGAGCTGCAGATCAACAGGTAACGGCCGTACTGGTGATACAGCGCGGCCAGTGCCGGGTCGTCGCCGCCTGCAAAGCGTTGCACGCGTTCGCCGGTGGGCAGGCGTGCCGCGTCGCTGGTGCCCAGGTCGATCGCCACGCGCCGGAACAGGCGTTGATGATCGGCCAGATGCGCACGCAACAGCGACGGGAAATCCAGTTTGGCGGCTTTTTTCAAACTTGCTGCGGTCAATGCAAGCGGATCGCCATCGACCGCATCGAAGCGTTGGTAGCTGGTGGCTGCCGTGAGCAGCAGCACCACTTCATCGGCCGCCTCGATGCGCAGACGGTCGCGCAACGCGGTCACCGTGCCGCCCTTCACCTGCGGCAACACCCGCAATGCAAACCGCAGCTTGCCTTCGATGCCGGCGAAGCTGCCGTTGCGGCCGCTGAACAGCAAACCGCCCTGCTCCGCGGTGACCTCGCCGCTTTGCGGGCTGTCGATGCCCACGCGCAGGGAAATGGCGCGTGGCCGGTCGCACGACAAGCGCACCACGATGCAGTGCGATTGCGCCGAAACGAACACCTCGCGCGTGTGCACCGCACCGCCGGAGCGGAACGTGGTGGTGGCCACGGCGGTGTCCAGATCGAGCTGACGCCGGTACGCGCTGATGCCGTCGGCACGATCGAAATCCAGCAACAGGTCGCCCAGCGGTTGATACGGCATCTGCTTGAGCGGGCGCGAGAGCAGCTTGGCATCGGCCAGTTGTTCGGCCTCTGCATAGCGCCCGGCGAAGATCAGCGCGCGCACCTGCGGCAACGCCGCCAATGCGTCCGGGCTGGTGGAATCGTAGGGGCCGCCCGCATACAAGGTGTCTTCGTTGAGTTGCAGACGCTCGTGGGCAATACCGCCCCACACCATCGCACCGAGCCGGCCATTGCCTACCGGCAAGGCCTCCACCCATTCATTGGCCGGTTCGCGATACCACAGCTGCAAGGCACCGACGGGCGCCACCGCTGGCAAACCGCCGGCGGTTGCAGCACGCGCCGCCTGTGCAGCCACCGGCGCGGCGCCCAGGACCGCAAGTGCGGCCCCGGTTGCCTTGCACAGTTCGCGACGGGTCAGCACGGCCACCGCCGTGCTGCATCACCGGAACCGCCCGCGACTGCCTTGCGGCGTTCCGGCATCTGCTTGCTCATCGACTGAAGACAGCCTGCGATCATCGACGACGCGCTTTGCCGGACGCAATCTTGCGCTGCAACACGCTGACCGGCTTGCCGTCGTACTGGATGGTGGTGTCGGTCTTGGGCGCGAGTGCGCCGGCGTCGTCGCGCGGGCCATCGACGAAGCGCACGTTGATGGTTCGTTTGGCCTGCATGCCGGTCCAGCTGCCTTCGCGCTTGCCGATGCTCAGCTCGCCCTTGGCCTGGTTCCAGACCAGCGGGATGCGGCTGAACTCGCCCTTCTCGTAGCCATAGCCCTTGCCGTCGTCCTCATACAGCGAGAACTGGCCATCGGCGCCGGTGTAGACCACCACGGTGAGCGGCGCATCCGGGATCTGGTCCACGTATTCCTGCACCGGGCCGGTCGGCACGATGGAGCCGGCACGCACGAACAGCGGCATGCGTTCGATCGGCGCGGCGGCTTCAATGCTCTGGCCGCCCTCATAGCGCTTGCCGGTGGCGAAATCCAGCCAGCTGGTGCCGGCCGGCAGATACACCTGCCGCGAGGTGGCACCGAAGCTGGTGACCGGTGCGACCAGGAATGCCGGGCCGAACAGGTACTGGTCGTTGATGTCGCGCGCCTTCGCGTCGTTGGGGAAGTCCATCATCATGCCGCGCATGATCACGCCATCGCGCTGGTAGGTATCACCGGCCAGGCTGTAGATGTACGGCAGCAATGCGTAACGCAGGCGGTTGTAGTACGCCATGCTCTCGTAGAACGGCGTGCCTTCCGGGGCGATGTTCCAGATTTCGCGGTACGGGAACTGGCCGTGCGAGCGGAAGATCGGCACGAACGCACCGAACTGGAACCAGCGCGTATTGAGCTCACGCCATTCCGGCAAATGCGCCGGGTCCTGGTTCTCGTAGCGCTTCTCCACCGCAAAGCCGCCGATGTCGAAGGTCCAGTTGGGCAGGCCCGACAGCGCCATGTTCACGCCACCGGAAATCTGCTCGCGGAGGTCATCCCAGCGCGAGACGATGTCGCCGCTCCACACCGCCACCGCGTTGCGCTGCGTGCCGGCGTAGCCCTTGCGCGAGAGGATGAACACGCGCTTGTCGTCGGCCGCGCGATCACCCACGTAGACGCCGTGGGTGTGCGGCAGCGGATAGGAGTTGAAGTACTCGGTGGACGAGCCCAGCGCATTGGGCGTGGTGCGTGCCTTGCGCTCGGCGATGTCCAGGTTGGAATGCACGTCCGGTTCGTCGGCGTCCATCCACCAGGCATCGAAGCCCTTGCTGTTGAGCTTTTCGTTGACCTGACGCCAGAAGATGGCCTGGGCCTTTTCCGAATACGGGTCGTAGAACGAGTTCTTGTAGCCCTTGCCGATCCAGTCCAGCTCACCCACCTCCACGTTGCGCTTGAACATGAAACCGGCAGCGTCCAGTTCCTTGTAGTTGGCGGTGGTGGGATAGAACTTGGGCCAGATCGAAATCATGATCTGCGCGTGCATGTCGTGCACGGCCTTGACCATGCCATCCGGATCCGGGAAGTGCTTGGGGTCGAAATCATGCGAGCCCCAGGCGTCTTCCGGCCAGTACGACCAGTCGAGCACGATGTTGTCCAGCGACAGCTTGCGCTTGCGGTATTCGGCCACCGCGCCCACCAGCTCGTCCTGGCTCTTGTAGCGCTCACGGCTCTGCCAGAAGCCATAGGCCCACTTGGGCAGCATCACCGACTTGCCGGTGAGTTCGCGGTAGCCGGCCACGGCCTGGTCGTACGAGTCGGCCGAGACAAAGTAGTAGTCGATCATCTGCCCCGCTTCGGACCACAGCGACAGGTCCTTCGCTTCGGCAGCCGGCAGCGGGTCGCGATGCAGCAACGCGATGTAGCTGGGGTCGATCAGGTCCCATTCGATCTTGACGGTGTGGCGCGTGCCCGGTTCCAGATCGAGCTTGAATTCGTGATTCCACGGGTTCCAGTTCTGGCGCCAGCGGTCGATCACCAGCTTGCCGTCCACATACAACTTGGCGTATTCGCTCGAATACAGCGAGAAGGTGTGTTCGCCACCGGTGAGCGCTTCGATCTCGCCCTCCCAGGTCACTTGCATGCGGCTGTTCTTGTCCTTGGTGATCGCCTTTTTCGGATACTTGGGCAGATCGCTCAGGTACTGGTAGTTCACCTCGCTCTCGCGGCGTTCGAGGATTTGCTTGCCGTTGATCGCATAGCGTGCGGTGAGCGCGCCGGCCTTGCCCTTGGCGTCGTACAACTTCAGCGTTTTCGGCAGCGGCTGCAGGCCGCGCGGGTCGCCCAGGCGGGTGATCGAGTTGTTGTCCCACAGCAGGCCGTAGTTGCGGCTGGACACCAGGTACGGCACCGCCATGTCGATGTTGTTCTGCTGCAGCTCGACGTTGCGGCCCTTCTGGTTCATCCAGCCCTGCTGGTGCTGGCCGAAGCCGTACAGCGCTTCGTCATCGGGCGACTGGAAGCGCTGACGCACGCTCAGGTATTGCTTGCCTTCCACCTTCAGCGGCGCAAAGCTGCGCCCGCCGGCCACTTCGGCCAGCACCGGCTTGCCGTTGGCATCGGCGAAGCTGACATGGCCATCGACGGTGGAGACGGTGGCGGTGACCTTGCCGGTCTTCAGCTGCACGTTGTCGCCCTGCTCGGCCACCTGGAAGGCGGTGTCGCCCTGCACCGGTACGCGCATCAGGCTGGGGCTGCGGGCGAAGTCGCCGTCCGGGTCCGCGCTGACGCGGATGATGCCGCTATCGACCACCTGCAGACGCACCGGCGCAGCGCCCTTGGCGCTCGGCACCACGGTGACGCCATCGGCGGCCTTGCGGACTTCCTGCGCATGCGCGGCATTGGCCAGCAGGGCCAGCGACAACGCCAGGCAATGGGCCAGCGGTGTACGCCGGTTGGCGGGCACGTTGCCGGCGGAACGGATGGTGGTTTGCATGGTCACTCCCTTTGAATTGCGAAACAGGCTGCGGGGGCAGCGTTGCGTGGTCTTGATGATGGTGTGGTCAACCGCGTTGCAGGCAGTCGTCCGGTGAGCGTGGTAGCGGCCAGGTGCATCGGTGCACCATGCCGCGTCGGTCGCATCTGCTGCGCCGGCATGACGCCGGCGCAGCGGGTGTCACCCACGCTTACTTGAAGGTGGCGAGCTTGATCTTGAGCAGCTGCGGCGCGCTGGAGAAATTGACGCCGTAATCGGTCTGGTCGCCATTCCAGTTGCGCTCGAACTTCCAGTCCGTGCCTTCGTAGACGCCCTCTTCGACGCGGTCGTAAATCATGTTGGCGGTCGCTTCGCTGGCCGGGTGCAGGGTCACGCGCGCGTGGTAGCCGGTGACCAGGAACTCGTCCGGGCCCAGCTCGGCGATCAGCGCAGCACCGATCGGCTCCGGGTTGCCCGGCGGCTCGCCCTTGAACCAGAACTGCGGCACGCCGTAAGTAATGGTGGCGCTCCAACGGTCGTTGAGCTTGAGCTCCTGCACGGCCTGGCCGGGTTCTTCGGCGGTGCCGTGCAGCTTGCCTTCCGACGCGGCCTTGGCGAACGGGCGCATGCCGCGCTTGACCAGGTCAAAGCCCAGCGCGAACGGTGCCAGGGTTTCTTCGTTGACGTGCTTGGCACCCAACGGATAGTTGGAATAGCGCGTGTAATCCATGCCGAACGCCGACCAGCCGATGCCATCGTGGCCCAGCGTCGGGAACAGGTAGCGCGCGTACTCGGGGCGGTTTCCGGTTTCGGCAACGAACAAGGCATTGTCCGGCCGCGCGTAGCGCTCCAGCACCGTGGTGTACATGCGGTATTCGGGCATGTAGATGTCCGGGGCCAGCAGGTCGATATGCGGGCCGGCGGCCTTCCACACATCCAGGACGTTGTCGGTGGGGCCACCGCTGGCGTACTGGCCGGGCTGGCCGGGATTGAACGGGCCACGCAGCGCGGCGTTGACGTACATCGGCAACGGATATTCGGCCTTGCCGGCTTCGGTCACCTGGTCGATGTAGCGGCCGATCGACCAGGCATGGAAGAACTCATCGGCATCGGCACCGAACACCTGCGCCCAGCTGCCGGGCTGCTTGTTCAGGCGCTTGAGCAGTTCCTCCGGCACCGGGCCGTCGAACAGCTTCTGCGCCATCGGCGAGAAGTCGCGCACGCTGCCATAGGTGCCCGCCTCGTTCTCCGGCTGGATCATGATCACGGTGTGTTGCGGGTCAACTTTCTTCAGATGCTGCATGAAGGCGACGAACGCCTTGCGGTCGGCATCCAGGGTGGCCTGCGCATGCGGCGACAGCGAGCCAATCGACTTGCCTTCGCGCGTCACCACGCGCGGGAAACGCTGGTTGTCGGTCTTGACCCAATGCGGCGCGTATTGCGGGCCGTTGTTCTTCCAGGTTGCAAACCACAGCAGCACCAGGCGCACCTTGTGTTCGCGCGCCTGGGTGAGCAGCGTATCGACGAAGGAGAAATCGAACTTGCCTTCTTCCGGCTCCACCTGTTCCCAGGCGATCGGCACCTGCACGGTGTTGGGGCCCAGCACCTGGATCGCCGGCCACACCTTGTCCATCACGCCGGGATAGTTGCTGGAGTTGTTGACCTGCGCGCCGAGGATCAAAAACGGCGCACCGTCGACCATCAACGCATGCTTGCCGTCCTTGCTGACGAACTGCGGCATCGGCGTCTGCGCGGCCGGCGCTGCTGCGCCGCCTGCCGGCGTGGCGGCGGTGTTGGCGGCCGGTGTGGCTGCGCCGGATCTTGCACTGGTGTCCTGCTCGCCGGACTGACAGGCCGCCAGCGCCAGCGTCAACGCAGACAGCAGGAGCGGACGCAGACAACGGCGTGCAGTGGACGAAGAGATCACACGCGTAACGGGGGAATGCATGGACATAAGACTCCGTGTCACCAGGTATCGGTGCGGAAGGGGGAAACAGGAAGGGCGTCGCGATTGACCAGGTTGGCGTCCTCGGGGTTCTCGCTCCAGCCGTAGCGCACTGCCACCGGTGCAGGCACCGCATCGCTGCGCACGGTCACGCGGTCGCCATCGATCTGCGCAGTGGCCGGATGGAAGCGCTGATCGGCGCCGGCAATGCGAAAGCCCTGCACTGCAGCGCCGCCGCGCACCTGCAATGCGCTGCCCTGCAGGTCGAAACTCAGCACCGCCTTGCCGCCGTCAAAGCTCGCCCGCTTGAACACCGGCGCGCTGTACACCAGCGTCTGGCCATAGGCCACATGCCGCGCGGCCAGCGCCAGGCGATGCCCCACATCGCGCTTGTTGGTGGGATGGATGTCGGTGGGGTTGCCGATATCGATGATCACCGCCTGCCCCGTCGCCGGCAGTGCCAGCGTCTTGGACTGCGACTCGCGCAGCAGCGCCCACGGGCTCAGCTCGCCCTTGTCGCCGCCGGCCTTGAAGTTGGCCAGCTGCACCCACAGGAACGGCAGCGTCTTGTCGCCACGCTCGGCGCGCCACTGCTGGATCATCGCGGCGAACTGCTCGCGGTATTTCACCGCGCCGGCCTCGCTGGCATTGGTCTCGCCCTGGTACCAGATCACGCCCTTGACCGGGAACGGCTGCAGCGGATGGATCATCTGGTTGTACAGCAGCGTGGGCAGCTGGTTCTTGTTGTCGGTCAACGACACCCGCACCGCGGCGGGTCGGAATTTCCAGCCGCTCAACGCGCGCTTGGCGCCGACATTGGTCTGCACGAAGCGCTGTTCATCCGGGCCATGCATGCCGCCACCGCCGCTGAGGTCTTCCACGCGCACCGCGATGTGGTTGACGCCGGCATGCAATGCGGACGCCGGCACGCGGTAGACGCGCGGCAGGTTCCACTGCTTCTCGGTGGTGCCGACCTGCTGGCCGTTGACGTAGGTGATGTCCGAGTCGTCGATCTGGCCCACGCCCAGCGCTATGCCGGCCTTGGCCTCGGCAGCGCTCAGGGTCACCGTGGTGCGATACCAGGCGATGCCGTCCATGCCGTCATAGCCGCTGGCTTCCCATTGCTGGGTGGTCGGGATGCTGTCCCAGTCGCTGTCGTCGAAATCAGATTCGCGCCACTGCGGCATGTCGCCATCGACCTTGGGCCAGCGCGCGATGCGCTTGCCGGTGGCCGCCTGCGCGGCAGCATCGCGCTGCTTGATCGCCTCGATCGCGCCCTGGTTCTGGGCGGCATTCAGGCCCAGCGATGCGGCATCCATCCATGCTTCGATGGCGCTGCCGCCCCAGGTGCTGTTGACGATGCCGATCGGCACGCCGGTGATGGCACGCAGCTCCTTGGCGAAAAAGTAACCAACCGCAGTGAACTCACCGGCATTGGCCGGCGTGGCCGCCTTCCAGTCGCCGCCGGTCAGGCGTGCTTCCGGCTGCACCGACCACGACTTGGGCACCTTGAAATGGCGCAGCTGCGGGTCGTTGGCCGCGGCCACCGCCTGTGCGCCATCGCTGGCCTGGGCAAGCGGCCATTCCATGTTCGATTGCCCGCTGGCCAGCCACACGTCGCCCACCAGCACATCGCGCACCTGCACGTCGCCACCGTCGCCCTGCACACGCAGCACGTAGGGGCCACCGGCGGTGTGCGCGGGCAGCCGGACCTTCCACTGCCCGGCCGCATCGGCCTTGGCGGTGGCGCGCTTGCCGTCGAAGCTGACGGTGATGGTCGCCTTCGGCGTCGCCCAGCCCCACACCGGCATCGGCTGGTCGCGCTGCAACACCGCGCCATCGGCGAACAGCAAGGGCAGCGTCGGCTGGGCCAGCGCGAGTGGGCTGGCCAGGGCCAGACCCAGCAGGCATGCGCGGCGAACGAAAGGAACGGTCATGCGGTGATCTCCAGGGTCGGCGCGGCCGGTCGGCGCGCAACGGTTCGGCGGGGGATGAAGGCGGTCACGGTACGACAGCGCGATGACGCGCGCAGGCATGCAGCGCTCATCGTGGGTCGCCGTAGAAGATGCCACGCCCACCGGTGGCGAAATACACCCGACCGTGACGTCGTGGGTCGCCGGTGACGCTATAGGGCTTGCCGAAGCGGTGCGCATCGTCGTTGATGCGCAGCCAGTGCGCGCCTTCGTCGTCGGAACGGAACACGCCATCCACGCCGTCCACGCGGCCGGCCAGGTAGAGCGCCGGCGGCGCCCCGTCACGCAGCGGCTTGCCGATGCCCAGCGAGCGCGCTTCGTCGGGCCTGGACAGGGTCTGCAGGCGTCCGTCCTGCCACCGCATCACGCCCAGCGAGGGGCTGGCCAGATACACCACGCCGGCACGCCATGGATCGGGCCGCAGTTGCGGGCGGGCGCGCTCATCGCGTGCCGGATTGCCGACCTGCTGCCCGGTGTTGCGGAAGCTGGCCCCGCCATCGGTACTTGCATACAGGCCACCGCTGACGGTGTCGACGGCATACCAGCGCTGCGCATCGACGCGGTCGGCCGCCACGACCGCGGTGTCCGGCAGCCCCTGCACGCGCTGCCACTGCTTGCCCATCGTGGCCGTGCGCCAGTTGCCGCCGCCCTGCGGCGCCCAGATCACCTGCGAGGCGTCTGCCGCAATCGCGATGGTGCCTGCGCCCTGCCCGGCCGGCGGTTCACTGGCAAACGCCTCCCAGTGCGCGCCACCGTCGCGCGAGACCAGCGCGCGGATCTCGTTGTTGCGACGGTCGCGCACCGTGCCGCTGCGCACCACCGTCATCGGAACCTGTCCGGCGGCGTCGATGCTTTCGCCATTGGTCAGACGCGGGCCTGCGTATTGCAGCTGTGCGGTATTCAGGTCGTCGTGGCGAAATCCATCGATGTCGCCGAGCGCGCTGAGCAGATGGGCACCGGCCATCGGGCTGAGCAGATCCAGCGGCACGGTTTCTTCCAGCCCGCGGTCCTGGAACCACCACTGCAGTGGCTGCTGCGCACTGGCGAAGTCCTGAAGGTTGCGCGAGGCCCAGATGCCGTAACCGGTGACGAACAGGGCGTGGTTGCTGTCGAACGGATCGATGGCCAGCGCGCCCATCCAGTGCGGACTCGCATGCGAGGTCCACGGCGCGGCGCTGTGATCGAACACCGCGTCGGCCAACAGCGGCGTCCAGTGCTTGCCGCCATCGACACTGCGAAACAGCTCATCGCGCGGCGTGCGGCGACGGAAGGTGCTGGCCAGTATCACCTGCGGCTGTTGCGGATCCACCGCCACCGCGCCCCAGCCGAAGCCGTCGCCATTGGCCGGTTGCGCGATCGGGCTGATCTCGCTCCAGCGCGCCTGCGCGGGGGTGTATTTCCATAGCGCGCCACCGGCCATCAAATCCGGGCCGGGCTGATCGCCGTAGCTCAGATACCAGTGCCCGTCGCGGCTGCCTTCCATATGGCTGGGACGCAGCCCCTGCGGTTGCCCGGGCACTGCCGACCAGCTGCGGCCGGCATCCTCGGAAACATACAGACTGGTCTGCGCGGTGGACACGCCGACGTAGATCCGCGGCGTGGGAGCACCCGCGCGGCCACTGGCGGCGTCGAACACCACAAAGGCGATCCCCACCGCCTGTTCGCGCCCGACATGGTTGCGCGCCGTGGCGCCGGCCAATGCCTCGGCCGGAAATCCCTCCACCCGCGCCCAGTGCGCGCCGCGATCGTTGCTGCGCCACAGGCCGGCATCACGCGAACCCAGCAACAGCACGCGGCCATCGTGCGGGTCCACCGCCAGCCGCTCGCCGTTGGCGCGCCCCAATTGATTGCCGCCGAGCTTGAACGGCAGATCGGCGCGCGCGAAGCTGCGGCCGCGGTCGAACGATCGCAGCACGGCTGCATTGCCGGTACGCTCGTGCATGTAGGTCCCGGCAGCCAGGTAGATGGCCTCGGGGTTGGCAGGATCGATGGCGAAGGCATCGATACCCATCAGGTTCCAGTCGTCGGCGCCTAACCAGTCGGTCAGTGCCACCCACTGCTGCGTTCGCGCGTCCCAGCGGTACGCACCGCCGACATCGGTACGGGCATAGGCAAGATCGCGCTCGGCAGGATGAAACAGCACGCCGGTGACAAAACCGCCACCGCCGATGGCGACGCTACGCCATTGATAGGGACCTGGCGTGGCGGGCTCGGCCGCAGCCACGGTGGACGTCATGAAGAGCAACACCAGCGTCAGGCAAACAGCAGTCAGCCACGCGTGTGCTGCGAAAAGGCGGCGCTTAGTAGGCGGATCGATTACGGCGATCATTCCTCCGGCTCCCCTCGCGATCGATGGCGTGGCCATCGATAGGAAAAACACCGGCCCAACGAGCTGCCTGCACAGCTCGCCGGACCGGAGACGCACTTCCTACGGCGCGTTCTACAGGCTGGCCCGCAACGTCAGGCCATACCGACGATCGTTGATCACGAAGTCGCGGTAGCGCGACTCGTTACCCAGGTAGCTTTCGCGACGGGTATCGAGCAGATTCACGCCGTCCAGCGAAATCGACCACACATCATTGATGTTGAAACGCAGCGAGGCATCCAGCTGGCCGAAGCCCTTGTTGTAGACCGGCAGGTTGCCGGTGCCGTTGCCCGCGGTGGTCACCAGCCAGTCGCTGCGCCAGTTGTAGGCCACACGGCCCTGGAAGCGCGCCGTTTCGTAGCTGAGGATCGCGTTGTAGCTGTTCTTGGACAGGCCTTCCAGCGGCACGGTCAGCGCCTGGCCATTGGTGTCGGTAGCAGTGGGGCTCGGCGCCTCGCTGTCGACGTAGGTGTAGTTGGTCTGCAGGCCGAAGCCGCTCAGCCAGCCCGGCAGGAAGTCGAAGAACTGCGTATAGCCCAGCTCAGCACCACGGATCTTGCCGGCATCGCCGTTGACCGGGCGGGTGATCTCTGCGGGACGCCCACCATAGGTCTCATCAAACACCGCGCTGGCGATGAAGCCCTCCACTTTTTTGTAGAAAGCTGTGCCGTACACCATGGAGCCTTGCCCAAAATACCATTCCAACGCAGTGTCGAACTGATCGGCTTTCATAGGCTCAAGATCCGGGTTACCCGCGCTGCCAATAAACGTCGAGCCGCCTGCACCGGTATTGGTTCCCAAACTCAAATTAGGATTGAGTCGATCAAACGTCGGGCGGGAAATGCCACGCGAGGCAGCGAAGCGCCACTGCAGCTGATCACTGAGCATCCAACGCAAATTCAAGCTAGGCAACACGTCAGTGTAGGTGCGTTGAACATCGACTGGGATCAAACCGCCGCCCTCCGAATCCGTTCCGGTTCTCACCCCTTGTGAACCTACCTCAGTACGCACAACGCGCACACCGATGTTGCCGTCAAACGGGATGTCGCCATCCACGCCGAAACGCAGTACACCATACGCCGCGTAGGTCTTTTCGTTCTGCGTGTTGATGTTGTTGGGTGCAAATACAAGCGGGCTGGCGCCAAACGTGGCCAGAGTCTGCTCATAGTTTGACACTGCCGAATTGGCTGCTGTCAGCGTGCGTCCAAAAGTGTTGCTTTGTCCGCGGAAAAAATCGGTAATTGGATTGTTCGTGAGACCGATGCTGGGGAAAGCCGCGAATGGCGAGTCGGTCGCAGCACCGCAGGCGGTGTTCAAACACATGAAGCGCCACACGTTGCCTTTTGTTTCGGCATCGCGATCGGTATAACGCACACCCGCCTTGAAGCTACGCACGAAGTCGCTATCGAACGCCAAGTCCATGTCCGAACGCCAGGCGAACTCCGTACCTTCATTGTCGTCCTTGTTGTCCAGGTGGTAGCGCCAGCCGTCGTAGTTGTTGACGTCGGCTAGATATCCCTCTGAGCCGCTGGCATCGGTGACGGACAGGCGCGGCAGCGTGCCACGGAAGTCGACGTTGAACTGCGGGCTGGTGTCTTGCCCGGTTGCTAAGATGTACCGGGTACCCTTGGTGGTGGCATCAACGTACTGGAAGTCGGTGCTCAGGGTCAGCTTTTCGTTGACCGTCCACTTGGCACCCAGCGAGTAATCGGTGGTCACCGAGTGACGCTCGGTCAAGCTGGTGTTGGATTCGGTCGGCACATTCTGGAACGAGCCATTGACGAATTCGTTGCGACCGTTGACCTGGATACCGGGCAATCCTTGAATCGGATTTTGTTGGGTCAGCGCAAAGAACGAATAATCTTGCCAGCTGAAGTCGTAGTCCGAACGCAGCACCTGCGTGTAGACCTCGACCGAATCGTTCGGGCGCCACTGCATCGCAAACGCGCCGGTCTTGCGCTCGCGCTCACCGACGGTGGTGTTGATGCCGGCACCGTGCGGTACCGACACGCCCTGCCCTTCGTAGCCCGGCAGATCGGTCTGGGTATACCACGGCTCGATCGAGATGGTGTCCTGACGGAACGGGCTCTTCTGCTGCGAATAGTTCACCAGGATGCCGATCTCGCCGATGCCGGTCTGCCAGCGATCGCTGAACAGGCCCGAGAACGCCGGCTTGCCGTCGTCGGCCAGGTCGTAATAGTTGTACTGGACGCTGCCGGCGATCTTGCGGCCTTCATAGTCGAACGGCAGGCGCGTGCGCAGGTCGACGGTGCCGCCCAGGCCACCTTCGATCATGTCGGCCGACGGGTTCTTGTACACGTTGACGCCGCCGAGCAACTCGGCCGACACGTCTTCGAAGCTCAGGCCACGGCCGTCGTTGGCGGTGAAGATGTCGCGGCCATTGAGCTCGGTGCGCACCTGGGTCAGGCCGCGGATGGCGATCGAGCTGCCTTCGCCGTAGTTGCGCGAAATCTGAATGCCGGAAATGCGCTGCAGCGCTTCGGCGACGTTGTTGTCGGGCAGCTTGCCGATGTCTTCGGCAACGATGGAATCGACGATCTGCTCGGCGTTCTGCTTGACCAGCTGCGCCTTGGTGACGCTGCTGCGGGTACCGGTGACCTGCACCGTGTCCAGCTGCTGGGTGGTCGCATCCGATACCGGTGCGGCAGTGGTGGTCGCATCCTGCGCATAGGCCTGCGCGCTCAACAAGGTAGCCACACTGATGGCCATCACGGAGCGGCGGAAATCACGGATCGAACGCTGACCCACAGCCCGGCCTGCCGGAATGTGGCGATGTTGCACTGACATGGTGCTCCCTCCCAGGACGCATGTACTGCTTGTTTTTAGCGGGCAGGTGCGCGAACGCCCTGCCCGTCGTTGTTGCTGGCCCGTATCTGCGCCCGGGACACCGGGTCAGCGGATGCGCGGTTTGCCCTGGCGGGCGGACCTGCGGCTGCGGCGGGAGCATAGGGCGCGGCCGTCATGCCACACCAATGAAATATTCCTGGAAAGCTATTCGTTAAAACTATAGCAACACCGGAAAACCCGGCAGGTCCGGCATCACGGCCCGAACCTGCGGACTCATACCTGACGGACCCAACTGTGCAGATCGCTGCACAGTCGGGCCGTGACCGTGCGCACTTACCAATTCATGCGCAGCACCAGCGAGTAGCGCCGGTCGTTGACGAACTGACTGCGGGTGTACAGCCGCGTATCCACCTCGCCCCCCTCGTAGGAGGTGGGCCCCATCAGCACCTTGGTCTCGGTATTGGTCAGGTTGTTGGCCTGGATCCCCAACTGCAGGTGTTCGTTGAAGCGGTAGAAGAACGAGCCATCCAGCTGGCCATAGTCGTCGGCCCAGGTCGGCAACCGGGTGGCCGCGTCGCTGGTGGTCAGCAGGTAGCGCGAGCGCCAGTTGTAGGCCAGTCGCAGCGACAGTGGGCCCTTCTCGTAGATGCCGGCCAGGTTGTAGCTGCGCCGCGACAGACCTTCCAGCGGCAGCTCCACGCCTTCCACCGTGGTGCGGGTGTACGGGTCGATGGCGGTGTTGGCGCCGCCCTTGCTGTCGACGAAGGTGAAGTTGGCATTGATGCCGAACCCGCTCATCCAGCCCGGCAATTCGTCGAAGAACTGCGTATAGCCCACTTCGGCGCCGCGAATGGTGCCTTCGTCGGTGTTGTAGGGCCGGGTCACCAGCCACTGCCGGTTATCGTAGGTCTCGCTGCGGGTCTGGGTGGAGAAGTAGTCCTTGACCTTCTTGTAGAACAGCGTGGTGTACAGCATGTCGCTGTTGTCGAAGTACCACTCCAGTGCGGTGTCGAACTGGTTGGCGGTCATCGGCTTGAGGGTCGGATTGCCCGCGGTACCGACAAAGTTCGTCGCATTGCCGGCGTCGTCGGTCTCCACGTTGAGCAGCACGTAGGGCTGCAGCTGGGTGTAGTCCGGGCGCGCCATCGCCTTGGAGGCGGCGATACGCCACTGTAGGCTGTCGGTGAAACGGAAACGCATGTTCAGGCTCGGCAGCACGTTGGTGTAGCTGCCCTGCGAGTTGTTGTCGAAGTACTGCCCGGTGTAGCGGGCCTGCAGCTCGGGCGAAACGTTCAGGCCCGACAGGTCCTGGAACTGGCCGAAGCCTTCGGCCTGGGTCTTGGTCTGCACGATGCGCACACCGATATTGCCGTCCACCGGCACGCCCCAGGCCTCGTCGTTACCGAAGTACAGCGCCGCGTAGGCGGCCTGGGTACGCTCGAACTGGCGGTTGGTGTCCTGCGGCTGGTAGGTGTCCGGTGCCCAACCGGAACCGCGCAGCGCCACGATCTGCTGCTGCAGCAGTTCCGAGGCGCGACGGTAGTTCTTGACCAGCCCCCCATTGGGCACCACCAGCGTGGTCGGCACGTTCACCCCGCCGCGGAAGAAGTCGGAGAAGGTGAACAGCGACGACTCGTTGGGCAGGTACTGCGACATGTTGGCCAGGCCATTGGCGCTGCCGGGGATGGCTGCCCAGTTGTCCGACAGCACGCCCCAGTTGTACCCGGAGTTCTTGTTGGTCTGATTGCGGTCGGTGGCGCGCATGCCGAAGCGCGCAAAGCGCAGCCAGCTGCTGTCCTGGAAGGTGTATTCCAGGTCCACGCGCGTGGACAGCTGGCGCCCGCGGTTATGCCCCAGGTGATCCATCGCCGCCGCCCAGAAATAATTGGACGGGTCCTGGGTGAAGCCCTGGTTGGCGATCTGCACGGTCGGATACTTGCCCGACACGTCATAGGTCAACCCCGGCAGATAAGTCGCGCTGAACACGGTGAAGTCGAGCTGGTCGTTTTCCGACTGCACCAGCTGCACGTCGCCCTTGATCTGCAGGTTGTCGTTGAAGTAATGGCTGAAGCCCACCGACAGGTCCGAGGTGGTGGTGCGCTGCTCGGAATAGCGGTTATCGGTATTGAAGCGCACACCATCGCCGGTCAGCAGGCCGCGCCAGGAGTTGGACACCGGCGAGCCGCGCTGGAATACGCCGTCCTGGTCGTACTGGAAGGTGGTGCCCGGCGCCGGGCTGATGCTGTTGTTGCTGTCGTTGAAGAACGCGGCGCGCTCCTGCCAGTTCATGTCGTAGCGCGAACGCAGGTACTGCGCGTAGATCTCGGTCTGGTCGCTGGGCTTCCACTGGAAGGCTGCGGCGATACCATCGCGCTTACGCTCGAAATCCAGCTGGCGCCAGTTCACCCCGCCCGGCACGAACACCTCGCTGCGCCCGCTGCCGGCCAGCACCGCATCGTCGGTCCGACGCACGTACGGCTCGACCTGGATGCCGTCCGAGCGGGTCGCCAGTTCCGAATGGGCGATATCGATCATGAAGCCCATTTCGCCGACGCCGGTGTCCCAGCGGTCGCTGAACAGGAACGAGGCCGACGGCTTGTACTTCTTGCTCATGTCGCCCCAGTTGACGTCGACGTTGCCGCCGACGATCCGGCCAGGGTTGTCGAACGGCATGCGCGTGCGCAGGTTGACCGTGCCGCCCAGGCCGCCCTCGATGATTTCGGCCGACGGATTCTTGTAGACATCCACGCCGGCCATCAGCTCGGCCGGCACGTCTTCGAAACTCAGGCCACGGCCGCTGGCGGCGCTGAAGATGTCGCGTCCATTGAGCTCGCCACGCACCTGGGTCAGGCCGCGGATCATCACGCCACTGCCTTCGGCGGAGAAGTGATCCGGGTCGCTGCGCGCGGCGAAGTGGTCGATGGTCACGCCGCTGACGCGCTGCAGGGTTTCGGTGACGCTGCGGTCGGGCAGCGCGCCGATGTCTTCGGCGCTGACCGAATCCACGATCTGGGTGGAATCGCGCTTGATCACCTGCGACTTGATCAGGCTGGCGCGTACGCCGCGCACTTCCACCGTGTCCAGGTCCACCGCGCTGGCACCGGCGGTGCCTGAAGGCGCCCCCCTGGCCGCCGGCGCCTGCTGTGCGTATACCGGCGCAGCGAGCAGCAGCCCGATGCTGACGGCCATGGTCGAATGACGCAAACGTGGGGCACGGCACGCACGCACGCCCGTGCCTGCCGAGGCATGGCTTGAAAACTTGGACATCTGAATCCCTCCCAGGACGCAAGACGACTGAAGACTGGTTGTCGCGACGCAAGACGCCCCGCGTGATCGTATCGGGACCGGCGCCGAGGCCAGTCCCGCTTTCGCTGCATGGCGGCTTTGCCGCCGATCACCTGCCCGACTTCACGTGCGCTTCAGCGTGCGATCTGACGCACAGATATAGGCGCGCGGTTTAGCGCCAGCCAATGAAAAATTCACAGGCTGGTATTACCCCATGGAATACAAATGGAAGAGCTTGTTAGGCAAGGAATTCCGGCCCGCGCAATCCCGGATACAGCCGTCGCGCCGTGGTGCGCAATGCCTGCAGGATGCGTTCGGCACCCGGCGGAAGGATGTAATCGCGCCGACGGATGATGCCGAACGATTCCATCCGCACGCCCAGTTCGATCGGCAGCACGGTCAGCAATTTGGCCTGGATCAGCGGCGCCACCGATTCCACCGGCAAGGCCGTCAGCATGTCGGTGCCACGCAGCAGGGTCGAGGTGACCGGGAGTGACGAAGTCTCGATGGCGTTGGTCGGCGTCTGCACGCCGTGCTCCATGAACATCGAATCCAGGCGTGCGCGCAGCACGCTGTCGGCCGGCGGCAGGATCCAGCCATGCCGCACCAGATCCGCATGCTGCAGGCCAGTCCGGCTGGCCAGCGGGTGGCCGGCCCGCGCAATCACCGAATGCGGCTCGTCGGCCAGCGGCTCGAACTCCAGTTCGCCCACGCCCTCCGGGCCGAGGATGCGCCCGATCACGATGTCCAGTTGCCCATCCAGCAACTTCGCCACCAGCGGGCGGCTGTAGTCCATCTCCACCCGCACCAGGATGTCCGGGAACTCGCGCTTCACCTCCGCAATGGCCTGCGGCACCAGATTGGTGCCCGGATTGACCACGGTCCCGATCGAGGCCTGGCCCATGCGGCCGGCGCGCAACGCGGCGATCTCTTCCTGCGCGCGGCCGATCTCGGACATCGCCGCGCGGGCGCGCCGGATCAGCACGTGGCCGTACCAGGTCGGCTCGACACCGCGGGCATGCCGCTCGAACAATTTCACCCCCAGCATGTCCTCCATTTCCGCCAGCAGCTTGGAGGCCGCCGGCTGGGTCATGCTGGCGGCCTCGGCCGCACGCAGCACCGAGCGTTGTTCGTGCAGATGCAGCAGCAGCAGGAGTTGGCGCGTCTTGAGCCGGGCTGCGTTGAACCATGGGGTACCGGAATTTGCCATGAGATGCGGTTGCGGCCGTGTATTCGTCGGAGGAATAGAATATGCCGAAAATTTCATTTGCAGCACATATCTCCCCGCGCGAGGCTAGCGCTCGCCGCAGCAGGAGCCCCTACCTCCCGGGCGCGGCCAGAACAGACGTGACCCATCTTCGACGAGGTGGCAACACGCACGCCATGACCGCGGAGGTGGACGACGATGACGGCATCTTGCCGGCCACTTGCGGGCCGTTGCTCCAGGCGTGCTGCGCGCGCCACGCCGCCTCCGGCGCGTTGCGGCGCCTCTTCCCCGCCCTGCGTTTTTCTGCTGCATTGCGCAGCGGCGACGGCTTGTTGCCGCGCGCAGTGCGCAAGTTCCCCCGACGTTGCCGGCCACCGGGTCGCCAATGGCCGCTTTCCGCTCTCTCGCGAGTAACCGCATGACCTCAGATACCACCGCCAGCCTGTTCGCCCTGCCCCTGGTCGCCATCCTGCGCGGCATCACGCCGGAAGAAACGCTAGCCCACGTCGGCGCGCTGATTGACGCCGGCTTCGACGCGATCGAGATCCCGCTCAATTCGCCGCGCTGGGAGCAGAGCATCGCGCTGGCCCAGCAGACCTATGGCGAGCGCGCCTGGATCGGTGCCGGCACCGTGCTGCGCAATGAAGACGTCGACACCCTGGCAGAGATCGGCGCGCGCTTCATCGTCACTCCCAACACGCGTCCGTCGCTGATCCGCCATGCGGTGTCGCGCGGGCTGACCGTGGTGGCCGGCTTCGCCACCGCCAGCGAGGCGTTCGACGCCATCGATGCGGGCGCCACCATTCTCAAGCTGTTCCCGGCAGCGACCTATGGCGCCGCGCATGTGCGCGCATTGCGCTCGGTGCTGCCCAAGCACGTCCCGGTCTACGTGGTCGGCGGTGTCAGCCCGCAGACCCTGGCCGGCTTCATCGCCCAGGGCGCGGCCGGCGCCGGCATCGGCGGCGAACTGTACAAACCCGCGCAATCGCTCGAAACAACCCAGACGCATGCACGCGCCTTCGTGCAGGCCTACCAGGAACTGCAAGGATGAAGATCACCCGCCTCACCACCTACCACGCCGCACCACGCTGGCTGTTCCTCAAGGTCGAAACCGACGAGGGCATCACCGGTTGGGGCGAGCCGGTCATCGAAGGCCGCGCGCGTTCGGTGGAAGCTGCCGTGCACGAACTGGCCGGCTATGTCGTCGGCAAGGACCCGGCGCGCATCAACGACCTGTGGCAGACGATGTACCGCGCCGGCTTCTATCGCGGCGGCGCCATCCTGATGAGCGCCATCGCCGGCATCGATCAGGCGTTGTGGGACATCAAGGGCAAGGCGCTGGGCGTACCGGTGTACGAGCTGCTGGGCGGGCTGGTGCGCGACCGTATGAAGACCTACCGCTGGGTCGGCGGCGACCGCCCCGGCGCCATCATCCAGCAGATCACCGACTACCGCGCGCTGGGTTTTGACACCTTCAAGTTCAACGGCACCGAAGAAATGAAGCTGATCGACAGCGCGCGTGCGGTCGATGCAGCAGTGGTCAAGGTGGCCGAAATCCGCGAGGCCTTCGGCAACACCATCGACTTCGGTATCGACTTCCACGGCCGCGTCGGCGCGCCGATGGCCAAGGCGCTGCTGCGCGAGCTGGAACCGTTCAAGCCGCTGTTCGTCGAAGAGCCGGTACTGGCCGAACAGGCCGAGTACTACCCGCGCCTGGCCGCGAGCACCTCGATTCCGCTGGCGGCCGGCGAGCGCATGTTCTCGCGCTTCGAATTCAAGAACGTGCTGTGTGCCGGCGGCATCGGCATGGTGCAGCCTGATCTCTCGCATGCCGGCGGCATCACCGAATGCGTCAAGATCGCCGCGATGGCCGAAGCCTACGACGTCGGCTTCGCCCCGCACTGCCCGCTCGGCCCGATCGCGCTCGCCGCCTGCCTGCACGTGGACTTCGTCTCGCACAACGCGGTGCTGCAGGAACAAAGCATCGGCATCCACTACAACGAAGGCGCCGACCTGCTCGATTACGTCATCAATAAAGACGACTTTCAGTGTGTCGATGGCAGTATCGCTGCCCTGCCCAAGCCCGGGCTCGGTGTGGAGATCGACGAAGACATGCTCAAGCGCGCAAACGAAAACCCGCCGGACTGGCGCAACCCGGTGTGGCGCCATGCCGATGGCAGCATCGCCGAATGGTGAGCACGCCCGAGCACACCGCCGTACTGGCGGTCGATAGCCGCTGCACGCATGGCGAAGGGGTGCTGTGGTGCGAGCAGCGCCAGGCGCTGTACTGGGTCGACATCGTTGAAAAGCGCCTGTGGCGGCATCATCCGGCCACGGTGCAATCGCGCTGCTGGACGCTGCCCGATCGCCCGGGCTGCCTGGGCCTGATGGACGACGGCCGCGTGCTGGTCGCCTTGGCCAAGGCGATTGGCGTGGTCGATCCGGACAACACCGACGCCGACCTGCTGTCATTCGAAAAACTGGCCGATATCGAAGCCGACAACCCGCTCACGCGCAGCAACGATGGCCGCGTCGACCGGCATGGCAATCTGGTGTTCGGCACCATGGACGAACACGAGAGCAAGGCCGCGCGCGGCGCGTTCTATCAATTTTCGCTGAAGCACGGCTTGCGCGCCTTGCCGTTGCCGGGCGTGTCGATCCCCAACTCGATCTGCTTCAGCCTGGACGGCCGCACGCTGTACTACTGCGACTCCGTGCGCCCGCAGATCCTGTGCTGCGACTACGACCCGGAGACCGCGCAAACCAGCAACACGCGCGTGTTCGCCACCCTGGATCGTGACGACGCCGAGCCGGATGGCTCGATCATCGACAGCGAAGGCCACCTGTGGAACGCGCAATGGCGCGCCTGCCGCGTGGTGCGCTACCGCCCCGACGGCAGCGTGGAGCGCATCGTGCAATTGCCGATCAAGCACCCCAGCTGCAGCGCGTTCGGCGGCGCGGCGCTGGACCGCCTGCACGTGATCTCCTCGCGCCTGGACCATAGCGCCGAAGAACTCGCGCGCATGCCAGAAGCCGGCAGCCTGTTCGTGTGCGACCTCGCCATCGCCGGCCTGCCCGAAAGCCGGGTGGCCAGCGCATGATCGCCGTCGATTGGGGCACCAGCAGCCTGCGCGCCTATCTGCTCGACGCCACCGGCGCCGTACTGGAGCAACGCCGCGGCAGCGACGGCATCCTCGCCTGCCAGGGCCGCTTCGCCGAGGTACTCACCAGGCTGATCGCCGACTGGAACGGCCCGCTGCTGCTGTCGGGCATGATCGGCAGCCGCAACGGCTGGGTCGAACAACCCTATCTGCCCTGCCCGGCCGGCACCACCGCGCTCGCCCAGGCGATGCGCAGCGAAGACGACCTGCTGCCCGGCCGCACGTTGTGGTTCGTGCCGGGCGTGAGCACCGGCGAACACGACGGCGTGCCGGACGTGATGCGTGGCGAAGAAACCCAGCTGGTCGGCCTGATCGCCGCACTTGGCGGCGGCGAGCATGTCGCCTGCCTGCCCGGCACGCACAGCAAGTGGGCGCGGATCGCCAACGGCCAGTTGACCGGGTTCGCCACCGTCATGACCGGCGAGCTGTATGCCGTGCTGCGTCAACACAGCATCCTCGGCAAGCTGATGGACGACGATCACGCCGAACTGGACGCCGCCGCATTCCTGCAAGGTGTCGACCGCAGCGCCGACTCCGGCGGCCTCAGCCACCACCTGTTCGGCACCCGTACGCTCGGCCTGTTCGAACGGCTGTCCTCTGCGGCACTGCCGTCCTACCTCTCGGGCCTGTTGATCGGCCACGAACTGCGCGAGCACCGCGGCGATCACGCCATCGTGCATCTGGTCGGCAGCCCGGCGCTGGCCCAGCGGTATGCCCTGGCGCTGCAGCATCTGGGCGTCCAAAGCCAGCTGCATCCGGAAGACCTGGCAGCGGCAGGGTTGTTCGCGCTGGCCAGGCAGCGCGGACTGGTCTGACCGAAAAAACGCAGGAGCATAAGCCCCTCTCCCTGCGGGAGAGGGGTTGGGGTGAAGGTAGGCGGCAGACAGCCAACTCGACGAACTCACCCAACACTGCTCAAAGCGAGCACCGCCGTCAGCCAACCTGACTAACCGACAGGCACTACTTGCGCAGGACGGTACGCAGCTGCCGCAGCAAAAATCGCAACGCCACCCTTAAAGATCATCCACTCCACACCCGTCCCCCGACTGCTTTAGAATTGACAGGCTAAACGCCGGATTCCGCCATGCCTTTTGTTGTCACCGAAAACTGCATCAAGTGCAAATACACCGACTGCGTCGAGGTCTGCCCGGTGGATTGCTTCCACGTCGGCCCGAACTTTTTGGTGATCGATCCGGACGAGTGCATCGACTGCACCCTGTGCGAGCCCGAGTGTCCGGCCAATGCGATCTACCCGGAAGACGACGTGCCAGCAGGTCAGGAAGCCTTCGTCGCGCTCAATGCCGAGCTGGCCAAGGCCTGGCCGGTGCTGACCGTGCGTCAGGAACCGCTGCCCGATGCGGCCGAATGGGACGGCAAGCCGAACAAGCTGCCGCTGCTGCAGCGCTGATCGCCGCAATCAGATGCGGCGCCGCGCCCACAGCGCAGCCGCAACCCAACCGCATAACGCAAAACGGGCGCCAGGGGCGCCCGTTTTGCTGTCCAGCCGTGTGCCCCGCTCAGCCGCCAAGCTTGCTCTTGAGCGAGCTGATCACCGCCACCGGCGCCGCTGCCGTGGCCGGCATGCCGCGCGGGTCCACTGCCGACACGTAGCTGCCCGCATCGACCTTGACCACGCGCACCAGGAAGCTGGAGCCTTCGTAGCTCACATCGTAGGAACCCAGCATCTGCGCCTTGCTGGCGATGGTCAGGCCCGGAATCTCGGCCAGCGCCGTGCCGACCTTGGCGAACACCTCATCGCGCTCGCCGGCCACGGTAAAACCGCTGTTGGCGCTCGCCGACGGCGGCGTGTTGGCGTTCTGTTGCGTGGTGGAGGCCAGGGTTGGCACCTTCATCGCACCGGAGGTGTCGGGCAGGTTCAGGTCCGGCGGCACTTCCAGCGGCCGGGCTTCGGGGGCCAGCGCATAGTCGCCGCGCGCGCCCTTGTGAAACCAGCTGCAACCGCTCGTGGCAGCGACGGTGGCGGTCGCCAGCAACGCGAGCGACAGCACGCGGACGGGGGAAACGGAATGACGCATCGATAGATCTCCTGGGTCAGGCCGCGAGCATTTCGCGGCTGGAAAGCGCTTCCAACGCAATGGCGTCGGCGGCAAGGCGGTCGGCGGCAGGCTGGTGCGCCGCGGAGAGTGGCAGCAGCGGCAAGCGCAGGCCGTGCCCGATCCCGGCGCGCTGCAGCAACGCCTTGACCGGGATGGGATTGGATTCGATCCCGCAGAAGCTGTGATATTCGCTCAGGCGCGCATCCCAGGCGGTGGCGGCCTCGCGCTGGCCATCGCGGGCCAGATCGCACAGGCGACGGTAGGCTGCCGGCAAGGCATTGGATGCCACCGACACCAGCCCCGCAGCGCCGGACAGCATCGCGTGCGCTGCGCTGCCGTCATCGCCGCTGAGCACCACGAAGCTATCGCTGCGCAGCGCCACCAGTGCGGCAACGCGCTCGGGCTCGCTACGGGCCTCCTTGATGCCGACGATGTTGGGGTGCCCGACCAGCTCGGCCACCGTCTCCGGCAGCAGGTCGCAGCCGGTGCGGCCAGGCACGTTGTACAGCACCACCGGCAAACCGCCGTTGTCGGCCACTGCCAGGAAGTGTGCTTTCAGCCCGGCCTGGGTCGGACGCACGTACGGCGGCGTGACCACCAACGCGTACTGCGCACCCAGCGCGGCGGCGCGGCGTGTCTGCGCAATGGTTTTTGCCGTACCGGACAGCCCGGTGCCGGCCAGCACCGGCACCCGGCCAGCCACCTGCGCCACCGCGGCGCGCAGCAGCGTGTCGTATTCGTCGTCGCTCAGCGCGGCGGCTTCGCCGGTGGAGCCGGCGACCACGATTCCCTGCACGCCACCGTGCAGCTGCTGCTCCAGCAGCCGCCGCCAGGCATCCAGGTCGAGTGCGCCATCCGGACCGAAAGGGGTCGCCAGCGCGGTGATGATGCCGGAAAGGGACAAGATTCTGCTGCTCTTACGTGACAGGGGAGGCCCGCGCGGGCGCGGGTTGAGACCACCCGCATGTTACTTGCGGCGCGAAACCACGGGCAAGTATGCTGGTCACCGCCAGGGCGCCTGCCCGGGCGGCCATTCAGCCTGATGCAATGCCGGAAGCCCCTTTGACCGACTCGACACCCCGGCCTTTGCCGACCGAAAACCACCTCCTGATCAACGCCTACACGACGCATCCGGAGTCCCCCCTGTTGCCCGTCACCCGCCGCATCGCCGACAGCGGCTGCAATCTCGTGGACGCCCGTCTGGCCACGGTGGGGCGCGATGTCTCGGTTACCGCACTGGCCACCGGCTCCTGGGATTCGGTCGCCAAGCTCGAAGCGATGCTGACCCGGCTCGAACGCGAGGAAGGCCTCAAGCTGGTGTGGTACCGCACCGGCCCCAAGCAGACCCAGTCCAACCTGCTGCCCTACATCGTCGAAGTGATCGCCGCCGACAAGCCCGGCATCCTGTTCCAGCTGGCCGACTTCTTCGACCGCCAGGGCATCACCATCGAAAACCTGCAGAGCACGCGCTATCGCGCCATGCAGACCGGCGCGGAGATGTTCTCTGCGCAGGTGACGATCGGGGTGCCGGCCAACATGCACATCGCCGCATTGCGCGATGATTTCCTGGAATTCTGTGATCACCTCAATCTCGACGCGATCATGGACCCGATGAAGTTCTAAGGCAGACGTACGATGGCCATCGCCCAATCCGCGCTGAAACAGATGTTCGACCACATCCGCTCCGAGACCGACTGGAACCTCGATGGGCCGCTGCGCTGGGAATATTTTTTTGCCGATCCGGCGCAGGAGCCGCTGCAGAAACTCGCCGAGCAATTGACCCAGGATGGCTACCGCGTCATCGATATCTTTCTCGGCGAACGCGACGAAGACGATGGCGACGACGAGGAGTCGTATTTCCTGCATGTGGACAAGAAAGAGCACCACACCATCGAGTCGCTGAATCAGCGCAATGCGCAGTTCGACGCACTCGCCAAACGTTTCCATGTGGCTGCTTATGATGGGATGGATGTCGGCCCGGCCTGACCGCGCCGCACGCCCCTCCCCCTGAGGCTGAGCAACGATGACCGACGCCGCACTGCAACTGCCCGCCGCAACCTTCGACCTGCCGCTGTCGCTCTCCGGTGGCGCCCAGGCCAGCCTGCGCGACTATGCCGGTAAATGGCTGGTGCTGTACTTCTACCCGAAGGACAGCACCCCCGGCTGCACCACCGAAGGCCTGGACTTCAACGCGCTGCTGCCGCAGTTCAAAAAAGCCGGCGCTGTGGTGTTGGGCGTCTCGCGCGATTCGGTGAAGTCGCATGACAACTTCTGTGCCAAGCAAGGCTTCACCTTCCCCTTGATCAGCGACGGCGATGAAGCGCTGTGCCGCGCCTTCGACGTGATCAAGGAAAAGAACATGTACGGCAAACAGGTGCTCGGCATCGAGCGCAACACCTTCCTGCTGTCGCCCGAGGGGCATGTCGTGCAGGCCTGGCGCAAGGTCAAGGTCGCCGGCCATGCCGAGGCCGTGCTGGCTGCAGTGAAGGCGCACGCCAAACAGTGACCCCCCTCGCCTCCCGCGTCCTCCATCACCCTGCACCTGCAGGCGTGATGGCTCGCCCCTGCTCCATCACTTGGAACACCCAATGACCCGAGGCAAGCGCATCTACGTGCTGGACACCAACGTGCTGATGCACGATCCCACCGCGCTGTTCAAGTTCGAAGAACACGATGTGTTCCTGCCGATGCAGGTGATCGAGGAGCTCGACAACGCCAAGAAGGGCACCTCCGAAGTCAGCCGCAATGCGCGCCAGGTGAGCCGGTTCCTGGACGAATTGCTGGAAAACACCAACGCCGAGCAGATCCAGGCCGGCATCCTGCTCAGCCACCCGCAGGGGATCCAGCTCAAGGGCCAGGCCGCGATCGGCCGGCTGTTTTTCCAGATCAAACCGATCGACCCGGGCCGCACCTTCGGCGCCATGCTGCCGGACAACAAGATCCTGGCCTCGGTGCTGGCGCTGTGCGAAGACCATCCGGACGTGCCGGTCATTCTGGTGTCCAAGGACATCAACCTGCGCATCAAGGCCTACATCAGCGGCCTGGTGGCGGAGGATTATCAGAACGACCGCGCGCTGGACGATTTCAGCCTGCTGTTCACCGGCGCCATCGAGCTGCCGGAAGACTTCTGGCAGAAGCACAACGAAGACCTGCGCAGCTGGAACGAACGCGGCCGAACGCACTACGAGATCGTGCTGGCCGAAGACGAAGACTGGTACCCCAACCAGTACCTGTACCTGCCTGGCGAAGACGAAGTGGAACTGCGTGTGGCCAAGGTGGGCGGCGGCAAGGCCACGCTGTGCCTGGTGGACGACTTCCGTAGCGGCCAGCATGCGGTGTGGGGCATCGTGGCGCGCAACCGCGAGCAGAATTTCGCGCTCAATGCCTTGATGGACCCGGAGATCGATTTCGTCACCCTGCTCGGCACCGCCGGCACCGGCAAGACCCTGCTCGCGCTCGCCGCCGGCCTGGCGCAGACCATGGACCAGCAGCGTTACCGCGAGATCATCATGACCCGCGCCACCGTCAGCGTGGGCGAAGACATCGGCTTTTTGCCCGGTACCGAAGAAGAAAAGATGACCCCGTGGATGGGCGCGCTGACCGACAACCTGGAAGTGCTCACGCACAATCAGGAAGGCGGCGCATGGGGGCGCGCCGCCACCAACGACCTGCTGGCAAGCCGCATCAAGATCCGTTCGATGAACTTCATGCGCGGCCGTACCTTCCTGTCGCGGTATCTGATCCTGGACGAGGCGCAGAACCTCACGCCGAAGCAGATGAAGACGCTGATCACCCGTGCCGGCCCCGGTACCAAGATCGTGTGCCTGGGCAACGTCGAACAGATCGACACGCCCTACCTCACCGAAACGACCTCGGGCCTGACCTACGCGGTGGATCGCTTCAAGGCCTGGCCGCACAGCGCGCACATCACACTACGGCGTGGCGAGCGCTCACGCCTGGCCGACTTCGCCTCGGAGGTGTTGTGATGCGCGCGCTTCGCGGCGCGGCGGCGCTGGCCGTGCTCGCGCTGGCCGGCTGCGCCACCACGCAGGGACCATCCAGCGTGCCGACCAATCTCAAGAACGGGCAGTCGTGGATCATCACGCGCCAGGGCGTGGCCGAGCAGGTGCTGCAGACCTGCTCGCGCGACAGCCCGGCGCGTCATCCGGGCCAGATCACCGGCTACTGGGCACCGAACCATCAGCAGATCGAACAGCTCGAATCCCGGCAGGACGCGTTGACGCCCACCATCGCCGAGCCACGCGAGTTCGACCGCCAGTACGTGGGTGTGGTGATCGGGGGCCAGCAGCTGATCTACATCAACGCCTTCAAGCTGCCGAACACGCCGCAAATGAAACCGGCCAACGAGGCGATCCAGGCCTGCGATGGCGGCAACATGTTCTGGGGTGCGTTGTACGACCCGCAGACCGGCGCGTTCTCGCAGATCGCGGTGAACGCGGCACCGCCGTGATCCTGCCGTAAGCGCTGGCAGGCGCAAGCAGCGTTCAGACACCGGTTCTGCACAGCTGCAATCGGAGCGTGCAGAATCGGCGCATGACCACGCCCAGCACGCTGTCCGCATTGACCATCGCCGGCTCCGATTCCGGCGGTGGAGCCGGCATCCAGGCCGACCTCAAGACCTTCGCCGCGCATCGCGTGCACGGGTTATCGGCGATCGCCGCATTGACTGCGCAACATACCCGCGCCGTCACCGCCGTGCACATCCCGCCACTGCCGTTTCTGCAGGCGCAGGTGGATGCCTGCTTTGCCGATTTCCAGATCCAGGCCGTCAAGCTCGGCATGCTGGCCAATGCCGACGTCATCCATTGCGTGGCCGACCTGCTCGAACGGCATCGCCCACCATTCGTGGTGCTCGATCCGGTGATGGTGTCCACCAGCGGCGCACGCCTGCTCGAAGACGCCGCACTGGACGCCTTGCGCACCCGTCTGCTGCCGATGGCCACGCTGGTCACCCCCAACACGCCCGAAGCGGAGCTATTGACCGGCCGCCGCATCGACGACGCCGATGCCGCCGAACACGCCACCGCCGCACTGCTCGACCTGGGCGCCAACGCGGTGCTGCTCAAGGGCGGCCATCTGCACGAAGGCGCACGTGTGTTCGATCGCTTCGATGACGGCGTCACCCAGGATGCCTTCATGCATCCACGTGTGCAGGTCGACGCACATGGCACCGGCTGCAGTCTGTCGGCCGCGATCGCCGCGCAACTGTGCCAGGGCCTGTCGCTCCTCAATGCCTGCGAAGCGGCCATCGACTACGTGGCACGCGCAATCCACCTCGGCCAACGCCCCGGGCACAGCGATGTGCTCGTGCTCGACCACTTCGGCGCTGCGCACGGCGCATGAGCGTACACAGCACCACCATGAGCGCGAGCGCCGCCGACGGGCACCACTGGCAGGTGATGCGCTACGCGCCGGCACAACCACTGGCCGCGCTGCTATGGCTGCCGGCCTTGGGCGTGGCGGCGCGGCATTATCAACCGTTCGCGCAGGTGCTCGCATCGGCCGGCATCGCGGTGTATCTGCACGAATGGCGTGGCAATGGCAGCAGCAGCCTGCGCCCGTCGCGCGAGCACGATTGGGGCTACCGCACGCTGCTGGCCGAGGATCTTCCGGCCAGCCACGCCTTGCTGGATCGGCACGACCCGCAACTTCCACGCATCCTGGGCGGCCATAGCCTGGGCGGCCAACTGGCCTGCTGTCACGCCGCGCTGCGGCTCACGCCGGCGACGCATGCCTCTCCGCTTGCACAGCTGTGGCTGGTGGCCAGCGGCTCGCCCTACTGGCGCCATTTTCCGCGCCCCATGCGCTATGGCCTGCCATTGGCATTTCGCGCCCTGCCGTGGCTGGCAAAGCTGCAAGGCGTGTTGCATGGGCGCAAGCTCGGCTTTGGCGGGACCGAAGCGCGCGGCCTGATCGCCGACTGGGCACAGGTAGGCCGCAGCAACCGCTATCGCGCCGCCGGCGCGACCTGGGATCTGGAACATGCACTGGGCGCATTGACCACTCCGATCACTGCGCTGACCTTCGCACGCGACAACTTCGGCCCGCCGGCGGCGTTGCACGCACTGCTGGGCAAGATGCCGCAGGCACATGCCCGGCTGCAGCACCTGCAGGATGCGCAGCTGGGCGTGCGCAGCGATCACTTCGCATGGATGAAGGCGCCCGCTGCAGTGGCTGCCGCGCTCGTTGGCAGCCTTGATGTCGAGGCCAACGGCAATCGAAGTTCACAAGGGGATTGACGAGTACGTCAGGCATCCGCATAATTCCGCTCCTGACGAGGCGCCCGTAGCTCAGTTGGATAGAGTACCTGGCTACGAACCAGGCGGTCGGGAGTTCGAATCTCTCCGGGCGCACCATCTTCAGGAACCACAAAAGACAGCATTGAACCGCTGTCTTTTCAGTTAAACGTCCAGCTGTGTTGCAGCGGATGGCAAGTCAAAACAAGATATGCGCCCGTAGCTCAGTTGGATAGAGTACCTGGCTACGAACCAGGCGGTCGGGAGTTCGAATCTCTCCGGGCGCACCAATCTTGAAGAAAACGACCAGCTTGCTGGTCTTTTTTTTGCCCGTCGTTTGCTTCCTGCCCTGCACGTCCGGCATGCAGCCACGCAAGGACGAGCCGCGGCATGACGCTGGAAACCAGGACAAGATCGCCGATACGCTCAACACCCGGGACATGGGTTGCCGCGCGCATCGCCGTGCAGGCAGAACGGTCGCACTGCCGAAGCAAGCGACTTTCACTGCGCACGTCGACGCCTGCACACGACGATCAAGCCGTTGTGCGCACCGCTTCCACCTCGCCCACCACCACGACCGGCAACAACGAGGTCACCGGATGGCCGGCGTCGCGCCATGCATCCAGCCCGCCGCGCAGCGGGCGCACATCGCGATAGCCACGCTCACGCATCCGCCCCGCCAACCAGGCCGCAGAGACTTCGTCCGGGCATGCGCAATAAATCACCACACTGCGCTCGCGCGGCACGCTGGCCAGGATCTGCGCAAGCTGACGCTCGTCGGCGAATACCGCGCCAGGGATCGTGTAGGGCTGCAGGTCGCGATACCCCGGTGCCCGGATATCCAGCACGGTGGGCCGCAGGCTTTCATCGCCATCCAGCAACGGCACCAGTTCGTCCACCGCGATGCGCGCATGGTCCAGCGACCGCAGCAGGCTGTGGCGGCGCCACCAGCGCCAGCCGACGTAGCCCGCCAACAGCGCTACGAGCACCGCCACGGCTCCCGAGCCCAGCTCCGACAGGAAGCCGAGCACATCCTGCACCTGATCGGCGAACACGGCCCCCAGGCCCAGCCCGACCAGGGCCCACAGCGAGGCACCGAACGCGTCGTAGCGCAGGAAGGCGCCGGGCCGTACCCGCATCGCGCCGGCCATGGGCACCGACACCATCGACAAGCCCGGCACGAACTTGGCCACGGCCAGCACCCGCACACCCCAGCGCGAGAAAAACCGCTCGGTCTGCTTCATGCAGGTATCGCGCGACAGCGACAACCGGCATAGCGACTGCAAGGTGCGGTTACCGAAACGACGGCCGGCCAGATACCAGGCCAGATCGCCCAGCAGGCTGGCCAATACCGACACGCCCCACGCCGCCAGACCGGCCAGCCACGCATCGCTACCACCGCGCAGCGCGTAACCGGCTCCAACCAGCACCAGTGTCGGCAACGCCGGGACCGGCAGCCCGAGCGACAATGCCAGTACGTTGGCGAATACCAGCGCCAATCCGTACTGTTCGATCAAGCCTTGCATGCGGGGACCCTGCGCGACGGCGAGCGGCCATTATCCGCCCTTGGTCATGCCACCGGCTGCCTGGCAGCAACGAAACGATACGTTTCGGCAAGCGACTGCAACCAGTGCGCGAACAAGTGGTCCCGACGCAGGGCGCGCCGCCACCACCCAAGCGCCTCGCCCTCCTCGCCCGGCCGCCACGCCAGGTAGAACGTCTCGTCGGCTTTGGGGGTTTCCACGGGCACCTCGACCAGCAGGCCGTCGTGCAGCGCGCCGCGTGCGTACGGCTCGGGCAGGAAGCCGTAGCCGGCACCGCCAAGCTGCAACAGCAGCTTGGTGTGCATGTCCGGCACGGTCAGCACATCGCGCCCGGACAACAGGCCGACGGTACGCGGCAGCAGACGCCGCGCCGAGTCCGCTACGGCAATCGCCCGATGCTCGGCCAGCTCGGCCACGCCCAGTCGTTGCGCGCCCGCCAGAGGATGCGTGGCCGCAACCGCGAACACGAAGCGCAAGGTGCCGATCGGCTCGGCGACATAGCCGCCACCGCTCGGCCCCTCGCCGGCCGCCACGATCAGGTCCACACGCCGGTCCAGCAAGGCCTCCCAACTGCCAGACAGCGATTCGCTGAGCACGCGCAGCCGGGTGCTGTCGGCCACCGTGTAGAAGTCCAGGATCTGCGGTTGCAACAACGCCGCCGGCAGGACCGCGTCCAGCCCGATCGCGAAATCCGACTCCCAACCCGAGGCTACCCGCCGCACCCGCACCTCCAGCTCCTGCGCGGCGCGCAACAGATGCCGCCCTTCGCGCAATAGCTCGCGCCCGGCCTGCGTCGGCGTCGCCTTGGGCCCGACCCGCTCGAACAGCTGCACTCCCAGGTCCTCTTCCAGCTTGGACACCGTGTAGGAGATGGTCGAGGGCACCTTGAACAACACCTTGGCCGCCGCGGCAAAGGAACCACGGCGGTCGATCGCATCCAGGATCTGCAAGGCCTCGAGGCTGATTTTCATTGTTCGAATTTTTCGATGATAGCGGCCAAATCTACTCGCTTTTTATCCCGCCCGTACAAGCAGAGACTACGCATCAAGCCGCTGGGACAGCAATTCAGTCCCCGGCGCCAATTCGAATCTTTCAAGGAGCAGCATCATGTTGAATGTCCGCAAGAGCGAAACCCGTGGCCGCGCCGAACACGGCTGGCTGTCCTCGCGCCATACCTTCTCCTTCGCCAGCTACCACGATCCGCGCCATATGGGCATCGGCCCGCTGCGGGTGATCAACGAAGACAAGGTGGTTCCGGGCGAAGGCTTCGGCACCCACGCCCACCGCGACATGGAGATCATTTCCTACGTCCTGGGCGGCGCGCTGGAGCACAAGGACAGCATGGGCACCGGTTCGGTGCTGCACTACGGCGATGTGCAGCGCATGAGCGCGGGCAGCGGCGTGACCCATAGCGAGTTCAATCACTCGTCCAGCGAGCCGGTGCACTTCCTGCAGATCTGGGTGATGCCCGAGCGCAACGGCATCGAACCGAGCTACGAAGAAAAGCACTTCGATGCCGACAGCAAGCGCAACCAACTGCGCCTGATCGCCTCGCCCGGCGGCGAAGACGGTTCGCTCCGGTTGCACCAGGATGCACGCCTGTATGCCTCGATCCTGGACGGCGATGCACGCCTGCAACAACCGCTGGCCGAAGGGCGCATCGGCTACGTGCAGGTGGCGCGCGGCAGCCTCAGCATCAATGGGCAGGCATTGTCGGCCGGCGATGCCGTGCAGATCATCGGCGAACCGGAGATCGTGCTGGCCGATGCCCGCGATGCAGAAGTGCTGGTCTTCGATCTGCCCAAGTAAGTGCCGATACGCCACTGCGGCACGCGCAGGCTTGCGCGGCCTGCATCGGGCGGGGGCACGCGTCAAAACACAAAGCCCGCTTCTGCGGGCTTTGTGTCGTATGCGGGTGTCCTCGTCCTGTCATCCACGTCTGACGCCCCTGGCAGACATCATGCCGCGCTGATGCCTCCATGTACCGCCTTGTGCCTAGGCCGCCTGCGGCTTCATGTCCGGCGCGCCGGCTGCCGCAGCGCCGGGATCGTCACCATTGACCAGCGCGAACAATGCGTCGGCATCGGCTTCCAGCACACGCGCCGATCGCGCCAGATCATCGACCATCTGTGCCTGGTCGCGCGCCTGCACGCCGATCGATTGCAGCGCCGTGTTGGCGGTCGAAATGTCCTGCGCCTGCTCCTGGCTGGCCGCCGCGATCTGCTCCACGGTCGCGGTGACGCGCAGCACCGAGGTCACCACATCCTGCATGACGACACCAGCCTGTTCGGCCAGGCGCGAGCCATCGCCGACCTGGTCGGTCGCGTTGTCGATCAGCGAGCGGATTTCCTTGGCCGAAACGCTGCAGCGCTGCGCCAGACTGCGCACTTCGGTCGCCACCACGGCAAAGCCACGGCCCTGCTCGCCCGCCCGCGCCGCTTCCACGGCCGCATTGAGCGCCAGGATATTGGTCTGGAAGGCAATGCCGTCGATGACCTCGATGATCTGACCGATCCGGTCGGTGGCCGAACGGATGCCGGCCGTGGTCTTGACCACGTCGGCAATCACGTCCGCACCGCGCCGCGCCACGGTAGCCGACTCCTCGGCCATGCGTCGCGCCGAGCCGGCATTGTCGGAGTTGGCGCGCACCGTCGCGGCCAGCTGATCGATCGTTCCGGACGTCTGCGCCACCGCGCTGGACTGCGTGGACACGCGGTTGACCAGATCCTGGTTGCTTGCGGAAATATGATGCGACTCGCGCTGCACGTTCTGCGCGATGCTCATGGTCTGCCGCATGAGGTCGCGCATGCGTTCGGTCGAGCGCACCTGGTCGGTCACGTCGGTGGCGTACTTGACCACCTTGTACGGGCGCCCGGACACATCCAGGATCGGGTTGTAGGACGCCTGGATCCACACCGCACTGCCGTCCTTGTGCAGGCGGCGATACCGGCCCACATCGAACTGGCCGCGCGCCAGCTTCGCCCAGAAGTGGCGGTACTCGTCGGATGCGCGGTAGGCGGCATCGACAAAGACGCCATGGTGCTTGCCGATCGCCTCTTCCGCCGCATACCCGAGAATCGCCAGAAAGTTGTCGTTGGCAGCCAGCACGCGGCCGTCGAGATCGAACTCGATGACCCCCATCACCTTGTCGATGGCGCGCATGCGGCCATCCGCATCGGCGGAATCGATCACCTGGCGCGTCACATCGGTGGCGTACTTGACGACCTTGTATGGGCGACCCAATGCATCGAGGACCGGGTTGTAGGACGCCTGGATCCATACCTCGCCACCGTCCTTGCCGACGCGCTTGTAGCGACCGGCATCGAATTCCCCGCGACCAAGCGCGTCCCAGAACGCACGATAGGCGGCCGACTGACGCGTTTGCGCATCCACGAACATGCCGTGGTGTTTGCCACGGATCTCGTCGAGCCGATAGCCCATCACCTGCAGGAAGTTCTGGTTGGCATCGAGCACCGTGCCATCCAGCGAAAATTCGATGACTGCCATGACTTTGTCGATTGCGTCGATCCGCCCTTCGAAATCGGCGGTCTGCCGCACCTGCTCGGTAATGTCGGTGGCGTACTTCACCACGCGGTAGGCCTTGCCCGCTCGGTCCAGCAATGGATTGTAGGAGGCATTGATCCAGACCTCGCGGCCGTGCTTGTCCAGGCGGCAGAAACGCCCTGCGTTGAAATCGCCGCGCCGCAGCGCCGCCCAGAACTGGCGATAGCTATCGCTGTCGTGATCGCTCTTGGTCACGAACATGCGGTGATGCTGGCCAACGACCTCTTCGCGCCGGTACCCCATCAACGACAGGAAGTTCTGATTGACCTCGAGAATGCGGCCATCCAGATCGAATTCGATCACCCCCATTACCCGGTCCACCGCGTTGGCCTTGTGCTGCAACCCACGGCTCCAGGAAGAGAACAGGCGTCCAAGCAACGATAGGCGCATCACATCGACATCCGAGATATGGGTCACCCCCTTAACGACCTGCGCGCCGGTTACTTGACCGCAATTGCAACCGGCGTCTCGCGCGGTTCAGATGCAGCCACGTTGCAAGCCGACCTCAACCAGGCAGGTTCATCGTGGGAACATCCAGACGGCCGTCTTGGCCGCCGGCCTCACTGCCTCAATCGATAAGTAGACGCGCGTCAACAGCGTGGCCTGCACGGGCGATGCCATGAGCTTCGGATCCAGATACGACCGAGCCCACCAGCTGGATCTTGAAGGCGCTGCATATGCGCAGGAGCAGGTCGTCGTGTCAGATCAGCCATTGCCTGAGTTGCACGCACCCCAGCGATGGACACTGCGCGCGCACACGGAGTTGGTTTGCCGCAACCAGCTGCAGTGAAGCTCACAATGGTCGATACCCGGCACCAGGGATCACTGGTCGGCCGTCACTTCCAGGCGCAGGCCGCCTGCACGCCCGGCGACGTGACTGCGTTTCTCGCAGCACAGCTGCGCATTGCGTGCTCACGCATCGGGTCGGACGCACAGGAACGACACGTGAGTGCAACGCACGTCGTCGCAATGCGCGATCATCGTTCGGCATTCGGCGTTCGGCATGGCAGCAGTGAGAACAGCGAAAAGCCGGATGACCAGATCATGCATTCGCTGCGATGGCTGCCACGCAGTCCGCGTTGCAGGCGCAAAGCAACCGGAATCGATCAGGAATCCCCAATCGGATGGAACGCGGAATGGAGTCGATGCGCCATCATCCGCGATCTGCCATTGGCCGCTTTACCACGTGCCGCTTCGCAGACAGTCGCACGCCGAAACGCTCCTTACCCAAACCAAGAACAAAAACAAAAACGCCTGCAAATCAATGATTTGCAGGCGTTCGGAACACTGGCGGAGCGAGAGGGATTCGAACCCTCGATAGAGCTTTTGACCCTATACTCCCTTAGCAGGGGAGCCCCTTCAGCCGCTCGGGCATCGCTCCAGTTTTTGCGTCCTGCCGCGATGTCCGTGGCAGGCCGCGAAGAATACCGGGTAACAGGGGCTAACGTAAACCCTTTATGACGATCAATTCGAAGAATCGTCGCCGTGATGCGCGCCAGAGGCAACCGGCTCGTCCCCACGTTGGATGCGCTGATAGATCTCTTCGCGATGCACAGCCACATCTTTCGGTGCGGTGATACCGATACGCACCTGATTACCCTTGACGCCGAGCACGGTAACAGTGACCGAGTCGCCGATCATCAAGGTTTCGCCTACCCGGCGAGTGAGGATCAACATTTTGCAAATCTCCTGGAACCGGTGGGTTTCCCACCAGCATCGACGGCCTCCTGAGTGAGACGCGCCCTAGGTAAAGGGAATAGACCAGAAATGGTAGCGGGACATCCTGCCAGCCATCAAGGCATAGCAGGACAAGTGTTCAGCCCAAGTGTTGCTTGACCCAGGAGGGCACGCCTTCGAGTGCGGTCGCAAGGGCGGGCCCGTCCTCGCCACCACCCTGGGCGAGATCCGGACGGCCACCGCCCTTGCCCCCGATCTGACTGGCGATATGGCCGAGGAGTTCCCCCGCCTTTACCTTGCCAGTTGGGCTGCCATTCACGCCGGCAACGAGCGCAACCTTGCCGGCCGATGCACCGGCCAACACGATCACCGAATCGCCCAACTGCTGCTTCAAACGGTCCATCGCATCGCGCAGTGCCTTTGCGTCGAAACCTTCCAGGCGCACCGCAACCACCTTGACCCCGGCAACGTCGATCGCACCGGCACCGAGGTCGGCCGTGGCGCCGGAGGCCAGCTTGGCCTTGAGCGATTCCAGCTCGCGCTCCAGCCGTTTCTGACGCTCGGTCAGCGCCCGCACCTTATCGACCACCTCGGTGGTGTTGCTGCCGAGCAGACTGGCCGCGTCGGACAAACGGCGCTCTTCGTCGGCCACGTAGTCCAGGGCGCCCTGCCCGGTCACCGCCTCGATGCGGCGCACGCCAGAGGACACGCCGCCCTCGGAGGTGATCTTGAACAGACCGATGTCACCGGTGCGGGTGACATGGGTGCCGCCACACAATTCGGTCGAATAACCGCCCATCTTAAGGACACGCACATTTTCGCCGTACTTCTCGCCGAACAAGGCCATCGCGCCAAAATCCAGTGCCTCCTGCATGGCCATGTTGTGCACTTCGACGCTGTGGTTGGTACGCACTTCGGCGTTGACCTTGCGCTCGATCACCGCAAGTTCTTCCGCGGTAATGGGCTGGAAGTGCGAGAAGTCGAAACGCAGGCGATCGGGCGCCACCAGCGAGCCCTTCTGCTGCACATGCGTGCCCAGTACTTCGCGCAGCGCGGCGTGCAGCAGGTGCGTCGCCGAATGGTTGAGGATGGTCTTGCCGCGGCGCTGCACGTCGATGCCCCCGGCCAGCACATCGCCCAGCGCGAGCGTGCCTTCGGTAATGCGTCCCACATGGCCGTGGAACTGGCCGGCAAATTTCTGGGTGTCTGCAACCTCGATCGATACATCGGTGTTGCTCAACTGCCCGCTATCGCCGACCTGTCCACCGGATTCTGCATAGAACGGGGTGCAGTCGGTGAACACGATGACCTCATCACCAGCCTCGGCACGCTCGACCGGACGGCCCTGCTTGAGCAGCGCGACAACCTTGAGCGCGTCGGCGTCGTGCGCCTCATAACCCAGGAACACGGTCGGCGACATGGTGGCAACCAGATCGGCGGGTAGCGCGACGCCGCCGCCGAACTTGCCTGCCGCGCGCGCGGTTTCGCGCTGCCGCTCCATCGCAAACTCGAAGCCCTCCATATCGACCCGCATGCCGCGCTCACGTGCGATGTCGGCGGTCAGGTCGACCGGGAACCCGTAGGTGTCGTACAGACGGAAGGCATCGGCGCCGGGAATGACGTCCTGCGAGCGTGCCGCCACGTCGTCGAAGATCTTCATGCCGGCGTCCAGCGTCTCGGCAAAGCGCTCCTCTTCCGCCAACAGGGCGCGTGCCACGGTGTCCTGCGCGGCGGCCAACTCCGGGTAGGCCTCGCCCATCAGCTCGACCAGCGTCGGCACCATCTTGCTGAAGAACGGCTGGCGCACACCCAGCATCCAGCCATGGCGCAACGCACGCCGGATGATCCGCCGCAGCACATAGCCGCGCCCTTCGTTGGAAGGCAGCACGCCATCGACGATCAGGAACGAACAGGCGCGGATGTGATCGGCGATCACACGCAACGACTTGTTTTCAAGATCGGTGATGCCGGTCAGCGCGCTGGCCTTGCCGATCAAGGCCTGGAACAGATCGATTTCGTAGTTGGTATGGACGTGCTGCAGGATCGCGGCCAGACGCTCCAGCCCCATGCCGGTGTCCACGCACGGTGCCGGCAGCGGCACCAGGGTGCCGTCGGGCTGGCGGTCGAACTGCATGAAGACCAGGTTCCAGATTTCGATGAAGCGGTCGCCATCTTCGTCGGGCGAGCCGGGCGGGCCGCCGGCGATGTGATCGCCGTGGTCGAAGAAGATCTCGGTACACGGACCGCACGGACCGGTGTCGGCCATCTGCCAGAAGTTATCCGACGCATACGGCGCGCCCTTGTTGTCGCCGATGCGCACGATGCGGCTTTCCGGAATGCCGATCATGTCGCGCCATAGGGCGAATGCCTCTTCGTCGGTGTGATACACCGTGACCAGCAGGCGGTCCGCCGGCAGTTTCCAGACCTGGGTCAACAGCTCCCATGCCCAGGCGATGGCGTCCTTCTTGAAGTAGTCACCGAACGACCAGTTGCCGAGCATTTCGAAGAAGGTGTGGTGGCGCGCGGTATAGCCCACCGAGTCCAGGTCGTTGTGCTTGCCGCCGGCGCGCAGGCAGCGCTGGACGTCCGCGGCGCGCACGTAGCTGCGCTTTTCTGCGCCAAGGAAGACGTCCTTGAACTGGACCATGCCGGAATTGGTGAACAGCAAGGTCGGGTCGTTACCCGGCACCAGCGGCGCGGATGGCACGATGGTGTGGCCCTTCCCCTCGAAAAACGCGAGGAAGTCACTACGGATCTGGGAAGTGCTGAATTTGGCGGGTGCGTTCATGAGCTGGCATTGGGCGGGCGGCAGTCCCGGTCACCCAATGAAATGTGGGCGCAGAGGAGCGGAACAACCTGAAACCACGAAGGGTAGCAGGCCTGACGCCCTCAGTCCTCAAGGTCGAAGCGGGTGGCGCGACGAATACAGTCGCCGTCGAAACCGCGCCTGGCCAATAGATCGGCGGCCTTGCGCCGCTGCGGCAGATCGACCGGCCCTTCTTCACCAAACCGGCGCCGGATCAGATCGCGTGCGTTCTCGATCCAATCGCCTTCAAACGTGGCCATGGCAGCACTGACGGCATCGCTATCCAGGCCATGGGTTCCCAGTTCGGCACGGATGTGCAGCGGGCCATAGCCCGAACCGGCGCGGTTACGGACCACGGCCGCGGCAAACCGGGCGTCATCCTGCCAACCCTCACCCGCGAGCCGCTCGACCGCGGCCTGTGCGGCCTCCGGCTCGATTCCGCGTGCCAATAGCTTTCGGTTCAATTCCTTGCGTGAATGCTCGCGTCGCACCAGCAGGCCGAGTGCGCGCTGGACCGGCGTCTGCTCCTTGAACCGGCGTCCCCGCTTTGGTGCGGGTTCTTGCTCGTCCATCGTGACGTGTCCTCCTAACGCTGAATCAATGCGCCCTCCGTGGCGCCTGCCCTCCTGGCCTTCGATAGATCTACCGCGAGAAGCAACGGCACTGACTCCGCCGTCCTCGCGATAGAAAAACTTGGCGCATCACCTGCAGCGGGCTAACACGCTGATCGAGAGCGCTTGAGCCCGCCGAGTCCATTACCGGACCTGGCGGACCGTTTGAACTGCCACCGCGCCTGTCGCAGCCGGTCGCCAGCGGTTGCGCTTATTCCTTCTCGGCGTCGTCGCCTGCTTCGCGCGGCGCTTCGGCGGGCTGGAACTTCTCGCGCAGCTCTGCTTCGAGCTTAGCGGCGACCTGCGGGTTGTCGCGCAGGTAGCCACGCGCATTGTCCTTGCCCTGACCGATACGCTCATCGCCGTAGCTGTACCAGGCACCTGCCTTGTCCACCAGCTTGGCTTCCACACCCATGTCGATCAGTTCGCCTTCACGGCTGATGCCTTCGCCGTAGAGGATTTCGGTCACGATCTGCTTGAACGGAGGCGCCAGCTTGTTCTTGACCACCTTGATCTTGGTCTGGTTGCCGATGATCTCGTCACCCTTCTTGATCGCGCCGATACGACGGATGTCCAGGCGCACGGAGGCGTAGAACTTCAATGCGTTGCCGCCGGTGGTCACTTCCGGGCTCTGGCCCGGCATCATCACGCCGATCTTCATGCGCAGCTGGTTGATGAAGACCACCAGCGTGTTGGATCGCTTGATGTTGCCGGTCAGCTTGCGCAGGGCCTGGCTCATCAGGCGCGCCTGCAGACCCGGCAACTGGTCGCCCATTTCGCCTTCGATTTCCGCCTTCGGGGTCAGCGCGGCCACCGAGTCGACCACCACGATGTCCACCGAGCCCGAGCGCACCAGCATGTCGGCGATTTCCAGCGCCTGCTCACCGGTATCAGGCTGCGACAGCAGCAGGTCGTCGACGTTGACGCCCAGCTTGGCGGCATAGATCGGATCCAGCGCGTGCTCGGCATCGATGAAGGCAGCCGTACCGCCCTTCTTCTGGCACTCGGCAATGGCCTGCAGGGTCAGCGTGGTCTTGCCCGAGGATTCCGGGCCGTAGATTTCCACGACGCGACCTTTCGGCAGGCCGCCGATCCCCAGTGCAATGTCCAACATCAGCGAACCGGTCGGAATGATCTCGACCGCCTCGATCACGCGGTCGCCCATGCGCATCACGGAGCCCTTGCCGAATTGCTTTTCGATCTGGCTCAGTGCGGCGGAAAGGGCGCGCTTCTTGTTCTCATCCATCTGGGTGATCCTTGTCAGTGATTTCGGTGTGGAGCTAATGTAGCGGCGGTGTATCGCAGAGGCTGAGACTGGCGGCGACACACTCAGATTAACGATGCAGCCCCTGCGCTGGCAGCGGTGAATCCTGCGCTACCGGCTGAGAAAAAAGCCAGCGCGCACATCGGCACAATCCTTAGCGATTGGGCCTCAGTAGCCCGCAATACAGGCCTTCGATCGCGAAATCCTGATCCGGCAGTACTTCGATCGGCGCATAGTCCGGGTTGCGCGGCAGCAGCCGTATCCGGTCCTTGCCGATCTTGAGCAACTTGACCGTGATCTCTTCTTCGATCCGGGCCACCACGATCTGCCCGGAGCGGGCTTCGCGGGTGCGGTGCACGCCAATCAGGTCGCCGTCGAAAATGCCTTCGTCGCGCATGGAGTCGCCCTGTACCTTGAGCAGATAGTCCGGCGAGGGCGAGAAAAACACGCGGTCGAGCACGACGAAGTCGTCCGAGCCGATGTCGGCACCAATCGGCAAGCCCGCCGCCACGCGGCCCAGGACGGGCAAGCGCAGCACGTCGTCGCGCGCTGGCTCGCTCACCGGCGGCGTGCGCGGCTGCGCGCCCTGCCCGGCCAGCCGAATCCCGCGCGCCTGTCCCGGCACGCGGCGGATGGCGCCGGCCTGCTCCAGGGCCTCCAGGTGATATTGCGCGGCGCGCACGCCCTTGAAGCCGAAAGCGCGGGCGATTTCGGTCTGCGAGGGCGGAACGCCGTCGGTCTCGATGCGCTCGGCAATCAAGGCCAGGATGGCTTGCTGGGTATCGGTCAGGTCCATGGTTAGTAGTATTACTACTAACGACGTGCGAGGCAATACCCAGAAGCTGCGTTGGGCTGCGATGACCGGCTCCGCTATCGCCGGCTGCGCCAGATCGAGAACAATATCCAGATGCCGCACAGGCCGGCACCGATGAACCCACCGACGCCCAGCCCAAGCAGCCAGCGGCTGGCGCTACCGCCGACGCTGTTCATGACGATCGACGAGCCAATCACCAGCGCGGCGGTGACGATGCCCATGGTGAGGCGATTGGCAGCGCGGTCGACCTGGTCGCCGAACTCACGCAAGGCGCGCGTTTCCACCTGCAACTGCAGCTTGCCGCGCCGCGCGGCCTGGATCAGCCGCTTGAGATCGCGCGGGAGATCGCCGATCAGGTCGATCGCGCCAGTCACGGTGCGACGGCTACGCCGCAACATGGCGCGTGGTGCATAACGCTGCACCACCACACGCTCCAGATAGGGCCGCGCTTCGGTGGCCATGTCGAAGTCCGGGTCGAGCTGGCGCCCCATGCCTTCGAGGGTGAGGAAGGCCTTGATCATCAGCGCCAGATCCGACGGCAGCGTCAGGCCGTGATCGCGCAGGATCGCGGTGACATCGCCCAGCATCGCGCCGATGCGCAACTCCTTGAGCGGCACGCCGCGGTACTCGTCGACGAAGGCTCCGATGTCCTGCTGCAAACGCGCCTCGTCGATATCCAGACTGGTCCCTGCCCACTCCAGCAACACGTCGATGACCGCGTCGGCGTCGTAGCTCACCATGCCATGCAGCAGCTGTGCGACCTGAAACCGACGCTGCTCGGACACCCGCCCGACCATGCCGAAATCGATGACCGCGATCCGGCCATCGCGCAGGTAGAAAATGTTGCCCGGATGCGGGTCGGCGTGGAAGCAGCCGTGCTGCAACACCATCTTGAGCACGATGCCGGCACCCGCCCGCGCCAGCGCACGGCGGTCCAGTCCCGCCGCATCGACCGCCTGCAGGTCGCGTCCGGGGATGCCGTCGATGAATTCCTGCACATTGAGCGACTCGCAGGTCCACTGCCAGTACACCGCCGGCACCACCACCTGCGGGTCGTGCGCGAAGTTGGCGGCGATGCGCTCGGCATTGCGGCACTCGGCGGCGAAGTCGAGCTCGCGCCGCAGCGAAACGGTGAACTGCTGCACCACTTCGGTTGGGCGATAGCGCTTGAGATCCGGTGCGCGTGTCTCGACGATATCGGCCAGCCGCGCGAGCAGTCGCAGATCCGCATCGATGGTGTCGCCGATGCCGGGGCGACGGATCTTCAACACCACCGGCGTGCCATCGGCCAACCAGGCGCGGTGGGTCTGCGCCAGCGATGCGGCGGCCAGCGGGTGTTCGTCCAGGCGCGCGAAGACGGTGTCCGGTTCGGCGCCCAGCGCGGCCACCAGCTGGGGGTGGACCTGCTCGAACGGCAATGCAGGCACCGCGTTCTGCAGCTCGCTCAGCTCGTCGATCCACTCCGGCGGCAACAGGTCCACGCGCGTGGCCAGCACCTGGCCCAGTTTGACGAAGGTGGGCCCGAGTTCTTCCAGTGCGCGCCGCACCCGCACCGCCGCAGACATGCGCAAGCGACCTTCGGCGTTGTTCCAGTGCAGCAGCCGGCCGGCACGTTCGAGCACATCGGCCAGCCCGATCCGGCGCACCACATCGCCGAAGCCATACCGGATCAGGACCGCAGCGATTTCCTGCAGACGCCCGAGGTCACGGACGGTACCCAGCGCTTCCCACATCAGTGCACCGCCTGCATGTAGCGGGCTGCGTGACCGTGCGCGCGGATCGGCGACGGAGCAGGCGACCTGCGGGCATCCGGTCTATGCGCCTGCGGTGGATGCCATCGCCAGCATGTCTCCGCCGGCGCTGGACGCATGCAGCGCGCATCAGAAACGCATGCCTGCAGGGCGACATCGGAACGGTCGCTGCATCCGCGTGCGTGCAACGCAACAGAACACACCGCAGCGGCCGCACAGCCGCCAAAAAAAACGGGCGGCCACGCATCAGCAACGGCAATGGAAAGCAGCAGCAACATCGGCACGCAGGTCGGCAGGCGGACCCTGTTTGTAGCCGATCTCGGCGACGCTGTCGCGTCTTTGGCCGAGCCCAGGTTTGGCGCGACTCACAAACCGCGGCAGGCAGCAGCCAGGCGGACTTGGACAGCGCAGACCGCCGGATGCAACCGGTTCGGGCTGATTCCGGGCTGCGCCCGCGCCCGCTCGACGGCCACCCAGCGCCTGCTGTCGCTCCGGGCAGGCAGGACTGCGCGTGTGCACCCGACTACCGCGTGCAGCGAATGAAGCGGGCTGCGCGATGCGCTCAATAACGCAGCCGCAAGGTCACCCCATAGGTCCGCGGCGCGCCCAGGAACGCATTCCAGGAGCCGGCCTGCAACGGTGTATCGATGACGATCTGTCGATAGGTTTTGTTGCCCAGATTCTCCGCCCAGGCTTCCAGCAGCCAACGCTTGTCGTCTGCACCGATGCCCACCCGCGCATTGAGCAAGGTGTAACCGGGTTGCGCTTTTTGCGGATCCAGATCCGAGCCGGCGTTGTACTCGGAGCTGTATTTGGCCCCGACGTTGGCGCGACCGGTCAAGCGGTTGCCCAATGCGTGCTCGTAGGTCACCGACAGGTTGGCCGACCAGCGCGGCGCAAAGCTCGCTCGGCTGCCGGGCAGCAACGCCAGCTCTGCATCGGGCAACACATCATCGCCATAGGTGGTGTCTGCATAGCTGAGCCCGCCCTGCACCATCAGCCCGGGCAAGGCGCCCTGCCAGAGCACTTCGGTATCGATGCCGCGCGACACCACGGTGGGAATGGCGCGAACCACGAAACTGGTGCCGAGAAAATTGTTGAGCTGGAAGTCGCTGAAGTCCTGGTAGAACAGCGCTGCGTTCACCAGCAGGTTGCCGCCGAGCCAGGTGGTCTTGGCGCCGAGTTCGTAGCTGTCGACGAATTCGCCCGGAAACGAGGTGTCGTCCACCGGCAGGATGCCTTGCACGCCGCTGGACAGGCCGTCGGAAGATTGCACGCGGTCGAGATTGAAACCACCGGCCTTGTAGCCGCGCGCCGCCGACGCGTAGGTCATCAGTGATGCATTCCAGCGATACGCCAGCTTGGCGGTGCCGGACCACTCGCGTTCGGTGCGGCGCTGTTCGGTCAGGCGGCCGGCGTGGGCGATATTGGTCCAGGGCAGACAGCTGAAGCCGATGACCTGCGGCGCAATGGAAGGCACTGCAGCTGCGGGCACGCCGCGCGAGACGAGCGCAGCGCCGATGCGCCGCAACGCTGCCGGATTCACCTGCCCGTCGGCGGCAAAATAACTCGCGCAGGCCGGGCTCCCATCGGGGTTTTCAAACGCCGAGCGCAACGCCTTGTGCTCGTAGGTATAGCGCAGGCCGACCACCACATCCAGCGCATCGGTGGCATGCCAGGTGTTGTTGGTGAACAGCGCGGCGCTGGTGCCGTCCTGCCAAAACCGGTCCTGGCTGCCCTGCCCGCGAAACAGGCTGCCGGCGGGCAGGCCGGTCGTATCGGCGAGAAAACGCGTTGCGTCGGCGCGTGCGGCCAATGCCGGATTGATGCGTGCAAGCATCACGCTGGACAGATAGGGCTCGTAGGCGCTGCCAAACCGGTAGGACTCGTTGCGGTGCAGGGTTTCGTCGGCATAAAACGCGCCGACCAGCCAGTCGAAGCGCTCGGTGGACCCGGCCAGGCGGAGCTCCTGGCTGAAGGTCCTGAACTTGGTGAGCATCTCGTTCTCGCGCGCCTGGCGGTAGAGAATGTCGGCAGCGCCATAGTCGAAATCCAGGCCGTTGACCGACTTCCAGTCGCGCAGCGCGGTGATCGAGGTCAGCACTGCATCGCTCAGCCAGGGCGTGGTCCAGTCGACCTGCGCCGACACACCCTTGTCACGGATGTCCTGCGCCGTGCTGCGGTTGCTGTAGGCGCGCCTGCGTTGCGGCTCTGCACGCGGGCTCGTGCCC
>NZ_JSZE01000080.1 GCF_000802365.1 Xanthomonas cannabis pv. cannabis
CCAGGCAGGTGTTCATCATCATGCGGCAATCCAGGCGCAGCTTCGTGGCGGCGCTGACCTGCTCGGGCGCGATGCCCGGATGCAACGAGGTGACGGTGAGTTCGCGGGTCACCGGATCGGGCTCCATCACGCACAGGTCGGTGACGACCACGGTGGGGCCGGCGCCGGGCAGACCGGCACGGGCCCGTGCATCGCCACCGTCCAGATGCCCGACCGTGGTGATGAAGTCCAGCGCCGCCACGAAGCTGCGCCTGGATTGCCGCATGATGATGAACACCTGCCTGGCACTGGCCGCGATCTCCGGCGCACCGCCGGCGCCGGGCAGGCGCGTCCTGGGCGCGGCGTAATCGCCGATCACCGTGGTGTTGAGGTTGGCGTGGCGATCGATCTGCGCCGCGCCCAGAAAGCCCACGTCCACGCGGCCACCCTGCAGCCAGTAGCGAAAGATCTCCGGCGTGGACACCACGGTGTCGGCGGTCTCGGCCAGCTCGCCGTCGCCGATCGACAACGGCAGCACATCCGGGCGGGCGCCGATGGGGCCGGATTCGTAGATCAGGGTGACATCCGGCGCATGCGTGAGCCGGGCCAGATTGGCCGCGGTGGACGGCAGGCCGATGCCGACGAAACACACCGCCCCATCCGGCAGGCGGCGCGCAGCCGCCACGGTCATCATCTCGTTGGTGGTGTAGTCGCTCATGCGGCCACCTGCTGCTGCGCGTGCGCATACACACGCTGGAAGGCGGCGAAGTCCTCGGTATCGAGAATGTGGGTCTGGATCCAGGCCTGGAAGCGGGCACGGTCGCGTGCGATCGCGTCCCAGCCCAGATAGAACCGGTTGTCGCGCGCGTAATAGCCGTGCGCGTAGGACGGTGCCGCGCCGCCGGGCACGTGGCAGACCGCGTCCACCACCCAGCGCGGCAGGATGCAGGCATTGGGCGGCGCCTCCAGGGTGTCGACGATCTCTTCCACCGTCACGATCACCTTGCGCGCGGCCAGCGCGGCTTCCTTCTGCACGCCCAGGATGCCCCACAGCAGCACGTTGCCGCGGCGGTCGGCCTGCTGGGCATGGATCACGGTGACATCCGGGTTCACTGCCGGCGTCGCGGCCAACGTTTCGCCGGTATACGGGCATCGCAGGAACTTGATGCTGTCGTTGACGCGCGGCAGGTCCGAGCCCACGTACCCGCGCAGCACCGCAAACGGCAGCCCCGAGGCGCCGGCGACATACGCGTTGGCCATGTCGGCGTGGCTGTGCTCGCGCAGGTGCAATGGCTGCGGCCAGGCATGCTCGACCGCATCGCGCAGCCGGTGCAGCGAGCCCACGCCTGGATTGCCACCCCAGGAAAACCGCAATGCCGATGCGCAGCCTGCGCCGATCAGCTGGTCGTAGATCAGGTCCGGCGTCATGCGCACCAAACGCAGGTCGCGCTTGCGCTGGCGGATCACCTCGTGCCCGGCCGTGTGCGGGATCAGATGGGTGAAGCCTTCCATCGCCACGCAGTCGCCATCGGCGATCAGCTGCGACACCGCATCGTTCAGCGAAACGATTTCGACCATGGCACGACCCCGGGCTGCGAACGTGCTGCCACGGTAGAGCCAGCCAAAGGGCGGGGTCAATGCGATTATCTGCGATTATCGACGAATCAATTCGATAATCGCACATTTTCGATGGGCCTGTAACGCTCCCACATTGTCTCCGGTGTATACATAACTTCGCTCGCAAGCGGACGCCAGCGTCGCAATGGGCGTCCACTGGTTGCCGGCCGGCGCGTCGGCGCCGATTCGTATCCCAGGTTGTATACAAACCCCAGGAGTCACGGTCATGTCCCAGTCCAAGCCGCTGTTTCCCCTCAACGCGTGGTACGCCGTCGCCTGGGACCACGAAATCAAGCACGCCCTGAGCCCGCGCAAGGTCTGCAACCTGGAGGTGGTGCTCTATCGCAGCACCGCCGGGGCGGTGATCGCGCTCGAAGACGCGTGCTGGCATCGCCTGGTCCCGCTGTCGATGGGCAAGCTGCGCGGCGATGACGTGGTGTGCGGGTACCACGGTCTGGTCTACAACACTCAGGGCCGCTGCGTGCACATGCCGTCGCAGGAGACCATCAACCCGTCGGCCTGCGTCCGCAGTTTTCCGGTGGCCGAGAAACACCGCTACGTGTGGATCTGGCCGGGCGACCCGGCCAAGGCCGACACCGCGTTGATTCCCGACCTGCACTGGGCGCATGACCCGGCCTGGGCCGGCGATGGCCGCACCATCTACGCCAAGTGCGATTACCGGCTGGTGCTGGACAACCTGATGGACCTGACCCACGAGACCTTCGTGCACGGCTCCAGCATCGGCCAGGACGAAATCGCCGAAGCGCCGTTCGATGTGGTGCACGGCGACCGCTCGGTGGTGGTGTCGCGCTGGATGCACAACATCGACCCGCCACCGTTCTGGGCCAGCCAGATCGCCCGTCACCTGGATTACCACGGCAAGGTCGACCGCTGGCAGATCATCCGTTTCGAAGCACCCGGCACCATCGCCATCGACGTCGGCGTGGCCATCGCCGGCACCGGCGCACCGGAAGGCGACCGCAGCCAGGGCGTCAACGGCTACGTGCTCAACACCATCACCCCCGAGACCGACACCACCTGCCACTACTTCTGGGCGTTCATGCGCAACTACGCGCTGCACGATCAGTCGTTGACCACGCTGACCCGCGCCGGCGTCACCGGGGTATTCGGCGAAGACGAAGCGGTGCTGGAAGCGCAGCAACGCGCGATCGACGCGCACCCGGATCACACCTTCTACAACCTCAACGTGGATGCCGGCGGCATGTGGGCGCGGCGGGTGATCGACCGCCTGATCGCACAGGAGCAGCGCGCGCAGGATTTGTCGTTGCGCATGGTGGGCTGAGCGCATTGCGCAGGAGACCACCATGCCACCGACCACGCCCTTCCATAGCAGTGCCGCGCAGACCACGCGCGCGCTGCTGTCGCTGCGCGAACTGATACTCGACGGCACCCTGCCGGCGGGGACGCGGCTGTCCGAATTGGCCGTGGTGCAACGGCTGGGCATGTCGCGTACTCCGGTGCGCGCGGCCTTGCAGCGCCTGTGCGAAGAAGGCCTGGCCAACGCCCTGCCGGGCGGCGGCTATGCGGTACAGGCCTTCAGCGAGCGCGACGTGCACGACGCCATCGAGCTGCGCGGCACGCTCGAAGGCCTGGCCGCGCGGATCGCCGCCGAGCGCGGCGTGCCCGCGATGCAACTGGCCCAGGCGCGCACCCTGCTGGCGCAGATCGACGCCATCATCGGCGCGCCGCTGGAGACCGTCGACTTCAGCGCGTATGTGGAGGCCAATGCGCAGTTCCACGCGCTGTTGATCGCCATGGCCGGCAGCGACGTGCTCGAACGTGTCCTGACCCGCGTGGTGCAGCTGCCGTTCGCCTCGCCCAATGGGTTGGTCATGGCGCAGACCAGCGATGCCGATGCACGCCTCATTCTCACCCTGGCGCAGGACCAGCATCGCGAAGCGATTGCCGCCATCGAGCACCGCCAGGGCGGCCGCGCCGAGGCGCTGATGCGCGAGCACGCACGCCTGGCGCACCGCAATCTGCGCCACATCCTGCAAACCCCTGCCGCGGTCAGCCAGGTGCGCGGTGGCGCCCTGATCGGCCGTGCCCATGCCTCCAACGCCGGCACCGCCCGGCCTGGCCATCTGCCCGGAGTACCCCATGCGTAAAGACACCCAGTGGCACCGCGCCCACGTCGTCAGCATTGCCGATGCCTGCGAGGGCGTGCGCGAAATCGTGCTCGACCCAGGCCCGGCCGCGCGCAGTTTCGAGGTGGGCAGTCATGTGGATTTCCGCGTGCATCTGCAGGGGCGCAGCGATGTGCGCTCGTATTCGCTGGTGGGCGAACCGCGCAAGGATGGGTACTACCGCATCGCGGTGCGGCAGATGCCCGACAGCCGCGGCGGCTCGCGACACATGTGGACGCTGCAGCCCGGCGATGTAGTGGAGATGTCGCCCCCCAGCAACAACTTCGCGCTGGACGAATTGGGCGAGGAGATCCTGTTGATTGCCGGCGGGATCGGCATCACGCCCATCCTGGGCATGGCGCAGCGGCTGGCGCAGCGGCACCAGGCGTTCCGCCTGCTTTACGTGGGCCGCTCGCGCCGCGCCATGGCGTATGTGGACGAGCTGGAAACACAGCTTGGTGAGCGCCTGCACCTGCACTGCGACGACAGCGCTGGTCCGCCCGATCTTGCCGCCGAGCTGGCGCGGCTGTCGCCCAATGCCGAGGTCTATGTGTGCGGGCCGCTGGGCATGCTGGAGGCGGTACGTCAGCACTGGCACGCCGCCGGCCGGCCACGCGCGCGGCTGCACTTCGAGACCTTCGGCAACAGCGGCCGGGTGCCGGCGCAGGCGTTCGTGGTCAAGCTGCCCGGGCTGGGACTGGAAGTGCCGGTGGCCGAAAACGAATCCATGCTCGATGCCCTGGCCGATGCCGGCGTGGAGCTCATTGCCGAATGCCGCCGCGGCGAATGCGGCCTGTGTGCGGTGGACGTGCTCGACAGCGCGGCCGACATCGACCACCGCGACGTGTTCTTCAGCGACGAACAACGCCGCGAAAACCGCAAGCTCTGCGCCTGCGTGTCGCGCGCGGTGGGCGGCAGCATCAGCATCGATACCGGCTACCGCGGCGAGCTGGGCTGAGCACGCCCGTTATCGTCACCTCGCTGGCATGCGGGCGCGGTGTGGCGGTGGCATGCGCGCGTCCGTGCGGGACCAGACAGGCCCGCACGGCTGCATGACTGTCCGCGCCGCGCTGCGCACCGCCGCGCAGCCGTCGTGCTTGCATCCTCACGCGCATGCGCGATCATCTGCGCATGGAGTCGACTCACTACAGGACTGTCCCGGCGCCGGCCTTGAACCCGCGCCAGGAGCAATTGGTGGCATTGGTACGGCAGCAGGGCTTTGCCGACGTCGAAGGGCTGGCAACGCGCTTTGACGTCACGCCGCAGACCATCCGCCGCGATCTGACCTTGCTGTGCGATGCCGGCGTGCTGCGCCGGTATCACGGTGGCGTCAGCATGCCTTCGAGCGTGGAGAACCTGGCCTACACCGCGCGCAAGGCGCTGCAGGCGTGCGAAAAGCAGCACATCGCCGCGCAGGTGGCGCGCTTCATTCCCGACGATGCCTCGCTGTTCATCAACCTCGGCACCACCAACGAGGAAGTCGCGCGCGCGTTGCTGCAGCATCGCGGCCTGCGCGTGATCACCAACAACCTCAACGTGGCGGTGATGCTCAGCGCCAATCCCAGCTTCGAGGTGATCGTGGCCGGCGGCGTGGTGCGCGGACGCGACCAGGGCGTGACCGGCGAGGCCACGGTGGAGCTGATCCGCCAGTTCAAGGTGGATTTCGGGGTGATCGGCATTTCCGGTATCGACCTGGACGGCACCCTGCTGGATTTCGATTACCAGGAAGTGCGCGTGGCCCAGGCCATCATCGAGCACTCGCGGCAGGTATTGCTGGCGGCCGACCACAGCAAGTTCGGCCGCAATGCGATGGTGCGGCTGGGCGCGATCGCCCAGGTGCACGACTGGTTCACCGACCGACCGCCGCCGCAGGAACTGGCTGCAGTACTGGCCGAGGCCGGCACCCGCGTGCATCTGGCGGACGCGCCCGCGTCCGGCTGAGGCGAATGTTCGTTTGTGTACGTTTTTGGACTTCTGACCCGGACGCCGGTCACTGGCTATAGCTGAAAGTAATCGCAAGCCTGGCTTTCGATAGTTGATCAATGCATTTGCCCACCGTCCGGCGTGACCTTTCGGCTCTTCACGCTCCCGCAAGGTGCGATGTTCGAATATGTTCGAACATGACAACTTGGGTTCGCTCAGTAGCGAATCCGGACGGAGGCACCGATGGGCGAGACGTACGATCTTCTGGTGGTAGGCGGTGGCATCAATGGGGTCGGCATTGCCCGTGATGCGGCCGGCCGCGGCCTGTCGGTGTGCCTGTGCGAGCAGGACGATCTGGCCGCGCATACCAGCAGCGCCAGCACCAAGCTCATCCACGGCGGCCTGCGCTATCTGGAACAGTACGAGTTCGCGCTGGTCGGCAAGGCGCTGGCCGAGCGCGAGGTGCTGCTGCGGCTGGCCCCGCACATCATCTGGCCGCTGCGCTTCCTGTTGCCGCATCAGCCGCATCTGCGCCCGGCCTGGATGATCCGTGCCGGCCTGTTCCTGTACGACCACCTGGGCGGCAGCAAGCGCAGCCTGCCGCGCTCGCGCCGGCTCTCCTTGCGTACGCATCCGGTTGGCGCGCCGCTGCAGGAATTCTTGCGCACCGGCTTTGTGTATTCCGATGCCTGGGTGCAGGACGCACGGCTGGTGGTGCTCAACGCGATGGATGCCGCCAGGCGCGGCGCCAGGATCCATACCCGCACCCGCTGTGTCGGTGCCTGGCGCGATGCCGGGTTCTGGTACGCCGAACTCGAAGACCGCCAGGGCCGTCGCCGCACCGTGCAGGCGCGCGCGCTGGCCAATGCCGCCGGCCCGTGGGCGGTGTCGTTCCTGGACAAGGTGGCCGCGGTGCCGCACCAGCATGCGCTGCGCCTGGTCAAGGGCAGCCACATCGTGGTGCCCAAATTGTTCGATCACGACCACGCGTACATCTTTCAGCAACCGGACCGTCGCATCGTATTCGCCATCCCGTACGAACACGATTTCACCCTGATCGGCACCACCGATGTCGATTACGAGGCAGATCCGGCCGCGCCGAAGATCGATGCGGCCGAAGTGCAGTATCTGTGCGACGCGGTGAACCTGTATTTCCAGCAGCAGATCAGCCCCGCCGATGTGGTGTGGAACTACAGCGGCGTGCGCCCGCTGCTGGACGACGCCGAAGACAACGCCGCCGAAGTGACCCGCGACTATCAACTCGAAGTGGTCAATGACGGTGCGCCGTTGCTCAACGTGTTCGGCGGCAAGCTCACCACCTACCGCAAGCTCGCCGAAGAAGCGGTCGACCGGCTCACCCATGCGCTGGGCGCGCGCAAGCCGGCATGGACTGCACGCGGCGAAGCCTTGCCCGGCGGTGAGCAGCGCGACATCGCCAGCCTGCTGGAGCGGGTGCGCAACGCGCGCCCCTGGTTGCCGGCGGCCACCGCGCAGCGGCTGGTGCGCAACTACGGCACCTGTGCAGACCAGCTGTTGGGCGATGCGCAGGACCTGGCCGGTCTGGGCACGCACTTCGGCGCGGACCTGTACCAGGCCGAGGTGGATTACCTGCAGCAGCACGAGTGGGCGCTGACCGCCGACGATATCCTGTGGCGGCGCAGCAAACTCGGCCTACGCATCGACGCAGCCGGCCGCCAGCGGCTGGAACACTATCTGCAGACCCACGCACTGCAGCAGCGCGACGTCGCAACCGTCTGAACACACGCGTTGCCGGCGAGGACGGGTCGTCCGGCAACGTATCCTGGCGCATTGCCGGCATCACCCCGAGCCACGTGGAGGGCACCCCTGATGAGCACCATCCGATTCCCCGGCGCGCCAGCGCGCGCGTCGCAGCACCCTGCCCGCAGCCGTGACCAGCATCCGGGACTGCCCGCATGAACCGTCAGCTCGTGGGTGAGTTGATCTCCGAAGCAGTGGCGATGTTCATCATCATCGCGCTGGGCGATTCGGTGGCGGCGATGTATGTGCTCTACGACCCCAGCCCGTATCAGAACGCCTATTGGGGCGTGTGCATCGCCTGGGGTTTGGCGGTCACGCTGGCCATCTATGTCACCGGTTCGGTGTCCGGCACCCACGCCAACCCGGCGGTGACGCTGGCGCTGGCGCTGTTCCGCGATTTCTCCTGGAAGAAGGTCGTGCCGTACTGGATCGCCCAGGTCATCGGCGCGTTCCTGGGTGCGGCCATCGTCTACCAGTTGTACGGGCCGGTGATCGACCATTACAACCAGGTGCAGCAACTCACCCGCGAAGCCGGCGGTGCGGCCGGGGTGTTCTTCACCGCACCCGGTCTGGCGGTCACCCCGATGCATGCGCTGGTCGACCAGATCATCATCACCGCGTTCCTGATCTTCGGCATCTTCGCCATTACCGAGCGCTTCAACGAAGCGGCGCCGGGCGCCAATTCCGGGGCGTTGATGATCGGCCTGCTGGTGGCGACGCTGGGCGCATCGATGGGCTACCTGGAAGCGTGGGCGATGAACCCGGCGCGCGATTTCGGCCCACGCCTGTTCGCGTATTTCGCCGGATGGGGCGAGGCGGCGTTGCCGGCCAAGGACAATTACTGGTGGATCCCCATCGTGGGGCCGCTCATCGGCGGGCCGATCGGCGCACTGGCGTATCAGTGGCTGATCCTGCCATTCCTGCCGGCGCGCGTGCGCCATCTGCAGGGCGAGCCAACCCCGCACGACCCGCGCTGATCACAGCACGCCGGCCCTGCGGGTCCCAACGACCTGCGTGCAGCGGCGGATCGACGCGCAGCTGCGCAGCTCGCCGGGGCCGCACCCACCACTCTCGCCGGGCGCAACCGCCGGCATCGTTTGAGGAAACCCTGATGGAAAAGCAGTACGTCCTTGCGATCGATCAAGGCACCACCAGCTCGCGCGCGATGTTGTTCGATCGCCAGGGCAAGGTGGCCGGCGTGGCGCAGCGCGAGTTCGGCCAGATCTTCCCGCAGCCCGGCTGGGTGGAACACAACCCGCGCGAGATCATGACCAGCGTCTACACCACCATCACCGAGCTGCTCAACAACGCGCAGATCGACGCGCGCTCGATTGCCGGGATCGGCATCACCAACCAACGCGAAACCGCGGTGGTGTGGGACAAGGCCACCGGCCAGCCGATCTACAACGCCATCGTGTGGCAGTCGCGGCAGACCAAGGACATCTGCACCCAGCTCAAGGAGGCCGGGCACGAGCAGATGGTGCGCGACAAGACCGGCCTGCTGATCGATGCGTATTTTTCCGGCACCAAGGTCAAGTGGATCCTCGACCATGTCGAAGGTGCGCGCGAGCGCGCGCGCAACGGCGAGCTGGCGTTCGGCACCATCGACAGCTGGCTGATCTGGAACCTTACCGGCGGCAAGGTGCACGTCACCGACTACACCAACGCCTCGCGCACCATGATGTTCAACATCCACACGCTGGAATGGGACGCCGAGCTGCTGGCGATGCTCGACGTGCCGAAGGAAATGCTGCCGGAGGTGCGCTCGTCCAGCGAAGTCTACGGCATGACCCAGACCCAGTATTTCTACGGCGAACAGGTGCCCATCGCCGGCATTGCCGGCGACCAGCAGGCCGCGTTGTTCGGCCAGGCGTGTTTCGAGCCGGGCATGGCAAAGAACACCTATGGCACCGGCTGTTTCATGCTGATGAACACCGGCGACAAGGCAGTGGCGTCCAAGGCCGGCCTGTTGACCACCATCGCCTGGGGCGTCGACGGCAAGGTCGAATACGCATTGGAAGGGGCCATCTTCGTCGCCGGCTCGGTGGTGCAGTGGTTGCGCGACGGCCTGCGCATGCTGGGCAAGGCCAGCGACTCGCAGGCCTATGCCGAACGCGCCGGCGACAACGATGGCGTCTACATCGTGCCGGCGTTCGTGGGTTTGGGCGCGCCGTACTGGCGCAGCGACATTCGCGGTGCGGTGTTCGGCCTGACCCGTGGCACCAGCAAGGAGCACTTCGTGCGTGCGGCGGTCGAATCGATGGCCTACCAGACCCGCGACGTGCTCACCGCGATGCAGAGCGACTCAGGCATCGAACTGAAGGAGCTGCGCGCCGACGGTGGCGCCATCGCCAACGACTTCATGGCGCAGTTCCAGAGCGACATCCTCAATGTGCCGGTGCTGCGCCCGGAAGTGGCCGAAACCACGGCACTGGGTGCGGCGTATCTGGCGGGGCTTGCGACCGGGTTCTGGAGCAGCCGCGAAGAGATCGCCAAGCAATGGGCGGTGGATCGTCGCTTCGAGCCGGCGATGGCCGAGGACAAGCGCGAACAGTTGTATGCCGGCTGGCAGCAGGCAGTGGAAGCGACGATGGGCTTCCGCATCGGCTGAGTGATTCACCCGCGCAGACGCTGCCTGCGTTTACCCGACGCGCGGGTCATGTATCTCTGAAATGCAGATCGCCGGCCTGCAGGCCGGCGATCAGTCACAGACTTAGAGCTGCTAAAAAAAACGTAGCGAGCGGTCGTCAGGTGGGTGCGGACGGCGCGGAGGAACCGCAGTGTACGAGTGGTACATGAGGATTCCGAGCACCGACCGCGCCCGCCTGGCGGCCGCGCAGTAGTGTTGCTAGCTGCTCTTACTGGCCGCCGGTATTGGCGCGGCCGGCGATGGTATCCGGGTCCCAATGCTCCTTGATCAGGCCCTTCTCGATCCGGAACATGTCGAACCAGGTGGTGGTGTAGGTCTTGCTCGGATCGCGCGGATCCGGCAGCGTGCGCACCGACACCAGCGTCACCAGATCGCCATCGGCGGTGATGGCCACCAGCGGCAACTGCACCCGCTCCTGCACCGGGCTCTTGGGAACGAACGCGGTCAGAAACCTGATGAACGCATCGCGCCCGTTGGCCACATTCGGGTTGTGCTGGATGTAGTTCTTGTCCATGTAAAACGGGGCGTAATCCACCTGGCCGGCTTCGAACACGATGCGCCAGAAATCGTAGACCAGGCGCTTGTTGGCCGTTTCCAGCCAGTTGGAGCCGATCAGCATCTTCTGGTGGTTGGTGTTTTCGGTCACCGCGGTCTGCGCAAACGCAGCCATCGGTGCGACCAGCATGATCAGTAACAAAGCACGAGAAAACAGGGTCTTTTTCATGGGGATCTCCTCGGGTGGAAGGGGCCTTGCGCGTGCGGGGGACTCGGCATACGCGCACGATTGGGTTTGACGCGTGCGTGCTCGGACAGCGACCGCCACGCGTCCAGGCCACCCTACCGAGCACGTCCGCTACCGCGCTAGCCACCCGAAAGTGCACCAGGACACTTCCACAATTGCTGGTAATCAAAGAATTACCGTCAGGGTTGCGGTGTCAGGCGCTGACCGGATCGACCATTGGCAGCCCTGCGTAGTTTTCTGCAATGGTAGTGCGCCCTGCCGCGCTGCCGAGCAGATAGTCCAGCTCAGCGGTGCGGATGCGTGCGGTGAAGGCGTCTTCATCGTCGAAGGTATGCAGCAGCGTGGTCATCCACCAGGAAAAGCGCTCGGCCTTCCACACCCGCTGCAATGCCAGCGCCGAATACTGCTGCAGCACACCGGCATCGCCGGATGCCTTCCAGCGCGCGAACAGCTGCGCAAGCAGGCCGACATCGGCCAATGCCAGATTCAGTCCCTTGGCGCCGGTCGGCGGCACGATATGCGCCGCATCGCCGGCCAGGAACAGGCGGCCGTACTGCATCGGTTCGGTCACGAAACTGCGCAGCGGCGCAATGCTCTTCTCGATCGACGGGCCGGTGACCAGGCGCATGGCCAACGCGTCCGGCAGACGTGCGCGCAATGTGTCCCAGAATGCCTGGTCGCTCCAGGCATCCACGCGCGCGTTGGCCGGTACCTGCACGTAGTAGCGGCTGCGCGTGGGCGAGCGCATCGAACACAAGGCAAACCCCAGCCGATGCCGCGCATAGATCAACTCATCGTGCACCGGCGGCGTGTCGGCCAGCACGCCCAGCCAACCGAAGGGATACACGCGCTCGAACACGCGCAGGCGCTCGGCGGGAATGCTGGCGCGGCTGACGCCATGAAATCCATCGCAGCCGACGATGTAGTCGCAGTCCACCTGCAGGCGGGTACCGTGATGCATGAATTCCACGCGCGGTGCAGGGCTGTCCAGCGCATGCAGGCTGACCTGGTCTGCGTTGTAGTAGCTGGGCGCAGCGCTGCGCTGACGTGCATCCATCAGATCGGCGGTCACCTCGGTCTGGCCATACACGGTGACCGCGCGACCGCAGCTGTGCAGCAGATCGATGCGTTCGCGCCGGCCGTCCAGCGACAGCTCGAAGCCATGATGCGGCAAGCCTTCGCGTTGCACGCGCTCGCCCACGCCGGCGCATTGCAGCAGGTCCACGCTGCCCTGCTCCAGCACGCCGGCACGGATACGCCCCAGCACGTGGTCGGGCGCCTGCCGTTCGACGATGAGCGTATCGATACCGGCGCGCAGCAGCAGCTGGCCCAGCAACAGGCCGGACGGGCCGGCACCGATGATCGCAACCTGCGTCCGCATGGGGCGCTCCTGTTCTCAATGGCCAGGCCGGCAGTGTCGGTAGCCAAACGCGGGCATTGAAGGGATGATTACGCGCAGTGCTTGGACTTTTCGACGATGCCCACACGCGCGCGCCAGACCGATGCATCCACTGCTGTGCCCGCGTTCGGCCTTTATGGCGAACGGCACGCGCACGCGCCGGAACTGCTGCATTGGGAATCGATCGCCGCACGCAGCCGGCTGCATGACTGGCATATCACCCCGCACCGGCACCAGGACCTGGCGCAGCTGCTCTACGTGCAACGCGGGCCCGCCACGTTGCAGCTGGATGGACGAACCCAGCGCCTGCGTGGCGCCACCGTGGTGTGGCTGCCGCCACTCTGCGTCCACGGGTTTGCGTTCGATCCGCGCGTGCGTGGCCACATCATCACCCTGTGCATGCCACTGGTGCGCAGCGCACTGGTTGCAGCACCGCTGCTGCAACCGGGCCTGGCGGCGCCGGCCGTACTGCATGCGACCCAGGCACGGCGCCTGCTCGATGCCTTGTTCGCCAGCATTGCCGACGACCACGCGCATCACCGCGCGGGGCACGAGGCGGCGCTACAGGCGGCGGCGGCCCACCTGGTCATCTGGACCGCACGTGCCGCGCTGCAGGGCCTGCACGCGGCAGCGGAAACCGCAGCGCAGGGCGACCCGGGCCTGCGCCATCTGCGCGCCTACCAGGCCTTGATCGACCAGCATTACCGTGCACATTGGCCGATCTCCCGCTACGCCGGTCAGCTGGGACTGACGCCGGGGCATCTCACGGCGTTGTGCCGCCGGTTGGCCAATGCCTCGGCGCTGGAGCTGCTGCAGCGCAGGGTCATGCTGGAAGCGCGCCGCAGCCTGCGTTACACCAGCATGAGCGTGCAGCAGATCGCTGCAGCGCTTGGATTTTTCGACGCTGCCTACTTCAGCCGCTATTTCGCACGGCATGCGGGATGCTCGCCCACGCAGTTTCGCGCGAGCGCGTAAGCGCGCAGCCACGCCACACGCGCAGCCGCATTGGCTGCTGTGTCGACAGCAAGCGGCCATGTCGCACCCCGGCTTGCACCGACACCGGGCACGCCGATGCCGGCGCAGGCGATCAAAACGGGTACTGCGGCACCTCGTTCTTGATCGTCAGCCACTGCCAATGGGTGTACTGCTCCCAATCGGCCGGGCCACCAACGCTGGTGCCATTGCCGGAAGCGCCGGTACCGCCAAACGGGTTGATCACCTCATCCACCACGGTCTGGTCGTTGATATGCAGCAGGCCCGGATGCAGGCGCTCGCCCAGGGCCATCGCACGCGACACCGAGGCCGACATGATGCCGGCCGCCAGCCCGTACTCGCCGTGGTTGGCCATCTCGGCAGCTTCTTCATCGGTATCGAACACCGCGATGTTGATCACCGGGCCGAACACTTCCTCGTCGAACACACGCATGCCGGGGCGCACGTTGGACAGCACGGTGGCCGCGTAAAACAGCCCTTCATTGGTGGCGCCGGCTTCCACCACGGCGCCGGCAGCGACACTGTCGGTGACGATGTCGATCACCCGCTGCAACTGGCGCTGGTCGATGATGGGCCCGAGCGCCACGGTGCCGCTGACCGGGTCGCCCACCGGCAGGTGCCGCGCCTTTTCCGCCAGCCGCTGGGTCAGCGCCTGCGCCACGCTGCGCTGTACCAGCACCCGGCCGGTAGCCATGCAGATCTGGCCTTGGTGCAGGTAGGAACCGAACGCGATGGCCGAGGCGGCCCTGTCCAGGTCCGCATCGTCCAGCACGATCACCGCATTGTTGCCGCCCAGCTCCAGTGCGACCTTTTTCAGATGCCGTCCGGCGAGTTCGCCGATGCGGCGACCGGCGGCAGTGGAGCCGGTGAAGGCAATCATCGGAATCTCCGGCGATTCCACCAGCGCCTGGCCGATCTGCGCATCGCCGTGCAGCACGTGCAGCAGCCCCTTGGGCAGGCCGGCTTCTTCGAGGACCTGCGCGATGATGACTCCGCCGGTGTACGGCATGCGCGGATCGGGCTTGAGGATCACCGCATTGCCCATCGCCAGTGCCGGCGCCACCGAACGCAGCGACAGGATCAGCGGGAAGTTGAACGGCGAGATCACCGCGATCACGCCCAGCGGCAGGTGGCGCGCGAGACTGAGCTGGCCGGCGGCGGTCGGCAGCACCTGCCCCACCGCCTGCAACGGCAGGCCGGCCGCCTGTTGGTAGAACACCACCGCCTCATCCACCTCGCGCTGCGCCTTGGGCAGGATGCCGCCGGTTTCGCGTGCGATCAGCAGTGCCGCTTCCGCGCTGCGCGCCCGCATCACCTGGGCGGCGCGATGGAAGATCGCAGCGCGCTCGCGCGGCGAGGTCGCCGCCCATGCGCGCTGCGCCTGCTTGGCTTGCGCCACGGCGGCCTCGACGTCGGCCAGGTCGGCCTTGCTCACCTCGTGCAGCAGGCCGCCGGTGGCCGGCTCATAGATCGGCAGGGCGCCGCCGTTGCCGGGCACCCACTCGCCGTTGAAGATGCAGCCGTGCCACGCGGGGGTGTCGTTTGCAGCGACCGCTGCGCTGGGAAGAGCATTCATGGTCTAGCCTCCTGCTGAAAACAGTGGGGGTGATTTACAGGGTGGTGGATGCCAGGCCGCCATCGACCGGCAGGGTGATGCCGTTGATCCAGCGCGCGGCATCGGATGCAAGGAACACGATGGCGTCGGCCACTTCGTCGGCATACGCCGGGCGCGTCATGCGCTTGGCATCTTCCTTGACGCGTTCCTCGCCCAGCATCGCAGCGAAATCGCCCAGGATCGGCGTGAACACTGGCCCCGGCGAGACGTTGTTGACGCGAATGCCGCGCTCGGCGAACCACGGCCGCGATTGCAGCAAGGTCCACACGATCAACGCTTCCTTGAAGTATTGGTAGCAGGTGTCGTGCGCCACCGGGTGCGCAGCCAGCCAGGCGCTGCCGGCCTCGAAACTGGCGGTGGCGGCCAGCTGCTTGTGCAGGTCCAGCCGCTGCGGCCAGTCTGCGCCCAGGATCGAGGCGACGTTGATGATGGCGCCGCCGGACACGATGCGCGGCAACAGCGCATGGCTCAGATGGCGCAGGCCCAGATAGTTGACGCGCGCCACCGCATCCAGTGGCGCGGTGCCCGGCACGCCGGCCACATTGGCCAGCGCATCGATGCGCTCGGGCAGTGCGCGCACCAGCGCATCGATCGATGCGGGGTCGCCCAGGTCGGCCTGATGAAAGCCGTGCAGGGTCATCTGCACCGGCGTGCGATCGACACCGATCACCGTGGCGCCATGAAACCGTGCCAGGCGTGCGACCTCTGCGCCGATGCCCGAGGCCACACCGGTCACCACGATCGTCTTGTTCTGCAAATTCATTGCCACCCTCCGTAGGAGCCAGCCGTGCCGGCGCTAGAACACATGGACGTACTGCAGGTTGAGGTTGTTGCCGGAGGCCGCGTTCCTGACCTCCACCGGCAGGTAAAGATTGGCAAACAGCATGTTGCTGGCATCCAGCCGCCACGCGCCGCCCGGGCCGGCGTAGAAGATGCGTTGCCGGCTGTCGGGCACGCGCTGGCCGTTGGTACGTTGTCGCGGAACTGGGTCAGGAAATAGGCGTTGACGCCCAGCCGCACATCCGGCGCCACCTCCCAGGACGTGGCGAAGTTGATCCAGCCCGCATCGCCGGCCTGCCCGTTACGGAAGTCGAATCCGTCGGGCAGATTCGGCCGGCGCTCGCTGCGGAAGTTGTAGACGTAGTTGAGGCGCGCGCTGATTTCCCAGTTGGGCGTGGGCAGCACGGTGAAGGCGTAGTTCGGCACCAGCGACCAATACCCGGCACCCTGATTCAGATCGCGGTCGCGGTCGAACTTGCCGACCGGTGCCACCGCATCGATCTCGAAACGCTGCGAAAACACCGGCCGCCCGTCGCGCATCACCGGCAGCATCTGCAGATACGGCCCGAAGGTCAGATCGCCCACGCCGGCGCCGTTGTCGCGCAGGGTGGCGATGCTGTTGCGGCCGAACGAGGCGTCCAGGTTGATCAGCGGTATCAACGTGTTGATGCCGAGCGCGCCACCAAAGAGCTTATACGGCGTGACATAGGCAATCTGGGTCAGCAGCAGGGTCGAGTCGATGCGTGGGTTGGCGAACACCGGCACATCGTCGCCCTGTGCGTCCTTGACCGCATCCAGCGAGGTCTGGCGCAAATAGGTGACCACCGCCCAGCCGGGCGTGGTGCGGATGAAACCGTCCAGGAAGCTGGTGCCGCCGGTATTGAGGCCGTTGGTCAGCGCCGTGCTTTGCGGAACGCCCTGCGCCAGCGCCGCACCGCTGGCACACACCCCCACCGCGCCGAGTGCGGCGCAAAGCGTCCACGACACCCGTCGACCTGCGCCACGCACCACCGTTGTTCGAATCACTGCGGACATCTCCAGCGTTGGGAGGAAACAACAGGACGTGCCAGACGGCACGCGTCAGGCAGGCGGTATCGCCGCGCTGTACACAGCACGTGCAAACAGGATGTGCGAAGTAGGACGCTGCCAGGCGCTGGCCTGCAGCGCGCGGCTTACGGGGAGTCGAGCCGGTCCAGGCGATCGAGCGCGCGCAGCAACGGCGCCTCGCTGGTGCCGAGCACGGCACTGAGCTGCCGCTCCATGCGCAGCACCTCGGCTTCGGCATCGGTCAGCAGGGTGACGCCGGCCGGCGTCAGCGACAGATGCTGCATGCGCCGGTCCTGACGCCCGCGCACCTGCCGCAACAGACGGCGCTTGACCAAGCGCGCCACCACGATGGCCAGGTTGGGCGGCGACACATGCAGCACATCGCCGATCTGGCGCTGGTTGATCCCCGGGTTGCCGTCCACCAGCATCAACAGCGAAAAGTCGACCGGCTTCAGATCGAAGGCCGCCACGCAGTCCTGAAACATCCGCCGGACCAGCAGCTCGGTGCGGGTGATGCGGTAGCCCAGCAGCCGCAACAGGCGCGCCTGGTCCACCGTGGTGACGGCATCGGGCAACGGTGCAACGGCGGCGGTGGCGGACATGAGGGTTCTCGCGACAAAGGCAGCGGGCGGCACGGGACGCCCCAGGCGCCCGGTCCGCAACGCCGATCCCCGGCGTGCACCGCATTGTAGACGCGGCCGGCCGTACCGATGTGGACGTGCCGCCCGCCCTCGCTTGCGCTGTGCAGATGTCTGCCTGCGCACCGGCCGCTGCCGCCTTCCACGCGCGCGCCCGGCTGCGCGGCAGCGGTGCTGCGGTGCGCGGGGGACGGCGGTGATCCAGGCACGGAGTGGACATGGGATCCGGTCGGCATGTGATTGCGTTCCGGAATAGTTATGGATCATAACTACATTGCCAAGCTGCACCGCAGCATGGTCGCGTCCGCTAGCTCGCGGAGCGGACAAAGGCCAGCCGGTGCGCCAAGCGGTGCGACACGCTGCTGCCTGTAACGCTCCACGCAGGCGGCCGGTGCAGACTTGCGGCGCACATACACGCCGCAAGCCGCGGGCGTTGCCCGGTCAGCAGACGACGCCGCCGTTTACGGCAGCCAGAGTTTCTCCAGATCGCGGAAGCCCCAGTCGCCCGGGCTTTCCATCTGCGCGATGCGGTCCTGGCAGTCGGGGCGCGACAGGTCAATGTCCTGCACCAGCACATGGCTGCGCAGCCTGGCCGAATAGAACACGCGCACCTTGGGCTTGAGCAGCGCGTCGGGCGTCTGTTCGATCACCACGGCCAGCTTCTGCGATTCCAGACGCACCAGCGAACCGACCGGATAGATCCCCAGCCGGCGCACGAAGGCCTGGAAGATCGCCGGGTCGAAGTGGCCTTTCCATGACGCCATCTGCTTGAGCGATTCGGCCGGATCCCAGCCGCGCTTGTACGGGCGGTCGGAGCTGATGGCGTCGTACACATCGCACACCGCGCCCATCCGCGACATCAGCGAGATCTCTTCGCCGGCCAGACGGTTCGGGTAGCCGCTGCCATCCATCTTTTCGTGATGGTGCAGCGCAATTTCCAGCACCACCGCGTTCTGCACGCCGCCGGCCACCAGCAACCGATGCCCGTCCAGCGGATGCTGGCGCATGATGTCCATTTCATCGTTGGTGAGCCGGCCGGGCTTGTTGAGAATGTCCAGCGGCGTCACCGCCTTGCCCATGTCATGCAGCAGGCCGCCCATTGCCGCTTCCACCACCTGCGGCTCGGGCAAACCGAGCTGACGCGCCAGCCCGCTCATCAGGCCGGCCACTGCCATCGAGTGCAGGTAGGTGTAATCGTCGGCGGTCTTGAGCCGCGCCACGCTGATCAGGGCCTGCGGATGACGCAGCACCGAATCGTTGATGGCCTCCACCAGCGGCATCGCCGCCTCGGTGTCGACGGTGCGCCCCAGCCGCACGTCGCGGAACATCGCCTCCACCGTGTCGCGGCCGTCTTCGAAGATCTTGCGTGCGCGCACCACTTCGGCCTCGATGCCGACCTGCGCGGTGACGCTGTTGGTACGCACACCGCACGTGCTGGACGCCGGCTCCGGTGGCTCCGGTACGGGCGGCGGCGATGGCGTGTCGATCGCCTCGGGTGCGGGCGTGGATGCGCCGGTATCCACGTCGAGCCCGCGCGCGGTGTCGATCACCAGCTGCTCGATCCGGCTGCCGTGGATCTTGTCCACGTCCTGCGAATCGACCAGGAACGACGTCTTCCAGAACGGATGATGCACCCACGCGCCCAGCAGCTTGCACACATACATGCCGGGACGGAGTTGGTCGGAGTCGATGGTTCTGAGCATGCCGGCACTGGTCTGCACGAGGGTCACGGATGAGGCCGCCGCAGGCTTGGCGGTCTTCGTGGTTATCGGCAACCGGCTCGATTTCTTTGACCACCGACCACCGCGTGCGAAGCAGCGGCCAGCCGCGCTCGGCTGAGCGATTCAGCGATGCGGCAGGCGCATCGCCAGCACCGCGGCCGCAGCAAACAGCAGCGGCACCGCGCAGGCCAGATACAGCCGCACCGGCGACCACCCGGCGTCCAGCAATACGCCCGCGCAGAGCGGCGACAGGATCGCGCCGACGCGCCCCACGCCGATCGCCCAGCCCATGCCGGTGGAGCGCACCGCCGCCGGGAAGACCACCGGCGCTACCGCATACAGCCCGCCCATCGCCGCGGTCATGGCGGCGCCGGTCAGCAACGCGCTGGCAAAGGCCCAGCGCAGCACCGTGCTGCTCAGCCCGAACGCGACCATGGCCGCCGCTACCAGCAGCAGGGCACCGGCCGTCAGCCACGACAGCCGCGCGCGCAGGGCCAGCCAACCGAACAGGCTGCCGCCGACAATGCCGCCCAGGTTCAACAACACCCCGCCGGTGACACCCTGCGCGGCCGACAGCCCGGCATTCACCAACAGCTTGGGAGTCCAGCTGAGCACGAAGTAGAACGAGAATATCAGCAGGAAAAAAGCCAGTGCGATCAGCAGTGATTGCCGCCGTAGCGCCCCGACAAACAACGCCGCATAGCCATGCGTCTGCGCATCGGTCTGCACCGGCAGCGGCGGCAACTGCGCATGCGGCAGCATGGCCATGCGCGCCAGCACGGCGTTGAAGCGCGCAAGCGCCCCGGCCGGGCGACGGGCGATCAGAAATTCCAGCGACTCCGGCAAAAACAGCAGCACCAGCGGCACGCACAGCAACGACCCGAGCGCGCCCAGCCAGAACACCGCTGGCCACGACCACTGCTGCAGCAGCAGCGCCGCAATCGCCCCACCCAGCGTCGCGCCCACCGGGTAGCCGGTCGCCTGCAGCACGGTAGCGGTGCTGCGCCAGCGTGCAGTGGAGTATTCGGCCGCGGTCACCGCCACGCAGGCCAGCATGCCGCCAATGCCCAACCCGGTGAACGCCCGCAGTGCGCCCAGTTGCCAGGCATTGCCGGCCAGGGCGGACGCGCCCATGCCCAACGTGAGAATGGCCAGGCAGATCAGGGTGAGCGCACGGCGCCCGATGCGGTCTGCCAGTGGCGCCAGCAGCAGCGAGCCCACGGCCATGCCGACCAGCCCGGCACTGAACAATGTCCCCAACAGCTTGCCCGACAACTGCCAGTCGGCCGAGACATGCGGCGCGGTGAAGGCCATGGCCATCACGTCGAAGCCATCGAGCATCGTCAACAACACGCACATCGCCACCGCCCGCCACTGGAAGGGCGTCATGCGCTCCAATACGAAGGGCGCAGCGTCTGCGGTGCGTTGGAGCATGGGCATGTCCTGTGCATGGAAGGGCCGGTACCGATCACGTGAGCACGGCCGCGGCATGGCATCGCCGTGGACGGGCACACTGCCGTGCGCGCGGGCGAGGCAACGCCTAGCGAACACGGCAGCGCGATGACTGCACGCACGCTAGGCCCATCGCACGCACTGTTCAAGCCGGGCCAGCGCACGGCTGTGCGCTAATCGGACGCTGCGGGCCGCCGCTTCGCTTGCCCAGCCACACGTTCGGTCGGTGAGCCGGGTGCGCCAACGGCATGCGCCCCCATGCCGCACCTTGCGTGCCGACATCGATGCCCCTGGCCGCAGCGCCCTGGCTTGTTGCGTGGTGCGTCGATGCCGGCGGCAAAGGCGCGGCGATTCATGCGCGCCGTCGTGCGATGCGCAGGCGCATGCCCCGGGATGGCTGCTGCAGGCAGTCTTGGCCACCAGTCACCTGGTGACGTGCAACGGCACAGGCGTCGTGCGACTCATCGCAGCACGGGCAACGTCACCGCGCACGTTCGATGTCGCGGCGCGATGACCAAGGCCGCCGGGCCGGTCGGTCAACCGCGCACCAAGCGCCGCCGGTCAATGCGTTGCGACATCCAACATCCGGAGGCGTTTACCCTCACGATCGCAGGCCGCGTTTGCCTGCACATCGCAACAGGCTGCTCATCCCCCATGCCCGCTGTCGCGCGGGTCATGCCTGCGGCAGCCAGCAGCGCCGCGCAGGTATCATGCTGCGGTGCTGCAGTCGGTGGCACGCTGACCTGCCGGAGAGTGCCGTGACCCCGATTCGCCCATTTCTGGACCACACCCCTCAGCTGGGCGCGCGTGTCTACATCGACCCGGCCTGCACCATCATTGGCAAGGTGAGCCTGGGCGATGACGTGTCGGTGTGGCCGGGCACGGTGATCCGCGGCGACGTCAATCATGTGCAGATCGGCGCGCGCACCAACGTGCAGGACGGCACCATCATCCACGTCAGCCACCACAGCCCCTTCAACAAGGCCGGCTACCCGACCGTGATCGGCGAAGACGTCACCGTCGGCCACGGCACCATCCTGCATGCCTGCACCATCGAAGACCTGTGCCTGATCGGCATGGGCGCGTGCGTGCTCGATGGCGCCACCGTCAAGCGCTATGGCTTTGTCGGTGCCGGTGCGGTGGTCGGCCCGGGCAAGGTCGTCGGCGAGGCCGAGTTGTGGCTGGGCAATCCTGCGCGTCCGGCACGCACGCTCAGCGACAAGGAAATCGAAAGCCTGCATTACTTCGCCCAGCATTATGTGCGGCTCAAGGATCAGTATCTGGGCACGCCCGCCGCCCACTGAGCACGCCGCACCAGGCGCCATCGCACGCGTGGTGATGGCAACGAACGCGTGAGCGCCCGAGCGTTGGCGCAGCAGTTACCCACGCGCAAGGCGAGCGGGTGAATCGAGCGGCCGGCCGATGCCCGGGCTCCCGAACGCATGCATCGCATCCGCGCACGGCACGACGGCAGGCATGCGCGTAGATCAAGAGACCGCGCTGGCGAAGGATGCCTGCTGCCGGTCGAAGCCTGGACGCGATGCGAGGCGGCGCCGTGCGCGTGCCTCACGTGCCTGTGCCTGCAGAACGCGGCTCAGGGTCGCGTGGCGTGCTCCAGCGCGGCGAGGGTGGCCAATGCCTGGGCGCGCGAGCTCCCGCACATCTCCGCGGAAGGACGCAGGCTGCCACACACCAACGGCCGTGTCGGCAACCCGAACAGCCGGCATCGGCCCTGCCCGTCCAGCTGCACGCACGGCACGCCCGCCGGCTTGCCATGCGGCATGCCGGGGATCGCCGAACTGATCGACGGCGCAATACAGCACGCCGCGCAGCCGGCGCGGCACGGAATGTCCATGGGCATCGCTGCAGTGTAAACCGCCGCCCATGGTCCGGCGGCGGCCGGTCATCGTCGGCGGCTAGCGTGGCGGGACATAGCTGGACACGCGCACGCCAAAGAACGCCTGCACCGCGGCCAGGTTGCCCTTGGCCTGGATGTCCGCGCCCACGTCGCGGCTCATGCCGAGCATGTCGTCATCCGGCCAGCCGGGGCCGAAGCACCATTGCGTGCTGGGGATATTGTTCGCCTGCAGATGGGCCAGCATACGGGTGGTGGCGACCTCCGCGCTGCGATTGCCGGCCGGGTAGCCGTGCTCGCCGAGGTAGCCGCGCTTGCCGGCATGCCGCAACGCGTCGATGAAGGGCGTCACCATCTCGATGCCGGTGTCCGGCAGGATCACCTCGTCGCGCCCGCCAGGCCCGATCCAGTTGCCGCCGCCCGCCCCGTTGCTGTCCAGGTAGTTATGCGCTTCGTAGACGATGCGCGCGTAGGGGTCGGGGATGTCGAACAGACTCATCGAATCCTCCTGCCAGAGCCGTGCGCTGGCATAGCCATTGCCGCACACGAACACGAAGTGGTCACGGTCGCGATCGACGATGGTCTTGCAGCACGCAGTGGCGGTCTTCTGCCAGTGTGCCGCCATCGACAACACACTGCCATCGGCATTGAGTTCCTTCCCCTGGTAAGGCTCGTTCATCACGCCCCAGCCGAATACGGCCGGATGCTGCCGGAACCGATTGACGATGCGTGCCCACAGGTCGGGCAAGCCGGCCTCGTTGTAGAGCGTGCAGCCTGGCGTGCCGATCACCCGGTACTCGTAGAGCTTGAGCAGCCCGTCGCGGCGATCGAAGTAACCCTGGTAGCCGAAGCTGCGCAGCGGATAGGTGTCGGCCCAGAGTGCGGGGTCGACCAGATCGTCGATGCGGTTGCCGCGCGCATCGACGATGGCGCCACTGGCATCGCGCCGGTAGCCCGACTTGGCCGCCACCCGCTGCGGCAAGCGCATGTAGTCGTGCAGCTCCACAATCGCGCGTTTGCCGCGCGCGGCGATGTTGTCGAGCGCGGCCTGGACCTGCGCGCAATAGGTTTCGTTCAACGGCAGGCCCTGCCCGCGCGTGAAGCGTGCCGCCGTGGTCGGCAACCGGAACAACGGGCAGGCCCCGGCGGCGGCCACGTGCTGTGCGGTGATGGCGCGGTAGTGGGTGCCGATCTCGGCATTGTCCACATAGCTGTTGGACGCCAGGCCGGACAGGTTCAGGCCGGCGAAGGGCAAGGTGGCGCTCTGCGCAGCGGCGCTGCCGCCCCACCCCACCGATGCCAGCACTGCGGCGCCGGTGACGCCTTGCAGAACACGACGCCGGGTGATGCCACCGGCTGCTGCCAGCGTCTGGTCGGGAGGATGCGAGGACGCCGTGCTGGAGCGACGGCGGGGATGTGGATGGTCGGACATGGGCGCCTCCTGCGGTGCCGTGATGGGATCCATGGCGGTGCTGCCACCTGTGCGCACCGGCCTGGCGCCATGGTGCGGACGCGGCGCGGTCGCGTCTGCGACCCGGTTCGCAGGCTGTCACTGCATGAAACGGCGCATACGTTTACATCGCATTACATGACAGCCACGCACCCGCTGTGCCCGCGTTGCAGCCGGATGCAGGCAGACACAACGACCGCCCGCCAACGGTGCCGTGCATGCGAGCGCCGCTCGCGCACGCCACCACACGCCCGCAATGCCTTGTGCCTGGACCTGTTGCGCCCCCGCTTTGCGGTGACGGTTGCAGCAGCAACAGTCGCCGTGCGGTCTAATTGCCAGCCATCGCTCGCTGACTAGCCGTCGAATTCGCCATGCCCGAGTACCGCTCCAAGACCTCCACCCACGGCCGCAACATGGCCGGCGCGCGCGCGTTGTGGCGCGCCACCGGCATGAAGGACGGCGACTTCCACAAGCCCATCATCGCCATCGCCAACTCGTTCACCCAGTTCGTGCCGGGGCATGTGCACCTGAAGGACCTCGGGCAGTTGGTCGCGCGCGAGATCGAACGCGTCGGCGGCGTGGCCAAGGAGTTCGACACCATCGCCGTGGACGACGGCATCGCCATGGGCCACGACGGCATGCTGTATTCGCTGCCCAGCCGCGAGATCATCGCCGACTCGGTGGAATACATGGTCAACGCGCATTGCGCCGACGCGCTTGTGTGCATTTCCAACTGCGACAAGATCACTCCCGGCATGTTGATGGCCGCGCTGCGGCTCAATATCCCCACCGTGTTCGTTTCCGGCGGCCCGATGGAAGCCGGCAAGACCAAGCTGGCCGAGCACAAGCTCGATTTGATCGACGCAATGGTGATCGCCGCCGATGACAGCGCCTCCGATGAGAAGGTGGCCGAATTCGAACGCAGCGCCTGCCCCACCTGCGGCTCGTGCTCGGGCATGTTCACCGCCAACTCGATGAACTGCCTGACCGAAGCGCTGGGCCTGTCGTTGCCGGGCAACGGCACGGTTGTCGCCACGCACGCGGACCGCGAGCAACTGTTCCTGCGCGCCGGGCGCGTGGCGGTGGAGTTGTGTCACCGCTGGTACGGCGGCGAAGACCCCACCGCCCTGCCGCGCGGCATCGCCACGTTCGAGGCCTTCGAAAATGCGATGACGCTCGATATCGCCATGGGCGGCTCGACCAACACCATCCTGCATCTGCTCGCCGCCGCGCAGGAAGGCGAGGTGGCATTCGGCATGCGCGATATCGACCGCCTGTCCAAGCGCGTACCGCAGCTGTGCAAGGTTGCCCCGAACACCCCCAAATACCACATCGAAGACGTGCATCGCGCCGGCGGCATCATGGCCATTCTTGGCGAGCTGGCGCGTGGCGGGCTGCTGCATACCAACGCAGCCACCGTGCACGCACGTACGCTGGCCGATGCCATCGCGCAGTGGGACGTCACCCAGACCGACGATGAAAAGGTGCACACGTTCTACAAGGCCGGCCCGGCCGGTATTCCCACGCAGATTGCCTTCAGCCAGGCCACACGCTGGGACACGTTGGATACCGATCGCAGCGACGGCTGCATTCGCGATGTCGCGCATGCGTTTTCGCAGGAGGGCGGCCTGGCCGTGCTGTACGGCAACATCGCCCGCGACGGCTGCGTGGTGAAGACCGCAGGCGTGGATGAATCCATCCACGTCTTTGAAGGCAACGCCCGCGTCTTTGAGAGCCAGGATTCGACGGTCAAGGCTATCCTTGCCGACGAAGTGAAAGCCGGCGACATCGTGGTGATCCGCTACGAAGGCCCCAAGGGCGGCCCCGGCATGCAGGAAATGCTCTACCCCACCAGCTATCTCAAATCCAAGGGCCTGGGCAAGCAATGCGCCCTGCTCACCGACGGCCGCTTCTCCGGCGGCACCTCGGGCCTGTCGATCGGCCACGCCTCACCGGAAGCCGCCGCAGGCGGTGCGATCGGCCTGGTACACGACGGCGACAAGATCCTGATCGATATTCCCAATCGTTCGATCAATCTGCTGGTGTCCGACGAAGAACTCGCCAGCCGTCGTGCCGAGCAGGATGCCAAGGGCTGGAAGCCGGTGGAGGTGCGTCCACGCAAGGTCACTACAGCGTTGAAAGCGTATGCGTTGCTGGCGACCAGTGCGGATAAGGGTGCGGTGCGGGATAAGGCGTTGCTGGACGGTTGAGGCCGACATTTAGAGCAACCTGATGTGATGCACGTAGATGGACATGGCGCGTCATCGGCACAGCTTCTGATTGGTCTTGCGCGGGTGGATCATGCTTCTCTTAAATGAGTGCCATTGGCACGGATACTGGCGTGTACTCAATTGATCGACTACGCAGGGCCTAGTCTCCATCATTCGCTAAAGCGAATACCTAATTCACGCCTTTGGTAAGATGTTTTCTGAGGACTGTGGCACACTAAGTCAGAGGTGAGCGCCGGGGACGCAGCTGCAGTCTGCAGCTGATGTGGTGCGAATCCTTGTTCAGATATAGGTCGCTTCTACTTGATATGTCCAGGGGACACCATGATCAAAGTTTTTGCTCTCACGCTAGTAGCATTTGTTGCTCTTGCATCTGGCTGCGCCTCGGTGCCGATGGGGCCTGCAGCACAAGATGCAGCACTAAAAAAGTTCCCCGCACCCGCGGAGGGGCACGCTGGAGTGTATATCTACAGAAACAGCTTTGCCGGCCAAGCCCTCAAGAAAAACGTTTATATTGATGGAAAATTCTTAGGCGAGAGCGCAAATAAAACTTACTTCTATCAACAGGTCAAGCCAGGCGAGCACACGGTTTCCACTGAGTCCGAATTTAGTGATAATGCGTTCAAGTTCATCGCGCAGGCAGGCATGAATTATTTTATTGAGCAATACATCAAAATCGGTGTTTTTGTAGGCGGTGCAAACGTCAAACTTGTACCTGAGCAAGAAGGTAAGAAAGGCGTTCTTAATTCTGGACTCGCCAAATAATTTATATCAAGAATGGATGTCTGGCTTGGCTCCAGACATCCATTCGTGCCTCGCCTGATCCCGGGCATCGCATGATTCACCCATCATATTGTCAGTAAAAACATTTACTATAATTAAGGTCAAACCTTTCAGGCAATAAATTAGCAAGGATGCGCGCGGCCCTTTCGAACTGATTTTCGGCATGCAAGATCATCGTCCGCTCGCGCTGCACAAGCTAATCTACAGCCCCCCGATCCGCGTTCTCTATCACGCGCCAAGATCTCGCCACGCGCGGCATCCACGTCCTTGATGCGCAGGCGCAGGCATTCCATCAACCGCATCCCGCTGCCGTACAGCAGGCTGGCCATCAGCCAGCACCGCCCCTCCAGCACCGCCAGCAGACGTGCCACCTCCTGGCGCGAAAGCCTACCGGAATGCACCTGGGCCGCTTGGCGCGCACCAGGTTTTCTATCCGACGTCCCCCCAATTTTGAGTAGCACCTCAGTTTGGAGTCCAATTCCCTACCCCAAGGAGATTGGACGTGAAGAAGCGTTTTTCCGAAGAGCAGATCATCGGCTTCCTGCGCGAAGCCGAAGCGGGCATAGCGATCAAGGACTTATGCCGGCGGCATGGCTTCAGTGAGGCCTCGTACTATCTGTGGCGCAGCAAGTTCGGCGGCATGAGCGTGCCCGACGCCAAGCGGCTCAAGGACCTTGAGGCCGAGAACGCGCGGCTAAAGAAGTTGCTGGCCGAGCAGTTGTTCGAGAATGACCTGATCAAGGATGCTTTGCGAAAAAAGTGGTGAGCGCACCGGCGCGTCGTGCGCTGGTGCGCGAGTGGATCGGGCGTGGTGCCAGCGAGCGTCGTGCGTTGGCGGCGATCGGCATGAGCGCCAGCGCGCTGCGCTATTGCCCACGTCAAGACCGCAATGGCGAACTGCGCGAGCGCATTCTTGCGTTGGCGCATCGCCATCGCCGCTACGGCGTGGGGATGATCTATCT
>NZ_JSZE01000081.1 GCF_000802365.1 Xanthomonas cannabis pv. cannabis
GTCGCTGGACGACGCCCGTGAGAAGATCGAAAACTGGAGGGTCGATTACAATCATTTCCGGACGCACTCATCGATCGGCGATGTCCCGCCAGCCGAGTTTGCCGCCCAATTCGCTTTCCCACCCAAAGCCGAATTCTCCAGTTCCGTTCGGACCTGATGTGGGGAGGAGGTCATCAACCGCAGACCTCTAGTTTTAGCTGGCACTGAATTGCGGGAAGTCGACATCTACTGCTTCCCTCTGGGGCCGCCCTACCTAGTCCTGGGGTGTTGCACTGGTAAATTAGTTATAAGCCATCATCACGCAATTAGAATACTCAGGGCTTTAACTGGTAGAAGAAGCCTACCAATTTAGTCGCCCAATTCATCTGTGCCATATGATCCGCGACTCGCTACTCAAACGAAGCACCGAGCCTTGCGATTCTGCGCGCCCCGAGCAATTTATTGACCAATATTAATTAATAATATAAAGTAATTAAAGTTATAATAATATTAAAAAGTTTACCTCAACACTAATAAACGCATTATTCGCATAAAATATTTATTTAGCATTCACTATATAATAATAATTATATTCTACTTACCTACTGATTCAGCATTAATCCAAGGCAATAGTCCATAAAATCTAAAATTTAGGCAATGCAGATACGCGTGTCAGTCGGTAGGAACACGGTACTTCCTTTAAAAATGGCACTATCGATGTCATCGATAGTTTCGGAGGGTACGTTCCTAAATTCTCCGCACACACGGCGACCACATGTTCATCATCTGGCCACAGCTGCCATAGATACCAGCGAGAAGATTGATCCGACCATATTGGATCGAACCTTAATTCTATCAATCCTTCTTTTTTTAAATCGAAATCAACGGCTTCTAGAGGGATATAGGTACCCAGCCCACGCGCCTTTACATATGCCTCCTTGAGCGTCCAATGCTCGTAAAATCTTTGATTTTTCTCAGCTCCCGACAAAGATAATATGCTGGATATTTCCGAACTCGAGAAACTACTTTTTAGCACTCCCAAAGGAGCCAAACGTGAAGATATACTTTCTGTATCTACACCAATATCAATTCCACGCGTAACAGCGATAATTATTAAATTACCACCGTGCGTTATATTGAACGAAATATCAGCAGCGAGCGAATGTGGACTACTAATACTTGGCTTTCCATATTGAGATAACGCAAAAACCCAATCTTCTGGTGCTACCGGTGCGTACTTCGAAAGCACAATCCGCACTAGCGCACGCGTTACAAGATAACGGCATCGATCACGGTCAAAATACATTCGCATTTCTTGCGCACGCTCTGTTTCACTGAGCAATTTTCGATACTCGCTCATAAGTGATTCATCGATTTGCGAAGGCGTAGCGCACCATAGCTCAATTGCCCGTCGCTGGTCGTCAATCCGAGATACCCGTCGCATGATCTCATCTCACACGTCAAGCAACGAACGCGTTGTGTGCAGTGAATCGCGAGATTACATGAGCAAGCCGTTCGAGGTCATTGCCTTGAATCGTCAATATCGTATGAGTACGTGAGGTGGCGCTGGGTATCGCGTATTTTACAAACGTGGCAAGCGTTCCAGACGGCCCCACATCTATATAGTCGTGATGACCAGAAAGTTCCATTCGCTCAATCGCTTTTCCAAAATAGATGGGCTCGCGCACTGCGGCGACAAAATGTGCATGGCTCATTGGCTTAGCAAGTTCCGCGCTTGCGCAACACACCACCGGCATATTCCCTTCGCGCACTTCCATCTTATCTAGCGCGACCTTAAGTGGCAATTCAGCAGCACGGACATGGCGCGAGTGATAAGCAAACTCAACAGGTAGCCTTTGAAATGTAAGCTGACGTTTGCGCAGGATCTGTTCGACCTCAACTGCACCTGCCAGCGTCGCAGCAACTACAAAATGCCCGTCAAAATTTAGCGCCGCGAGTTCGGCATGTCGCCCTAGCTTCGCATCATCGAACACGCTTGCTTCCGCAAAAATAGCGATCATAGTACCGGGCGCGCAGCTCGCCTCGAGTGCCTGTGCGTGGCGGATGACTGCCGCGAGCGCGTCGCGCGCATCGATGCATCCCGCCACTGCTGCCGCCGCGAAGGTGCCGAGGCTCGCGCCGAGAGTCGCATCGGGTTCAACCCCCGCGGCGATCAACGTGCGCGCGAGCGAGTATTCGGTCATGTAGATCGCCGGATGGCTCAGCAGCGTGCGATCAAACGGCTGAGTCCGAGCGTGGTTGCGATGGTAAAGCGTTGCCAGAATCGACTCACCGGCCAGTTCGCTTGCGACGTCGTCGAGCAAATCCATCCACTTGCGGAATACCGGGTTCCGTTCGTAAAGTGGGCGCGCCATCTGAAACGACTGCGAACCTTGTCCGGAAAACAAAAATGTGACGCGTGATTTGGACACCTGGATGCTTCCCGAAAAACGACGACGGATTGATCAAGACAAGCATTCAAGCGGCGGTAAGATCGTCGAGATCGAAGTAGCCGTGATAACCGTTCATATAGACTGCTGCACGATGTTTGAACAGCAGCATCGCCTCCGTCCGCGTAGTCAAGTCCCGGTAATCGGGCAACCGCGAAGTCACACGCGTGCCGACAGCATAGCGGCGGTTCCATTCTGCAACTTTATCCTCAGCAGTCCGCGATTCTGTCGAAGCCGTACGACCGGACGCGTCACCAATTGCGCCCCTTTCCGTCGCGATGGCGGGCGCAGCCACGCCCTGCGGTGTTTGCTGCCGGATTGCATCCACCAAACGTGACAGCACGTCGCCGTGCCCTAATTCTTCGAATTCAACGCTCTCACCGCAGCGCTCGGCGATGCCAAGCAGATACTGGACACCCTCGGACCAGCGCACAGAGCTGTCGATCTGGTTTGCGAGGCACTCGTCGATGCCGGACAGCTCGTACGGACGCGCGGATACGTTCGAGATCACAGGCACTTGCGGCGCGTTCAGACGGAACGACTTCAAGAAGCGCGCGAACTCCTCGCGTGCCGGACGCATGAAAGACGAGTGAAACGCGCCGCTTGTGTTGAGCGGGTAGTAACGCATCGGATTCTGGCTGAACAGCGCTTGCGCCTTCGCGATCTCGTCGGCAGCGCCCGAGATCACTATCTGCGACGGCGTGTTGTAGTTCGCGAGGCTCACCTTCGTCAGCTGGTTCTCGGCGAGAATCCTCTCGATGGTCGGCTTATCTGCATTGACGATTGCGGCCATCGCTCCATTCGACACGCGCGCCATCAACTCGCCGCGATACTGGACCAGCTTCAGGCCGGTCACAAAATCGAAGCATCCGGCCGCGAGCAGCGCATTGAACTCGCCGAGACTGTGGCCTATCAAGAAGTTCGGGGCGCTGGCGCCATCCTCGATTCGCGCGTAATAAGAAAGTGCGTTTACGACATATAAAGCTGGCTGCGTGAAGCGCGTCTGCTTCAGCTCACCGCGCGGATCGTCGACGCACAGGCTGCGAAGCGAATAGCCTAGCACCTCGCTCGCTTCGTCAGCTAGGTGGACGAACCGATCGAACAGCTCGCGACCCATACCTTTAGCTTGCGAGCCCTGGCCCGGAAACATGAATACCTTCATAGCGCTTGCTCCTGGAAAGAGTTAATGGCGGCGACGTCGTGGCGACTCACACACACAGCAGTATTGATGCCTCCGAAACCAAAACTGAGATTCAGCGCGTGTCGGATAGCGTGCGATATCGGCTTCTGCCGCACCCAATTTAAATCTGGCGCAATCGGGCAATCGAGATTGCGCGTCGGATGCAGGCGTCCAGCGCGCATCTGCAACAGCACGGCAACCAGCTCGACTGCGCCGGAGGCGGTCAGGCTGTGTCCAGTGACTGACTTAGTGGCGTTCAGATAAGCATGCGCAAGCCCGCACTCGCGTAGCGCCTGCAGTTCAATGACGTCTCCGACCAGCGAGCCGCTGCCGTGCGGATTCACGTAGTCGATGTCGCGCGCATCGAGGCCGGCACACGCGAGGGCGCCACGGATCGTGGCGATCTCCCCGTCAAGCGACGGATCGGGATTGCGGTTCGCGTCGAGCGAGAGACTCCAGCCGGCGATGCGCGCATAAGGCGTCACACCGCCGCGGTGCCGCGCGCCATCGCGCTCGATCACGAGCGCCGCGCACGCCTCGCCGTAGATGAAGCCGTCGCGGTCGGCATCGAACGGCCGACTCGCGCGCGCCGGCTGCGTAGCGTAACGGTCGGACCCCATCGCGCCGAGCGAGCGGAACCCCTGGCATTCCCAGTACGACAGGTCCATCAACGCGCCGAGCGCAATGCAGACATCAACACGTCCGGACAGTACCGCGTCGATCGCCTGCACCACCGCCATCTGGCCGCTTGCGGAGGCAGCCCCCACCGTCTGCGCGAAACCACGAATGCCGAACATTTCCGAGCACAGTCCGCACAGATCAGTGTCCATGAACGACATCGCATAGGTCGGACGCAGGAACGGGACGCGTTCGCGATAGGCGTCATGCAGCAGCACGAGTTCGCGCTGCTGCACGTTGGACCCGCCAACCACGAGGCCGACCCGTTCCGGTGCGACGTCGTCGAGGCGTGCGTCGCACCATGCCTCATGCAGCGCCGCGAGCGCCGCCTGCGCGGACAACGACGCAGTACGCAACGGGCCGCGCGGGATGGTCTCCGGAATCATCAGTTCGCCGATTTCGGCACCGAGGAATCGGGTGCCCTGGATCTTGCCGCCCAGTAACCACTGCCGCCCAGGCCGACGCATCACATCGAAGCTGTGGCGTCCCTGGAACAGTGCATCGGCGAACGCCGTGCTGCCCTGACCTATCGCCGACACCACGCCGACGCCGCTGATGATTGGGGCATGTGATTCACCCATTTGCATGGATGATATCCGCAATTTCGCCGATGTTCTGCGCGCCGGCCATGTCGACGAGCGGGATGTTCAGTGACAGCGATTCGAGCGTCATCATGATGATGTCCGCCCGGTCGATCGAATTGGCGCCGATTTCGCGCAGCGAATCACCCGGCGTGAACACGTGATTTTCCAGCCCGGGAACGACGTCGCGCACGTGGCGGATAATCACTTCCAGTATATGTTGCTGACTCATGGCTCTTCTCTCGCGTTGGTTGAAGTATCGGTGAGCGAAGCATGCGTTGATGCAGCAGATCGGGCGCGCGGCCGCCGTGCACCCGGCGTCAGTCGCGTTCCCACGGCAGCCTGCCGGCGTTTACGAAGCGCGAGATGCCGTCCAGGTTGGCCGCGTCGCCGAACACCTCGACATTGGCGGCAAGCGCCGGCGCACGGGATTTAGCGAGGCTGTCGTCGAGCGACGCCGCGTAACGCTTGTAGCGGACGATCGCGTCCTTTTGCAGATGCCGCAAGCGCAGCAAATGCCGGCGCAGCAGATCGTCGCTGTTCGCATCGCAGACGTCGACGAGCCCCCAGTCGCGCGCTTGCCGGGCGTCGACGGGCTGTGTCGTCAGCGTCATGTAGTGCGCCTTCGCAAAGCCCACCCGACGGATCAGAAACGGCAGCACGCAGGCCGGCATCAAGCCGAACAGCAGCTCGGAGAGACTGAAGCTCGCAGTTGGCGCTGCGAGCACGACGTTGCAGGCGGCGGCGAATCCGACACCGCCCGCGTTCGCACGTCCCTGCACATGCGCGATGCTGATATAGGGACCGTCCGCGAGCCGCCGCCACAGATCGTAGAGCGGCGCCGGATCCGGCGCCGCCAGCGGCGCGCCGCCTGCACGCCGCGCGTCCAGCTGCGCGAAATCCATCCCGACGCAAAATGCGTCGGGCAGCCCCTCAAGCACGACGATCCGCGCCGTCGCCTCGAAGCGATCGAGCACGTCCGCCATTTCGCCGACCAGATGCGCATCGATCGCATTGCCGGTATCCGGCCGATCGATCTGCATCCGGCAGACGCCATCGTCCAGCCGGACGCGCAGGTTGGGCCATGTTCCGTTCAACTGACCCATTCGTATTCCCGATGAAAATCGCGAATTGCCTTCAGGAACAGCGTCGGCCTGGCGTGCACGCCGCGCGCCTGCGTGATGAAGCTGGCGTCCGAGTCGAGATTCCGGGTGCCGAAGCGAATCTCGCGGCTGTGCTCCAGCAGTGCGTCGTATTGCGCCATCGTCAGGTCGTAGCGCCGGTCGAGGCTTTCGCCGATCTCAAGCGCCGCAAGATGGCGTGCGCCCTCTTGCGTCGCAACGCCGCTGAAGAATTCGGAGCAGCAACCTGAGCCGTACGAAAACACGCCGACGCGCTGTGGTTCCACGAAATCGCCATGTCGGATCGTGCTCGCGAGCGACAATGCGACGGTCGCGCCCATGATGTTGCCGACGCGCTGACAGTCCGCAAGGCCCGGCGCCACGCGCCGCTCGAAGTCCGCCTCGATTGCAGGCGGTTTCGCCATCGCCAGCTTGCGCATCATCGTCCGATGCGCGCCCTTGACCATGCCCCCGAACGGTGTATGGAACGCCAAGTACTCAAAGGTCGTCGCGAAATCCGCGTCGGCAACGCGCTCGCGGTAGTCGAGGAACGCATTCTCGCAGCAGCTCAGATATGAGAGCAGCGACAAGTCGGCGTTGCCGGCATCGGTGTCCGACGCCGGACGGCAGGTGTCCATCACCTCGAAACCGTAGTAGCCATTGGCACCGGCATCGATCTGAAACACGTGCGGCTGATCGCTGACCAGCATCGCAACCGCGCCGGAGCCACCGCTCGGCTCGGAGAACGACCAGTCTGCCGACAGCGCGTCGCTACCCTCCTCGACCATGAAGCGCGACACGTCGGTCGCAAGCACCAGTGCCTTGCCACCGGGGCACGTCTGCGAGAGCACGAAGTTGACCGCCATCTGCAGACCGGCCATGCCCGAATAGCAGGCGCCCTTGATCTCGAACATCCGGCAATGACGGCTCAGTCCGAGCAGATCGTGGCAATACGTACTCATCGACTTGCTGAAGTCGAAACCCGATTCGGTACAGGTAATCACCATCCGGATCTGGTCGCGCTCGCGCTGCGCCAGCGCATCGATGATGGGCTTCGCCGCGTTGACGGCGAACGTCACAGGATCTTCGTACGGCAACGCGACGGTCTTCTCTTTCATGAGCAAATTCTCGAAGCGCCGCATGTCGAGACCGCGGTGCCGGGCCAGCGTCGCCACGTTCAGACGGGCAACACCCGCATACAAATTCATTGCTTCGATTCCGACCATATCCATGTTTATCTCAAATTAGACGGCGCGTCCTTCGGGGCGAATGCGATGCAGATTCCGATGCGCCAGAGCAATACATGCTTTACCCCCCTTATTCTTGGCGCCAGTCAAGCCTTTGCCATACAGCACCGCTCCGCCAACGACCATACATCGCATCTCAACTTGCACAACACGCTCTAGCAAATAGCAAAAGTACGACCCAATGTTCCGCGAAAGCGGTGCAAAAAAAATCCAGGAAAAATCCCAGATGCAACGAAGGATGCCCAAATTCCTCACAAAAAATCTCTTTGTCTGCGCACTAATTTAGCTTACCGGTTCATCACTATATTTATATATTTCACTAGGAATTTTAATATATTATCTGCTGCTTAAAAAATTATGCTAGCGCTACGTCTGCAGGGGATGACAATAAAAGCGTGATCGCCTTTTATCATATACGCAAATAAAGCAGCGGTAAAAAAACTGCCGGATACCCTGGCAGACCTGTTAAGACAATTAAGATATTTTTTTCTAACGTAGACCGTACAAGCAGGTGCGCTACGTGGCTATGACTTTGCGTTAACGGTCTACTTGAAATAGTTCGCTGAATAATTAATTTATAATTAATTTTACATAACTATTCATACACGCAAATACCGACCTAATAATCGAACAGCGCGCGGCTAATTCGATAATTCGTCGACGTCACGGTATATTGTCGCTTTGTCGCGCCCGACACGCTGGGTTTTGTTGTGAAGGGCGCCCGCATCGGCGTACGACCCAATGGCCTCCGATGATCTGAAGCTCGAGACCAAAGCCGCCTACGTGATCGGCCTGGATCTGCACGCAGCAATATTTTGAATAGATTAAAAAGACGGTGATCCAGGCGCTTGATCGCAAGGATCGTATGCTACCGCTACCGCTCAGGTACGCTGAAAGCTGCTGATTCGACTACAAGCGTAGAAGCATACTCCCCTGTTCGCCTCGCTCAATACCTGCACCGATGAAGTATTGGGCAAGGCCACCGCGCGCCACACCAGCAGTTCGTAGGCTGCCTCCAAGACATGCTCGACACTCAGTTCAGCCTTCGCCAGATCCATTTCATCTTCGACAACGTCAGCAGTCATAAGACACCCCTGGTGCAGGCGCTCATGGCCAAGCATTGCACTGCCTGATCCAGCAAAGCCAAGGTCGCAATACCGCGAGACCGATTGCCATGAACACAGCAATTGCTACCCGAAGCAGGCCATCGATAGCGGCTATAGCGGGTGGAGCGGGATGCCAGAAGACTCAATCCACCACCGTCTAGGTATGACTCAAACGGACCGCCACAGGCGGGTCCGGTTGAAGGAAGAGACAGGCACCGTCACGCGAGCCGCCACCACACAAGCTTAAGAACCAACTCGTGGCCGCACGAAAGAATTGGTGGCGTTGACAGAACCAGATGATCATTATTTTCGAAATTAAAGTATCGGATTTGGTCCGTGCCGATCATGTTGGGCCGACTGGACAGCGCGACGCGATGCACTACCTGGTTGGCGGCGACATCAATTTCATAGATCCCCGCATAGGCGTCGAACCAATCAGATGTCATATGGAATTCGGCATCCATCCTCATACTTTTTTCGTCGGATGCAACCAGATGTCTCGGCATTCGGCACAGAGTTGCGGACACATGCCCCGTTGGGGTGTAGATGAGCCGACCCATCGGTTCTTCACCAAAGGGAAGTGACTCCTCTCCAGATGTGCTCCGTGCGACATAAGAAATAAGTGACCAAACGCCTTCAAGTGGAGGCTTTTTCATCATCGAATTCTCTTGAGCTGAATGCATGAATAACCTCGTTGCCTGGAGCGTTTATGAATTCCAAAGGGGTCGACTGCATCGCCGTGGCGAGCCTCACGTGCAATGAAACGGCGCTTTTTCGATATGGCGTTGCAGCCGGCTAAGCACGTCCCCCGGTCCGACTTCGTGAAACTCGCGATAATCTCGCGTCAACAGCCGGGATATCGATTCGTACCATCTCACCGGACTGAACATCTGGTTGACCATCGCAGGCCGGTAATCACCGCCTGGATATACGCGCGAAGTCCAATTTGAGACGACCGGCATCTTCAGCGGTGCAAGTGCGATGTTGGACAAAAAGTCGGCAAAACGCGTCGCCAGCGTTTTCATGCGCGCAGAATGAAACGCGCCACTGACATCCAGTGCAATGAAGCTCGCGCCGGCGTCATCGAAGCGCTGCGCGAGTGACGGACCGGTCACATGCTCACGCGCCCCGGATATCACGCATTGCAGTCTATGATTCAGATTGGCGATCTCGACCACGGGCCCGGGAGCAGACGAAACAGCGCCCTGTAATCGCGCGTTATCGGAAATTTCGTCGTTGTAACTGTCCAGTATTTCTCGGACACGCAGCTCTTCAATACCCTGCACCGCAGCCATCGCGCCATCGAGCGCCTCGCCCATCAGCATCGCGCGTTTTGCCACGATCGAAAGGCCTGTCGCAAAATCGAATGCGCCGGCGGCGAACAGGGCCGCGTATTCGCCAAGACTGTGCCCGGCCACGACATCGGGCGCACTTTCGCCTGTGTCAATCCGATGCAAATATGACAGACAGCTGACGACGTAGAGCGCCGGTTGCGTGAAACGTGTCTGGCCGAGTTCGCCATGAGCATCCTCGGTGCACAGCTCAGCGACGTCGTAGCCGAGCTGCTCGCTCGCTTGCGCGACGAGCGAGCGGTACTCGCCGAACAGCTCGCGCCCCATACCACGACGCTGGGAGCCCTGCCCGGGGAACATGAAGACTTTTCTCATTAGGTACATCGCTTCGCAGGATGAAAGGGGGGCGTTGGAGGCCGCAGTGAGGCCTCCAACGAAAGACGATTAGGACGTCACTTCCAGTTGCTGACGCAGCCGCTTGTTGAAAAATCCGGCGTGCGTCATCGGCAGGTAGTGCCCGGCCTCGTTTAACACTTCGAACGCAGCTTCGCCCAACCGTGCGTGCAAGCGCCGCGCGGTCTCGATCGGAACCACGCGATCGCGCTCGCCCGCGAGCACAAGTACCGGAAATGGCGGATATGCTAACCAGGAGAGCACTCCGCCCTGCATCACGAGACGCTGATAGACGTCGTACGTCGACACGTCGTAGCAAGCTTTGATCGCGCGATGGTCCCCGTCAAAATGACGGTTAACCTCCGGCGCGACGTGCGTCGATATCTCGCCGACCAGTGCGCGCATCGCGCCGGCGACCCCACCACCGACATCGCTCGGTCCTTCGATCGAATTCACCAGCGTCAGCGATGCGACCCGGGCGCAAGCTACGCGCGCCATACACTGCGCGACAAGCCCGCCCATCGACCAGCCGACCAGATGCACCGGCGCGTCGACCCCGAGACAATCGAGAGCCGACCAGAGTAGCTCCGCGACGCAGTCCAGGCCACCGGCGCCGTTGCGCAGCGCACCCGCCCCGCTGCTCGCCGCATGGCCGGGGTAATGGCAAACAAACACCGAGTAGTCGGCAGCAAACTCGCGCACCTGATGCAACCACGCGGTGCCAAGACACGCCATCGGCGATAACAGCAGCAGCGGCGATTTCGGGTTGTCCTGGTTAAAGTTGTGCAGCACATCGAGCGTCATGCCGTTCGGTAGCACGACAAATTCACGGCCGAAACCATCGATCGCACCGAACGCCATCCGGTAGTAGCGTACGAACGGATCATCGGAGGCATCAAAGGCTTCGGGCGCCTCGGCGGTCCCTTTCGGCAGCACCCCATCATCGCCCAGGTTGTCGTGCTCGTGCGAGGTATCGACGTTGTCGCGACGCTGGGCGATGTCCATGCGCTGTGACGTCGCGGCATGCTCCGCCGACGCGAGGTCGGGCGACGTCTCGGGGCCGGCGTCAACCATGCAGGCCTCGAGATCGAGATTAGGATAGGTGCGCAGCAGGCAGTCGGCGAGTGCGCGCGCGGTGCCATGATCGAAGAATAGGGTCGGCATCGTATCAATCGAGAACCGGCGATTCACCCGGTTCGACAACTCAGTGAAGCTGAACGAGTCGAGACCAAACTGTGTGAGGTCGTCGTCGAGTCCGATCTGGTCCGGATCGATTTTCTGCAATTCCCATAGCTGTCCCTGAAGCCAGCGTTGCAATGCCGCCAACTGACTGGGCGCAGCGCTGGTCTCCACGACGGATACGGCAGGCACCGGTCGCGGCGTAGCCTCGTGCGCCGCGATCATCACGAACCGCGTGAACTTCATCATCGGCCGGCCTTCGAGATCGGCGATGCGGATATCGTAAGCGCGCGTGTGCGCACCGGTCGGTGGCTGCATCACGCGGATCTCGGCGCGCACCTGCCGCGCAGATGCGCCATACAGCAGGCATTCGTCGATCCCATAGGGCATCGCGAATCCGGCCGAGTCATCGCTACGGTCGCAGAGGCCAGCGATTACGAATCCCAGGCCGAAGCTCGTCGTACCGGAATCCGGCGCCGCATCGCCGGGGCTTTCGCCGCAGTTGAGAGTCAGCCGGATGATGTCGTCGTCGCGCGTCCACTCGACCACCTCGATCCCGCCGGGCACACGCAGCGAATCGGCAAGCGAAGTCGCGATATCCTGCATGTTCGGCGGATCGGCCGCGTCGCGCGCGAGATCGTCCCAGACCTCGACGGGGTGCACATCCGCTATCCATGCGAGGGCACATTGCGCATAGACGGTCGCGTTGCCACCTTCGTCGTCGCTTTCGAGGGCTGCCGTCCAGCCGCCGTGGCGCGGGACGATCCGCACCGCCGCATCGCGACCCGCCGCACCGACGTATAGCGGCTTGCGCCACGTCACGCGGCCGATGCGCAGCACCGCGTCGTCGTCATGCGCCAGCGTATCGGCGACGCTGCGCGCGAGATCGAGCATCGCGAAGGCCGGCAGCAGATAGCGCCCGTCGATCTGGTGGTGGCGCAGATACACATCGTCCGGATGAAAACGAAACGGATAGACGCGCGCGCCATGCTCTTCGCGCCAGGCCACCGGCATTGGCGCTGCCTGCACCGTCTTGCCACGCGCATGCGCGGGCCGGGCGGGCACATCAGGTTTCACGCGGCGTGCGCTGTAGCCTTCCAGGCTAACGCAAACGCCGCCGTCGCCGTCTAGCAGATCGACATCGAGCTTCACGACCGGGTCGCCGGCCGTATCCGCACGCCGGCGTAGATGGACCCAGCGGATCTGGCGCGACAGATCGGACGCGCGATAGCAACGCAGCCGTTCGAGCCCGAACGGCAGAAGCGGCGTCGCGACGCCCCCTGGTTCGAGCGCACCGAGGCCGAAGCCGATCGACGCTTGCAATGCGCTGTCGAGCAGGCCCGGATCGAGCAGATAGCCAGCCACCGCGGGCCCGTTCGTCTCCGGAAGACGCACGCGTGCGAGCACGTCGTCGCCATCGTGGAACAACGTATCGATGCATCGATGGCTCGGACCGTAATCGAAACCCAGTTCGCGAAAGAGCCGATACACCTGCGCGCCGTCGATACGCGCGCCGTGCAGATTGACCGGCAAGCGTTCGATAGCGACGGCGGGAGGCGAAGCGAGCGTGGCGCGCGCTTCCGGATACGCGATGGCCTGCGCATAGGGCGGCGCATCATCTCCATGCGCGTCCTTGACCAGGAAGCGGAAAGCGTCGTATCCGGCGACGCCGGTGTGGCGTGCCGGCGCATCGACCCGCTCCATGACGACGGCAATGTCGACCGGCGCGACCGTCAGCGCTAGCGGGCGGGTCCAGACCACGTTCTCGAGCCGGTAGCCGATCGATTGCCGCTCGCATTCCGGCGTGGCCAGCGTCGCTGCGGCGATGAACATCTCGCAGCAGGCGGCGCCCGGCAGCGTCATCGCGCGCTGCACGCGATGATCGCGGAAAAACGGCTCGTCGCCGGAGAACGTACTGACAAAGCGCAGATCGCGATCGGAGCCGGACATCCGGTGCAGCAGCGGATGCAACGCGGCGAACGACGACTGAGCGGCGGCGAACGACGGGGCCGGCATGACGGCAGGCGTGCGCGCAGAATCGCGGGGCGGCGTGACCCAGTGTCGGGTCGCGGCGAACGGATAAGTCGGCAGACTGATCCGCGTCGGGCGCACCGGGCGATAGAAACGCGCCCAATCGATCCTGGCGCCGTTCACCCAGAGAGCGGCGACGCGCAGAGGCGCGTCGAACGCTTCATCGTCGGCCGCGACGCCAGCCGGCGTCGCGACACCGGCCAGCAACCGTTCATCGCCCTGTCCGTGCTCAAGCCATCCGTCGAGACGACCGAGTGCGCTATGCAGCGCAGCGTCCGTGGGCGCGTCGTCGATCAGCAGCGCAAGACGGTGTTTCAGCGACTGGCGTCCGGTTTGCAGCGTATACGCGATTGATTCGACACCCGGCTCGGGCTGACCGTACAGCCGATATCCGCCGTCGCGCAGGTAGGTGACGAAGCGCGCAACCGTCTGCCGCAGCTGCGCGGCCGTGCGCGCGGAAAAAATCCAGAGCCGCGCGAGCACGGGCCAGCGCAGGGCAGCGACGGGCAGCGGCAGGCATTCGCGCACCAGCAGATGGCCATTCACGCCGCCGTAGCCGTAGTTGTGTAGGGCGGCGACGCGAGGCACGCGGCGCCCCTGGATGGTCTTCGGGCGCCATTCGGCATGCTCGGTCAGCAACCGGCACGCGAACGGTGCGTCGTGCGGCCAGTTGAGCTGGCGGTGATGCAACACGGGCAGCAGGCGATTCTGGCTCATGCACAGCAGTACCTTGATCAGCGCGGTCACGCCGGACGCCGCGCCGAGATGGCCGATGTGCCCCTTTATGCTGCCGATCGGCAGCGGCGCGCGACGCGAGCTGGCACCGTACAGCGCGTGATAGGTCTCCAGTTCCATGCGATCGGTGATTTGGTCGCCGCTGCCCTGTGCTTCGAGATAATCGATGTCGTCGAGCGACGCGCCAGCCTGATCAAGCACGCTACGGATCAGCGCCTGGTGCGACGGCGCGTGCGGCGACGTCAGGAACCTGCCGTGGCCACCGTGCGCGACGTCGGCGGCACGAATCACCCCGTGCACCGGATCGCCGTCGCGCAACGCCTGGCGCAGCGGCTTCAGCAGCACGAGCCCGAGTCCCTCACCGAACAGGTGGCCGGACGCGTCCCGATCGAACGGCTTGACGTGTTCGTCGGCAGTCAACATTCCCATCTTGCGGTTCAACGCGAACAGGCCGGGACTCAGCAGGATGTTCACGCCGCCGGCGAGCGCCATCTCGCACTCGCCGCTGCGCAGGCCTGCGACGGCTGCCCGGATCGCGGTCATCGAGCTCGAACACGCGGTGTTCAGCGTGATGCTCGGCCCGGTCAGGCCGAAAAAGTAGGAGACGCGATTCGTCAGCATCGCGTGCGCGTTGCCGGTGTTGATGTAGGCATCCATAGCGACGTCGGCGTCGGCGATCAGCGACAGGTAGTCGTTCTTCTCCGCGCCGAAGAACAGTCCGATCTTGCGGCCACGCACGGAGTCGGGCGCGATCGCCGCGTTCTCGAACGCCTCCCACGCGCACTCGAGCAACAACCGCTGCTGCGGATCCATCAGCTCCGCTTCGCGCGGCGAGATACCGAAGTGCGCGGCGTCGAACCGGTCGATCGCGGTCAGGAACGAGGCATGGTGGCAATCGGTGCCGCCCGGCTCGCCAGGTGCATCCATTACATAGTCTTGCCAGCGCCAGCGATCCGCCGGAATCGCCGTCACCGCACAGCGGTCCTCGATGAGATTGCGCCAGAAACCGGCGAGATCGTCGGCAGCCGGAAAACGTCCGGCCAGGCCGATGATGGCGATTTCCTCGGTGGCGCCCGGCGCGTCGTCCGCGGGCGCGCTGTCGAACGCGTCGCCCGCGTCCACGCCGATGCTCGCCGGCGCCGGCGCGGGCGCTTGCGGAACCTGCGCCGGCAGCAACGCACCCAGATGCGCAGCCAGTTCCGCGAGCGTGGCGCACGACAGGAACAGATCTGTCGCGATGGACGCCGTCGGGAACGCACGTGCGATCAGCGTCGCGAATTCGTTCAGGGTGATCGAATCGAAACCGAACTGCGACCACGACGCGTCCGCATCGATGTCGGCCTCGGGCAGTTTCAGGATCGTCGACGCCAGTGCGCGCAGCCCATCGAGCAGCACGTCGTGCGCTGGCATGGTGCTATTGCCCGGACCCGAAGAGGATGCACCATCGTTGCCGGCGGCCTTTGCCGGCACGGCCGGCAGCCGCGCATGCATCCACGCGCTCAGCTCGCGCAGTGTCGGATGATCGATGAACACATCGACCGCGAGCGTGAGGTCCGGATAGCGTCGGCCGATCGTAGAGGCAAGTTCGGTCAACAGGATCGAGTCGAAGCCATATTCGTTGAACGGTGTATCGCAGGCAATCGCCTCCGCTTCCATCTTCAGCGTTTGCGCGATCAGTGCGCGAAGTTCGGACTCCAGAGCGTCTGC
>NZ_JSZE01000082.1 GCF_000802365.1 Xanthomonas cannabis pv. cannabis
CCCGCCTGACGGGCGGACGGACGGACGCACGGCAGGTCTGTCAGCCGCTCTTAGCGCGGTGTTGACCAGGCTCGTGCTATCAGGCGGTTCCCTCGAACTCGCTCGAACCAAGGAAGACGCGATGCGCACGACGTTGTCGGCAGTGATTTGGGTTCCCTTGCTATTGGCGGCTTGCAGCCGTGGCGAAGGTCAGAAGACCGCGGCAGACGTTGCAGGTACAAGGCCGCAGGCAACGCAGACCGCAACGCCTGCCACCGATGCGCCACCCGCGACCGATGCGTCAGTGCCCGAATTTCCGGCCATCCCGATGATCGTGGTCCCCGACATCGTCGGCGTGACCCCGGCGCAACGCGCACTGGAAGCCTCGTTGCAGGACGTGCTCGACCCGATCGAAGGCGTCAGCGTGGCGCCCGCGCGTTGTGGCGATGGCGGCACGCTGATCACCGATGCCGGCATCACCAGCGTCGATGCCCATGGCAACCTGCTGCGCAACGGCGATGGTGGTTTGTTCGATCTCAAGGCCGACGGCAGTGGCACCGCCAACGTCGACGGTGGCTTGATCCGCATCAACGCCGATGGCAGCGGCACCATCAACGGCACCGGCCAGAACGGCGACGATGCGCTCATCGACGTGCAGTCCAATGGCGGCGGCACCTACAACGGCCCGGCCGGTTTGATCAGCCTGGACGGCAAGGGCGCCGGCACCTGGAACAGCAGCAAGAGCGGCCTGATCGACAATCGCGGCGATGGCAGCGGCACCTGGAACGGCCCACGCGGGCTGGTGACCATCAACGCCGACGGGTCGGGTACCTGGAACGGGCCCGAGGGTCTGGTGCAGAACCACGGCAACGGCACCGGCACGCTGGGCACGCCTCCCCGCGAGGTGCGCATGCCGCCGCTGCCCAAGGTGCCGCCGGCCGGCCGCTTCCCGCCGCTGCAGAAGTTCGCCCCGCCCGGTGCGCCCTGCGGTTATCTGATCACCTTGAACGACCGCATCCTGTTCGACTTCGACAAGTCCGACATCCGTCCCGATGCGGCACGCGTGCTCGATACCCTGGCCGCTGCGCTCGGCAAGGTGGCAGCACAGGACATGCAGGTGCGCGGGCATACCGACAGCAAGGGCGAGGACGCCTATAACCAGGCCCTGTCCGAGCGCCGCGCCAACGCCGTGCTGGCCGCGCTGCGTACGCGCGGTACCGCCCAGACGGCCAGTGCGAAGGGCTATGGCGAATCGCAGCCGGTGGCGCCCAACACCCTCAAGGGGCAGGACAATCCCGGCGGACGGCAGCTCAACCGGCGCGTGGAGATCTTTCTGCGAACGTGAGTGCGGCCCGCTGCCCACGGCATGGATGGCGGGTGCATGGTCACGCTCTGTGGAAGAAGAGTATTGGATGGCGAAACAGGCTGCGGGGGCCGTAGCGCGAGTGTCCGCACTGCGATCCGAGCGGGAGATGTCTGCGACCGCACCGCGGCCCTCGTCTGCGCAGCCCGGCTGCCATTCCAGCTGCGTGCTCGCGCAACTGTGCCGAGGTGCGCGCCTGAGGCATGCAGACTTCGGGTCTTGCCCGGGCGTCACCGGGGTGAAACAACCCATCCCCATCATGCGCCGCGCCTGCCTGCAGGCGTGGTGCAGGGCCGCTGCATCGCTTTTCCGCTCGTGCCGTCGCACTGTCGGGAGGTCCGACGCTGTTGCAGCCCGGCTGTGCTCTGGATGACGGAATGTACGCTCGTTGTTGGCTGCTGCACCGCTTACGAAGCTGCTCAGAGGACATGCAGACGATGTGGACTGCCGTCGTCGACAGGTGCCGGCGCAGCAGGATCGCCGCGCGCGAAGTCGGTGATGTAGGGCAGGGTGCCGGGCCGCAGGGGGCGTTCGCCGGCAAGCGGGAATTGCCGCGGTCCGCAACGGATCGATGCAGCGGGCGCGATGCGATGGGGATCGCGTGGCGCCCGCCGCACTCCACGGGGCACCCTGCGCCGCCGGCAAACGGCGCAACGCATGACGCGCGCATGCCGCGTATCGGTATGCCATCGATGTTCGTCGCAAGCGCGCTGTGGACGTCGTTGGCCGCCACGTTGTTGAGCGGCCGCGCAGCATCGGAACCGCATGCACCGCTGCCGATGTCGGATGCGCGCACGCAGGGCAGCGCCGCAGCAGCGGAACCATCACCCACGACAGCCACGGCCCACTTCGAGCGCGTGGTGGTGATCTTCCGACACGGCGTGCGTGCGCCGCTACAGGGCGAAGCAGCGGCGGCACGCTATGCCGACCAGCCCTGGCCGCAGTGGTCCACTCCGGCCAGCCTGCTGACCCCGCGGGGTCGCACGGCAGTGCGCTTGAGCGGGGAGTATCTGCGTCAGTGGCTGGCGGCGCAGGGGCTGCTGCCGCACGCCGGCTGCCCGTCTCCGCGCAGCGTGTCGGTCTGGGCCAACACCGATCAACGCACCATCGACAGCGGCGCGCTGCTGGCCGACGCACTGGCACCCGGCTGCGGCCTGGTCGCCAGCCACCGCGAGGCAGGCAGCGACGACCCGCTGTTCCGGCCGATCGAAGCCGGCGCGGTGGCATTCGACGCGGCCGCTGCCGTGGCATCGATCCAGCGGCAGACCGGCGGGCCGGCCGCCTTGCTGGTAGGCCACGCAGCCGAACTGCAGGCGATGCAGCAGATTCTGGGCTGCCGCCGCACGCCCTGCGATTTTGCGCGCATGCCCTCCACGCTGGCGCCCTCGGCCAATGGGCGGGGCCTGGCCCTGGGCGGGCCGATCGACCTGACCTCCGGCACCGGCGAAGTGCTGTTGCTGCAGTATGCCGATGGCCTGCCGCTGGCGCAGGTCGGCTGGGGCCGCGCCACACCCGAGCGTCTGGCACAGGTGTCGCGATTGCATGCACTGCTGTTCGATCTCTATGCACGCCCGCACTACATGGCGCAGCGTTCGGGCGCCCCGTTGGCGCGCGCGGTGCTGCAACGGTTCGGAAATGCGCAGGCGCCGAAGGTCTCGCTGTTCGTCGGCAGCGACACGCATATCGCCGCGCTGAGCAGCCTGCTGGGCGTGCACTTCCACTTGCCCGGCTACGGCGCCGACGACCCGCCACCGGGTGGCGCGTTGCTGCTCGGCCTGTGGCGCGCGCCAGACGGCACCTAGGTGGTGCGTGCACGTTACCTGGCGCAATCGCTGGACCAATTGCGCACTCTCGCGCCGCTGGATCTGGACCACCCGCCGCTGCAGCAGGAATTGGCGCTGGGCCTGTGTGCGCCGGAGCAGCGCACGGCCTGCCCATTGGCGGATTTTGCTACGGCGCTGGAGCAGCAGTTGCAGCTCGATCGGTAGCAACAGGTTCGCGACAACTGTCCTGCGATGGTTGGCATGGCCTGGGACTTCGACCCGTACCCTCACCCCAACCCCTCTCCCGCGGGGAGAGGGGCTTGAGCAGACTGCTGGGCGTCGTTGTCCCTTCTCCCGCAAGGCGGGAGAAGGTGCTCCGTAGGAGCGGATGAGGGTATGTGCGCAGCCAGGTGCTATTCGGCAGGGAGTGGCTTCGCCCTTACCCTCACCCCAACCCCTCTCTGCGCCCCGGCCCGCGCTTGCGGCACGGGCGCTCCAAGGCACACGCGCCGGTGGCGCGTAAGCCGTGCCTTCTCGCCCCGCGGGGAGAGGGGCTCTATTGCGTCACGCACCTGCACGTGCGGGTCCGCCGTCAGCCGACGCCTTCGCAACTTGCCATGTATTGAAGTTGGGCAACCCACCGACAGACCGCCAAAACGCAACCGGGCCGCATCAGCGGCCCGGTCGTCACGCATCGCGCCCGCTCCCGCAGGAGCGGCGTGATTATTTCAGTTTGGCGTCGGCACGCAGGGCGTCGGCGCGGTCGGTCTTTTCCCACGAGAACGAGGTGGCGGAATGCTGCACGCCGGCACCGTCGGTGTAGGTGAAGTCCTTCGGCTTGCGGCCGAAGTGGCCATAAGAGGCGGTCTGCTGGTACATCGGGTGGATCAGGTCGAGCATCTGGATGATGCCGAACGGACGCAGGTCGAAATGCTTGCGAATCAGCTTTTCGATCTGCTCGTCGGCGATCTTGCCGGTGCCGAAGGTGGTGACGGAAATCGAGGTCGGCTCGGCCACGCCGATGGCGTAGGACACCTGCACTTCGCAACGGTCGGCCAGACCCGCGGCCACCACGTTCTTGGCCACGTAGCGCGCCGCATAGGCAGCCGAACGGTCGACCTTGGACGGATCCTTGCCCGAGAACGCGCCGCCGCCGTGACGGGCCCAGCCGCCGTAGGTGTCGACGATGATCTTGCGACCGGTCAGGCCGCAGTCGCCCACCGGGCCGCCGATCACGAACTTGCCGGTCGGGTTGATGTGGAACTTGGTGCCCTTGTGCAGCCACTTGGCCGGCAACACCGGCTTGAGGATTTCCTCACGCACGGCTTCGATCAGGTCTTTCTGCTTGATGCCCGGGTCGTGCTGGGTCGACAGCACCACCGCATCGATCGCGGTCGCCGCGCCGTCTTCATAGCGCAGGGTGACCTGCGACTTGGCATCCGGACGCAGCCAGGCCAGCGCCGAGTTCTTCTTCTTGCGGATCTTGGCCTGCTGCTCGACCAGACGGTGCGACAGGTGAATGGCTGCCGGCATGAAGCTGTCGGTTTCGTTGGTGGCATAGCCGAACATCAGGCCCTGGTCGCCGGCACCCTGCTGCTCGGGGTTCTTGCGATCCACGCCCTGGTTGATGTCCGGCGACTGCTTGCCGATCAGGTTGAGCACGCCACAGGTCTCGCCGTCGAAGCCGACGTCGGAGCTGTTGTAGCCGATGTCCAGGATCACCTTGCGGGTCAGCGCTTCCAGATCGATCCAGGCGCTGGTGGTCACTTCGCCGGCGACGATCGCAACGCCCGTCTTGACCAGCGTCTCGCACGCCACGCGGGCACGCTTGTCCTGGGCCAGGATGGCATCCAGCACGGCGTCGGAGATCTGGTCGGCGATCTTGTCCGGATGGCCTTCGGAGACCGATTCGGAGGTGAACAGGTAGCTGGACATCAGGCTTATATCCCTTAATTCGGATGAAAAGATGGGTGCGGATGATACACGCCCCGTGTGTCGGTTGCATTGTGCGCCTGAACGCGATGCCGTGGGGTTAAGCCGATGTCGGTGGGCGCGGCGCGTCCGGCGCAGGAGCCGGCGCATTCACAGCCCCGCGCCGACGAAACGTGGCGGTGGATATTCCCATGCGTGCATGTCGGGCCTGCTAGCATCGGCCGATGGATTCATTGACCCAGATCGTTCTTGGCGGCGCCATCGCCGCTGCCATTGCGCCGCCCGGACAGCGGCGCGCTGCCCTGTTGGCCGGCGCGGCACTGGGCACCTTGCCCGACCTCGACTCGCTGGTGTTGCTGCCGCTGACCGACGACCCGGTCACCCTGATGACCGTGCACCGCAGCGCCAGCCATTCGTTGTTCGTGCTGCCGTTGGTGGGCTGGCTGATCTGGTGGCTGTTCCGGCGCTACGGCAACGGGCGCGTGGCCAGTGCACCCACGCGCTGGTTCTGGGCAATCCAGCTTGCGCTGATCACCCATCCGCTGCTGGATGCCTTTACCGTCTACGGCACCCAGCTCTGGTGGCCGCTGCAGCCGCACCCGGCCATGTGGTCGAGCGTCTTCATCATCGACCCGGCGTACACGCTGTGGCTGTTGCTGGCCTGTGCGGTGGCCTGGTTCGCGCGTGCGCGCCCGCTTGCGCAGCGCGCGCTGGTGATCGGGCTGGTGGCGAGCAGTGCGTACCTGGGCTGGTCGCTGATGGCCAAGCACCTGGTCGACCAGCAGGCCGATCGCGCGCTGGCGGCGATGGGGCTGGCCGACGCGCCACGCTTCTCGGTGCCCATGCCGTTCAACACCTTGCTGTGGCGCGTGGTGGCGATGACGCCCAGCGGTTATGTGATCGGCGAACGTTCGCTGGTGGCCGACAGCGGCCCGATGCAGTTCCGCGGGTTCTCCAGCAATACCCAGGCACTGGGCGAAGTGGCCCGGTTCGATTCGGTACGCAGGCTGACCTGGTTCAATCGCGGCTTCATGCGCGCACGCCTGGTCGATGACGACCTGATGCTCAGCGACCTGCGCATGGGCCTGGAGCCGGACTACAACTTCAATTTTGTCGTGGCCCACCGCGACGACGGGCAGTGGCAGCCGATCGTGCCGCGGCAGGTGCAGGCGGCGTATCGCGCACCGGTGGCCCGCGACCAGATCGGTGCGGTGCTGGCGCAGATGTGGCGCCGCATCTGGCAGGCGCCAAGCGGCACGACGTTGACCGGCGACCTGGACACGGCCGGGACGCCGGCCGCCGCACCTGTTCCGAACGCTCAATAGACCGTGGCGCGGGCCTGCACGAACGAGTAGAAGAACACCGCATTCGGGTCGCTTTGCACCTGCGCCAGTTCGCCGCGCATGCCCTCCACGGTGTCTGCGTCGACGGCGCCGGCCTGCAGCAGCTGATCGGCCGCCGACAGCAGCACTTCTTCCCAGAACCCGATCATGGTCTTGCGCCGGCCGGGCTCGCGGTTGTCCAGATGCAGGGTCTTGATCTGCGTGTGCACATCGCGAAAGCCGCCGGCCAGCAGCAGGTTGCCCAGCTTGGCACCGACGAACGGGTCGCCGCCCTGGTCATGCTGGAAGTCGTTGAACGCCATCCAGTAGCGCCACAGGTTGGGCGAGTACGGGTGCAGCAGGAACGAGGCATTCATCACCTCGGTCACGTAGACCGGCGCGCCGGGCAACAGTACGCGCCGCACTTCGTTGAGCACGCGCGCCGGCGATGGTACGTGTTCGAGCACCCAGCACAGGAAGGCCGCATCGAACTGGCGCGCCTCGAATGGCAGGTCGCCCGCATCGGCCTGCTGCAGCGTGTAGCGCTCGCGGCACCACGCCAACCGTTCAAGATTGGCCCGCGCCGCGCCCAGTTGCGCCTCGCTCAGGTCCACGCCGGTGACGTGCAGGTCGGGAAACCGGCGCAGCAGGATCTCGGTCTGCGCGCCGACCCCGCTGCCCACTTCCAGCAGGCGCCGCGCGCCGCTGTAGTCGACCTCGTTGAACAGGGTCGTTTCCAGTAGCCGGGCCTGTTTGAGCAGGCGCGCCTGTTCGGTGGCAGAAAATCCGTGCAGGTAGGTCGGGGAGTCGTGCGGTGCGCTCATGTGTGCAGCTCCGGCAATGCAGGAAAACTCAGGCAGCGTCCGACAATTCGGGCGCCACGCCGGCAATCAAGGCATCGAAGTAGTCGCGCGTCAGCGCCAGTTGTGCCTCCGGCGTCTCGGCGCGATTGACCACCGCGCGGAAGTCGGCGCTTTGCGGGTGATCCTTCGCATACCAGCCCAGGTGCTTGCGGGCGATGCGCACGCCCTGCGGCTGGCCGTAGAACGCGTGCAAGGCCTCCAGATGCCCCAGCAGCGTGTCGCGCACAAATGCCAGCGACGGCGGCGGCAACAGCTCGCCAGTAGCCAGATAGTGCGCCACCTCGCCAAAAATCCAGGGGCGGCCCTGCGCGGCGCGGCCGATCATCACCGCATCCACGCCGGTCTCGCGCAGCACCTGTGCGGCCTTCTGCGGCGAATCGATATCGCCGTTGGCGATCACCGGGATCTGCAGCGCCGCCTTGATCTGCGCGATCGTCGCGTACTCGGCGCTGCCGGTGTAATGCTGGTCGCGGGTACGCCCGTGCACGGCGAGTGCGGCAATCCCACAGTCCTGCGCGATGCGGGCGATGGTGGGGCCGTTGCGATGGTCGCAATCCCAGCCGGTGCGGATCTTCAAGGTCACCGGCACATCCACCGCCTGCACCACCGCGCGCAGGATGCGCGCCACGAGCGCCTCATCGCGCATCAATGCCGAGCCGGCCCAGGCATTGCACACCTTCTTGGCCGGGCAGCCCATGTTGATGTCGATCAGCTGCGCGCCGTGGTCCACGTTGTAGCGGGCCGCCTCGGCCAGTTGCTGCGGCTCGGTGCCGGCGATCTGCACGCTGATCGGGTCCGGTTCGCCGGCATGGTCCATGCGGTGCAGCGATTTGCGCGTGCCCCAGAAGCGCGAGTCGGAAATGGTCATCTCCGACACCGCCAGCCCGGCGCCAAGCCGCTTGCACAGCAAGCGGAACGGCTTGTCGGTGACGCCGGCCATGGGCGCGAGAATCACCCTGGGTGCGATGGAGTAGGGGCCGATCTGCATGGAGGCATTGTAGCTGGGTGGGGAATCGGGAATCGGGAAGCGGGAAGCGGGAAGCGGAAGCGTTTCCGGCCTTCGGTCCTGCACGATGCTGTGCGGGTCGCGCGACTAGATAGAACGAGGGCGGTGAACCTGTTGGCTGACCGTACCCTCACCCCAACCCCTCTCCCGCGGGGAGAGGGGCTTCTATTCCTTCTCCGCCTCGTGGGTAGGAGAGCAGCTCCTATTCCTTCCCTCGGGAGTAAGAGAACAGGGTCTATTCCTTCTCCGCGCCGGAGTAGGAGAGCAGCTTCTATTCCTTTCGGGAGTGGGAGCAGCTTCTATTCCTTCTCCCGTCGGGAGAAGGTGGCGCGTCAGCGCCGGATGAGGGTACGGGCGCCCGACGCTGCATCACGCCTCATTCCCTAGCATCACGCCTCGTTCCTGTACCCGACGCTTTCCGACGAAGGCGACCGAAGTTCCTGCACCAGCAGAGCTCGCAGCGCCCGTCGGCAGCCACGTCTCAACCTGCGGTCCCCAGCGCAGAACAGTCTCCAACGTACACCCCAAACCCCTGAACGCAGAAGGCGACCGCATCGCTGCAGTCGCCTTTGTCGATCGCTTGACGCGTGCGGTTACACAGCCACGTCAGGCAGCATCCGCGGCATCGAGGTGGCCGCGCCTTCCACTTCGGTGGAGCGCGCTGCGTAGCGGGTGGCAAAGCGCACGTGGGTGATGAAGCTTGCCCCCGGCGACTGCGCCAGCGAGGCGACCAGTGCGCCGTTGAAGGCGTCGCCGGCACCGGTGGTGTCCACCGTCTGCGCGCTTTCGGCGCCCACGCGGTAATGCGCGGCAGTGTCGCCGCGCAGCTGTTCGTCGGCGTGCGAAATGAAGGCGCCCACCGCGCCCAGCGTGACAACCACGGTCCCGCCCGGCAGCAACTTGCGGCACAGCGAGTGCAGCGTGTTGCCATCCAGCGCCGCGACATCGTCGGCGTTGATGCGCTCGCCGACGTGGCGGCCGAGCAGCGCGGCGAATTCGGTCTCGTTCGGGGTCAGCACGTCCGACAGCTTGAGCAGGCCGATCGAGGTCGGCGCATTGGCGGGCGCGGCGTTGAGCACGGTCAGCACGCCGCATTCGCGTGCAAGCGCCAGTGCCGATTCGACGGTTTCCGCCGGCGATTCCAGCTGTGCCAGCAGCACGCGTGCCGAGGCCACCAGCGCGCGCTGGTTGTCGACAAAGGCCGCACTCAGCACCGAGTTGGCGCCGGCACCGATCACGATGGTGTTGCGGCCATGACCGTCCACATAGATGCCACCGGTGCCGGTGGGCTCGTTGCTGGGCTCGGCGATCAGCGCAAAGCCGTCGTGTGCGGCCAACGAGCGCGCCAGCGCGCCGCCGGCATCGTCGCCCAGCGCGCACAGGAAGTGCGTCCTGGCACCGGCACGTGCGGCCGCGACCGCCTGGTTGAACCCCTTGCCACCGGGCCCGGTGCTGTAGCGGCCGGCGATGGTGGCACCCGGCGCCGGCAACACGTCGCAGCGCCACACGTGATCGACATTGAAAGACCCGACAACGACGACCGAACTCATAAATACCTGCTTGCTTGAATGACTTGAATGAAACGTGGCGTGCGGCGATTAGACCGTGACGCCGATGAACCCGCGCCGCCTCAACCGAAGTGCGAGAGCACCCCGGCAATGGTAGCGGTCATGAAGGTGGCGATCGAACCGCCGAGCACCGCACGCAGGCCGAATTTGGCCAGATCGTGACGACGTTCCGGCGCCAGCCCGCCAATGCCGCCGATCTGGATCGCGATCGAGCTGAAGTTGGCAAAACCGCACAGGGCATACGTGGCAATCAGGCGGCCTTCTTCGCTCAGGCTCACGCCGGCCACCTGGCCCTTCACGATCTGCGACAACTCGGTGTAGGCGACGAACTCGTTGATCACCACCTTCTGGCCGATCAACGAACCGACCGTGGTCGCGTCCGCCCAGGGCGTGCCGATCACCCAGGCGACCGGTGCCAGCACATAACCGAAGATCGTCGACAGGTTGGTCGGCCGGCCCAGCGCGGCAGCCGCGCCGGTGACCTCGCCCAGCCAGGTCAGCGGCGCGTTGATCAAGGCGATCAGCGCGATGAAGGCCAATAGCATCGCACCGATGTTCAGCGCCAGGCGCAGACCGTCTCCGGCCCCGGCCGCTGCCGCGTCGATGATGTTGCTGGTGGTCTTTTCCACTTCCATCTTGACCGTGCCGCGGGTCAGCGGGGTACCGGTTTCCGGCACCAGCAACTTGGCCACCACCAGGGTGGCCGGTGCGGCCATGATGCTGGCGGCGAGCAGATGCTTGGCATAGAACGCCTGCTGCGCGGGGTCGCTGCCGCCGAGCATGCCGACGTAGGCGGCCAGTACGCCGCCGGCGATATGCGCCATGCCGCCGATCATCATCGTCAGCAGTTCGGACTGGGTCATCTTGGGGATGTACGGGCGCACCGTCAGCGGGGCTTCGGTCTGGCCGATGAACACGCTGGCGCACACGCTGGTGGTTTCCGCGCCGGACACGCGCATCACCTTGGTGATCGCCCATGCCATCGCCCGCACCACCACCTGCATCACGCCCAGGTGATAGAGCACGCCCATCAGCGCAGAGAAGAAGATGATGGTGGGCAGCACCTGGAACGCGAAGATGAAGCCGTAGCTTTCGATGTTCATCAGGCTGCCGAAAATGAAGGTGGAGCCTTCATTGACGAAGCTCAGCACCTTCACAAAGCCCTTGCCCAGCGAATCGAACACATCGCGTCCGCCCGGCACCAGCAGCACCAGCGAGGCGAACGAGATCTGCAGCAGCAGGCCGGTGCCAACCAGCTTCCAGTCGATCGCGCGGCGGTTGCTCGAAAACAGCCAGGTGATGCCGATGAGCACCGCCAGACCGAACAGGCCGAAACCGATCCTTCCCAAACCTTCGACCATTCCAATCCCCGGGGCTGCTGACGGCAAAACGAGAAGCCTAGAGCAGGGGGTGTCGGCGGGCAAGGCGAGCTGCATTCAGACGGCCGTCACAGGCTTGCGCACAGCCCCGGCCCGGTAAACTGCGCAAGCCGGTCCGGGGCAGGTGCCCCGGAGGTTGCAGGAGTTCGCCATGCTTTACCGTCGTCTGGGTTCCACCGGGCTGCAGCTGTCGGCGTTGTCGTTCGGGGCCTGGGTCACCTTCGGCAAGCAGATCGGGCGCGGCGAAGCGCGCAACCTGATCGCTGCGGCCTGGGACAACGGCATCAATTTCTTCGACAACGCCGAGGTCTATGCACGCGGCCGCGCCGAAGAGGTGATGGGCGATGTGATCGCCGATCTGCGCCTGCCGCGCGACGGCTACTGCGTGTCGAGCAAGGTGTTCTTCGGTGCGGTGGACAGCCCGCGCCCGACCCAGCGCGGGCTGTCGCGCAAGCACGTCACCGATGCCTGCCACGCCGCGCTCAAGCGCCTGCGCGTGGACTATCTGGATCTGTATTTCTGCCACCGGCCCGACCCGGACACGCCGGTCCAGGAAACCGTGCGCGCCATGGACGCGCTGATCCGCCAGGGCAAGGTGCTGTATTGGGGCACCTCCGAGTGGAGTGCCGACCAGGTGCACGCGGCCATCGCCATCGCCGAGCAGGAGCACCTGCATGCGCCGGCGATGGAGCAGCCGCAGTACAACCTGCTGCATCGCCAGCGGCTGGAACACGAGTACGCACCGCTGTGCGAGCGCGGGCTGGGCACCACCATCTGGTCGCCGCTGGCCTCGGGCCTGCTCACCGGCAAATACAACCAGGGCGTGGACGCGGACAGTCGTCTGGGCCAGCCCGGCAACGCCTGGTTGCAGGAAGAGGTGTTTGGGGCAGCGGAGTCGCGCCGTGTCGAGCGCGCACGGGCCTTCTGCGCCCTGGCCGCCGAACTGGGCCACGCGCCCGCACGGCTGGCCATCGCCTGGTGCCTGCGCAACCCGCACGTGTCCAGTGTGATCCTCGGTGCCAGCCGGGTCGCCCAACTGGAAGAAAACCTCGGCGCCCTGGAGACGCTCGCGCAGATGGACGCAGCCGGATGGGAGCGGGTGGACGCGGCCACACGGTGACGCGAAGCACCGCTACCGATTGATCCGGTCAATTGAGAAATGTGAGTTGATGCAAAGATCCAGCCACTCAGATGAGAATGGCTCTTGATCATTAAATGAGAATGGTTATTATTTGTCTGGCCAACCGACTGGAGATCCAGATCATGACCGCTCATCCCGTACTGCTCCGCTCCGAACCGGTCAACCTGCGCGACCGCGCCGCGCCGCGTGCTGTGCCTGCCGAAGACCTCATCTGCAGCGAGGCGCTGCTCAAGGGTCGCCGCGAAGTGCTGATCCAGCATGGCGACCGTGTGTATCGCCTGCGCCACACCAGCAACGACAAGCTCATTCTCACCAAGTAACCCTGGCAGCGCGCCCGGCTGCGCCCCCCGCGCGGGCGCGGCCGTACGATGCTGAAGGGCAGCGCAGGCGCGCCCTCGCGCTAGTGTCCAGGGCACCGCTGCAACAGCAGCGCTTCAGTGCTGTCGATTTGCACCAACGCACCCGCTGACGGGTGCGGCATCACCGCTGCGGGCGCTGCCGCCGCCGTCCGCCATTCCGTTCTCCCTCGGCTGCCGCACGCGGCGTGTCGCTGCGCGCAAGGTCCGGGGTCTCCCACAAAGGTTCTTGAATGATCCGCCTGCATCCGCTGGTGGCCGCGCTGTCGCTTGCGCTGCCTGCAGTTCCGTTGTGTGCCCATGCTGCCGACGCAGATGCCGGCGGCGAGCCGGCGCGTGAGGTGCACGATTTCGACCGCCTGCAGGTCACCGCCACGCGCACCCAACGGGCGTTGGTCGACGTGCCGGGCACAGTGGACGTGATCGACCGCGAGCAGGTGGACAACCAACTGGTGCGCGAACTCAAGGATTTGTTTCGCTATACGCCCGGTGTGTCGGTCACCACCAACAGCGGCCGCTTCACCGGTGCCAGCGGCATCCGCGTTCGTGGCCTGGACGGTAACCGCGTGGCGATCCTGGTCGACAACGTGCCGGTATCGGATACCTTCGCGTTTGGCAGCTATCTCAATGCCAACCGTAACTTTGTCGATCTGGAAACGCTCAAGCGCGTGGAAGTGGTGCGCGGGCCGGCCAGCGCCTTGTACGGGCCCGATGCGCTGGGCGGTGTGGTGGCCTTCGTCACCAAGGATCCATCCGATTATCTGAGCGACGATACGTCCAGCTACGTCGGCCTGAAGTTCGGCTACGAAGGCGACTGGAACGGGCTGTTTGCCGGCGCCACCGGCGCCTTCGGCGGCGAGCGCTGGAGCGGGATGGTGGCCGTTGCGCACCGTCAGGGCCAGGAGGCGCAAAACCAGGGGGACATCCGCAGCCGCGATTTCACCCGCACTGCAGCCAACCCGCAGCAGGTCGACGGCCGCAGCGTACTGACCAAGCTGGTGTATGCGCCAAGCGCACGACAGCGTTTCAAGCTCACGGTCGAAGGCAACGAAGACTACGGCAGCATCGATGCGCTCACCAGCATCGACACGCGCTCGCCAAGCGCATCGTTGCGCATTCTGTCGCAGGAGGGGCGCGACCATCAGACCCGTGCGCGGGTGTCGCTGCGGCACGAGATCGATGCGCTGGATTCCGCACTGGCCGACGATCTGCAGTGGCAGGTGTATCGCCAGGACAGCGAGAGCCTGCAGCGCACCAACGAGTTGCGCGGCAACAACACCCGCCGCCATAACGAACACACCTTCGATCAGCGCGTTTACGGCCTGCTGGTCAACGTCCACAAAGCCATCGACACTGGCACGTTTCGCCACGAAATCACCTATGGGCTGGACGGCACCTGGAGCGACACGCGTGCCAAGCGCGATGGCTATTCGGTCAACCTCGCCAATGGGGCAGTCACCAATCGGGTCGGCCAGGACGTGTTTCCGGTACGCGATTTCCCGACCAGCGAAACCACCAAGCTCGGGTTGTATGCGCAGGACGAAATCGGCCTGATCGATGGCCGCCTGTCGCTGACGCCGGGCGTGCGCGTGGACTATTTCCGGCTGTCGCCGCAGGTGGACGACATCTTCCGCGAGGACAATCCCGGCGTTGCCGCCGCGACCATCGACCAAACCCGGGTCTCGCCCAAGTTCGGCGCGGTGTGGCGGTTCTCCGATGCATGGTCGGCGTACGCCAACTACGCGCATGGCTTCCGCGCGCCGCCGTACAACGACGTCAATATCGGCTTCACCAATCTGCAGGGGCGCTATACCGCCATCGCCAACCCCGACCTGAAAGCGGAAACCAGTCGCGGTGGTGAACTGGGGCTGCGCTTCAACGACGCACTCGGTTATCTCGGCCTGGCGGTGTACTACACCGATTACCGCGATTTCATCGAGTCCAATGCGCCAGCCGGGGTCAACTCCGATGGTTTCATGGTGTTCCAGTCGCGCAACGTGGACGATGTGGTGATCAAGGGCGCAGAGGCACGCGGCGGCCTGGATCTCGGGGTGCTGGCCGGCTGGCAGGGCTGGTCGTTGAACAGCGCGGTTGCCTATTCGGAAGGCGACAACCTGACCGACAACACGCCGCTCAACTCGGTGGATCCGCTGCGCGGCACGCTCGGCGTGGCCTTCGACAGCGACAGCTGGGGCGCAGAGCTGATCGGCAGCTTCGTCGCGCGCAAGCGGCGCCCGCAGTTGGCAAGCTATTACACCTCGGCCGGCTACGCCACGCTGGACCTGATGGGGCACTGGGAGTTCGCACCCGGCGCCAGGCTCACCGCCGGCCTCTTCAATCTGGCCGACCGCCGCTACGTGGACTGGAATGCACTGCCCAACGGCACGCTGGCCGGCAGCACGGTGGTGGACCGCTTCACCGGCGCCGGGCGCACCGCCGCGGTCAGCCTGGCCGTGAGCTGGTAGCGGCCATGCCCATCGCCCGCCCACCGCCGGTGTCGTCGCATGCACGCGCTACTGCCGCGGCGCTGCCGCGTCCGCCGCAGTTGGCGGCGTTGGGCACGGTGCTGTGCCTGTACCGCCCTGCGCTGGGCAATGAACTCGATGGCTGGCAGCACGCGGTCGATGCGGCCGCCTTGCGACAGGTCGATAGCGAGGGCGTGCGCGAAAGCGTGTGGTTCTTCGATGCCGACGGCCACTGCTGCTGGCGGTTGTACCTGTTGCCGGACAGCGACTTCCTGGGTTGGGACCGGCTGGTTTCGCGCTTGCCGCCCGTACCGGACGACACCCATGGCCTGGGCGTGGGCGAGCGCCTGTGGCGGCGGCTGGCCGGACGCATGCGCGGCGAGAGCTGGCGGTTGAGCGCGCTGCGGTTGCACCCGGCGGGCGCGCGCGCGCAACCCCTGGCGGCGAGCCTTGCGACCGTGTCGGCGTTGGGGGCGGAGGTCGCCGCACGGCTTGCGCGGGAAGAGGGCATCGACGGTCGCGTGGCCGTGGACGATTGCTGCTGCGCGCGCGCTGCCTCGTCGCGCGCGGCGCAGGCCGACGCGCGCGGGGCCGATCCCATCGCCATGACCGCTGCGCTGCTGCGCCTGCGCCGCTGACATCCCCGTCTTCACCACCGAGAGTTCCGATGAGTCGATTCGTCCCCCCTTGTCTTGCGCTGACCCTGAGCCTGTTACCCGTGGTCGCCACTGCAGCGACAGATGCCGAGCGCGATCGCCAGAGCATCCTGGCGATGCAGGGCGAATACGCGGTGGATTTCGCCTTCGACGAAACCGTGTTGCTCAAGCCCGGCTACGAGCGCGCCTCGGCGATGCGCAGCGGTGCGAGCGAGGTGGTCATCGTGGTCGAGGACAGCCCGCGAAAGATCGTGTTGCAGCACCTGCTGGTGGATGAGAAGACCAAGCACGTGACCAAGCACTGGCGGCAGGACTGGGTCTATCAGGCGCCGCAGCGGTTCGAGTTCAGTGCGGACCAGACCTGGCAGGTGCGTGCGGTGCCCACCGCCACGACCACCGGTGCATGGACCCAATGCGTGTTCGAAGTCAGCGATGCGCCACGCTATTGCGGTACCGGCCGCTGGGAGTACGCCGATGGCCACCCGACCTGGACCAGTGACTTGAGCTGGCGCCCGTTGCCGCGCCGCGAGTACACCAAGCGCAGCGACTACAACGCGCTCTCGGTGATCAATCGGCATACCCTCACGCCCAATGGCTGGACGCACGAACAGTTCAACACCAAGGTGCTACGCAAGCCCGACGGCAGCCAGGAAGCGATCGCACGCGAGTTCGGCTTCAACGACTACCGCAAGACCACCGAGGTCGATTTCGCTCCGGCTTATGCCTACTGGAAGGGCACGCAGGATTACTGGGCCAAGGTGCGTGCACGCTGGGCCAGATTTCTGGACACACCGCCGGGCCTGCACCTGAAGACCAAGCCCGATGGCATGGCGATGATCATGCCGATGTTCGAGCAGGCCGAGGCTGTGCAAGCGGGCAAGCGGGTCAAGGACGCGCAGATCGATGCAGTGTTCGCGCAATGGGTGGAAGCGGCGAACTAGCCAGCCCAGGTTGTAGGAGCGCACCCGGGCGCGACGCGGCATTCCCGACAAGCCAATCGCGCCGCGCTCCGGGATGCTGCTGCGAGGTCGCGCCCTGGTGCGCTCCTACGGGCGAGGCGGGGCTGGTTGCTCAAAGGGCCATTACTCCTTGAACATCAAAAACGCCGCCACCAGGATCAGCCCGAATGCGGCCCAGTGATTCCATTTCAGCGACTGGCCCAGGTAGAACGTCGAGAACCCGGCAAACACCAGCAGCGTGATCACTTCCTGCATGCCCTTGAGCTGTGGCGCCGAGTACACCGCGCTGCCCAACCGGTTGCCCGGCACCTGCAGGCAGTATTCGAAGAACGCAATGCCCCAGCTGACCAGGATCGCGATCATCAGCGGGGTGCTCTTGTACTTCAGATGCCCGTACCAGGCGAAGGTCATGAACACATTGCTGGCGAGCAGCAACAGGACCGGATACAGGTAGGCAGTGAACGACGCGGTGGGCATGACGGCATACGGCAGCGACGGGGCCGGCAGCATAAGCCAGACCCGTTAAGCGCACGCGACCGTTCCGATGAGCCCGGCAGGCAGGCTGAGGCTGCTCAGGGACGGCCCGACATGGCTGCATGCAACCCAGTCAGGCATCAACCCCGGCTGCGCATCGCCGCCGCCGGGACAGAGACTCTAGCGTTGCATGCCCCAGCGTCGCACGGTGAGCCGCTCGATCGCCTGGAACACCACGCCCTCCACCAGCAGGCCCAGCACGATCACCATGGCCAGGCCGGCAAACACCTTGTCGGTGTAAAGCTCGTTGCGGTTCTGGAAGATGTACCAGCCCAGCCCGCCCTGACCGGAGGTGGCGCCGAACACCAGCTCGGCGGCGATCAGGGTGCGCCAGGCGAACGCCCAGCCGATCTTCAGGCCGGACAGGATCGCCGGCAGCGCCGCCGGGATCAGCAGCTGCGCCACATAGCGCGGCCCACGCAAGCCGTAGTTGCGGCCGGCCATGCGCAGCGTGTCGGGCACCGCCTGGAAGCCGGCGTAGGTGGTCAGCGCCAGCGGCCACAGCACCGAGTGCACCAGCACGAACACCAGGCTGCCGGTGCCCAGCCCGAACCACAGCAGGGCCAGCGGCAACAGCGCGATGGCCGGCAGCGGGTTGAACATGGCGGTCAGTGTGCCAAGCACGTCGCGGCCCCAGCGGGTGGAGGCGGCCACGGCGGTCAGCAGGAATGCCGACACCACGCCGAGCAGATACCCCTGCGCCAGCACCCGCAGCGAAGCGCCCACCCGGCGCAGCAGTTCACCCGACAGCAGGCCGTCGTAGAACGCGCGGGCAGTCTGTAGTGCGCTCGGCAGCATCAGATCGTCGCCGACCACGCGCGCGGCGACCTCCCAGGCCGCTCCAAGGACCAGTAGCACCACGGCCTTGCGCAGCCAGGCCGGCGCCTGCCAGCGGATCGGCGCAGCGGCGGTCAACAGGGCTGGGTCCAGTGGCCGCAGCGTCAATTCGTATTCCGCGCGCACCGGTGGAATCGGCGGCAACGTGGTGGCGGGCGAGCGGCTCATGGCAGCGCCTCACGCTGCAGTGGCGCATTGCGACGCAATGGCGCCACCTTGTCGTCGTCCAGGGTGTCGTCGGGCAGATCGAACAGCAGCCGGTGAATCCGTTGCGCGGCCTGCTGAAACGCCACGCTACCGGCGCTATGTGGCCCGAAGGCATGCGCGTTGAGCTCGGCACGCACCTGGCCCGGGTGCGGCGACAGCAGCAGCACACGGTTGCCGACCACCAACGCCTCTTCGATGGAATGAGTGACGAACAACAGCGTGAAGCGCGATTGTTCCCAGAGCTCCAGCACCTGCTCCTGCATGCGCGAACGCGTCAGCGCATCCAGTGCCGCGAAGGGCTCGTCCATCAGCAACACGCGTGGGCGCATCGCCAGCGCGCGCGCAATGGCGACGCGCTGCTTCATGCCGCCGGACAAGGTGTGTGGGTAGGCCTCGGCAAACGCGCTCAGCCCGACCTGGGCCAGACTCTCGTCCGCCCGTTCGCGTGCTTCGGCGCGCGACAGCGTGCGCGCCGCCCGCAGACCGAAGATCACGTTGTCGCGCACGCTCTTCCAGGGCGCCAGCTGATCGAATTCCTGGAACACCACCACCCGATCCGGCCCCGGTCCGGTTACCGCCTGTCCGTCCAGACGGATCTGCCCCTCGCGCGGGCTGACGAAGCCGGCCACCGCCTTGAGCAGGGTGGATTTGCCGCACCCTGATGGCCCCAGCAGCACGAAACGGTCGGCTTCATGCACATCGAAGCGCACCCGATGGGTGGCACGCACCACCCGCTGGGCGGAAGCGTGTTCCAGGCTGACATGATCGACCTGCAGCAAGGGCGTGCTCATCGCTCAGCTCCCGCCCGCAACCAGCGGGTCGTCGAAGAAGTAGTCGCTGACCTTGGCCGGTGCCTGCTTGATCGCCCCGCTGTGCTGCATGAACTTGCCCAGCTTCAACGTGTTCTGCGGCGCCACGGTGAACTGCACCTTGGGGTCCTTGAGGATCTGCAGCACCAGTGCGCGGTCGATCCCCGAGCCATTGCGGCGCAGGAAGATATCCGCCGCCTGATCCGGATGCGCAGTGACGAACTTGGCTGCCTGGTCCAGTGCGGCGACGAAGGCGCGATAAGTCTTGGGATTGTCGCGGCGGAATTTTTCGGTGGCGTACAGCACCGTCGCCGACGAGGGGCCGCCCTCGATGTCGTAGGAACTGGTGACGATATGCGCGGCCGGGTTGCGCGCCAGCTCCTGCTCCTGGAATGGCGGGCTGGCGAAATGCGCGGTGATTTCGGTGCGGCCACGGATGATCGCCGCCGCCGCATCCGGGTGCGGCAACGCCACCTGCAGCGGATCGAGCTGATGGGTGCCCTTGTCGCCCCAGCGCTGTTGCGAGGCATGCTGCAGAAAACGCGACTGCACCGACACGCCGGTGGCAGGCACCGCAATGCGGTCCTGCGGGGTGAAATCGCCGATGCTCTTGATGCGCGGGTTATTGCTGATCAGGTAGTACGGAAAATTGCCCAGCGAGGCCACCCCACGCACATTCTGCCGGCCGCGCGTGCGGTCCCAGATGGTGAATAACGGTCCCACGCCGGCACCGGCGATATCGATCGACCCGGTGAGCAACGCATCGTTGACCGCTGCGCCACCGGAGAGCTGCAGAAACTGCACGTCGATGTCGACACCGGCGGACTTGCCGTGCTGCTCGATCAACTTCTGGTCCTGCGCCACATCCAGCAGCAGATAGACGATGCCGAACTGCTTGGCGATGCGCAGCTTGCCTTCGGCCTGCGCCTGCGGGCTGTGCAGCAGCGGCAAGGCGGCCAGAAACAGCAGCGCGATGGGCCGCAAAAAGCGTCGGCGCTGCGAAGGTGCGTGAGAAGTGACAGTCAAACGCATGCGGCGCTCCGGTCGATGAGGGGGGAGGGCAGGCGCGCGCTCAGAACGGCGCATCGCCTTCGATGGTGGTGCGGTTGAGACGGCGACGCAGGTGATCGGGCGTACCGGCGGCCAGGTGCATGACCGAGCGGTTGTCCCAGAACACCATGTCATGCGGCTGCCAGCGATGCCGGTACACCAGCGCCGCGCGCGTGCTGTGCGCAAACAAGGTCTGCAACAGCGCCCGGCTTTCGTCCTCGGGCAGGCCGACGATGCGCGTGGTGAAATGCTCGCTGACGAACAACGCTTTCTGGCCGGTTTCCGGATGCGTGCGCACCACCGGGTGCTGCACGGGCGTCACTTCGGCAATCTGCTCTGGCGTCAGTGCCGGCCGCCATGGATTGCGCGCGCGCAGCTCTTCGTACTTGGCCAGATAACTATGTTCGGCGCGCAGGTCCTGCACCGTGCGCTTGAGCGCGTCGGGCAGCGTTTGCCACGCCAGGTGCTGGTTGGCGAAGAGGGTATCGCCGCCCTCGCTTGGCAGCTCCTGCGCGTGCAGCAGCGAACCCAGGCTCGGGGTCTGCTTGTAGGACAGATCCGAGTGCCAGTAATGCCCGGCATCGCCCAGGCCGATCGGCTCGCCGTTTTCCTTGATGTTGGACACCACCAGCACTTCCGGGTGATCGCGCAGCTGAAAATTGCGCAGCACATGGATCTGCAACGGCCCGAAGCGACGGCTGAAATCCACCTGCTGCGCCGGGGTGATGCGCTGATCGCGGAACACCAGCACGTGGTGAGCCAGATGCGCCCGATGAATGCGCGCGAACGTAGCCGCGTCCAGCGGTTGCGACAGATCCAGCCCGATCACCTCTGCGCCCAGTGGCGCATCGAACGGCACGATCCGCACGCCTGACGCAGCCGCGGTGGTGGCATCGGCACGCGGCGGTTGCACACGCGCGGCGGAACGACTGCTGGCCATGACCTTGGCACCTCGACAACGGCAAAGGCCGCCAACGGCGACCGGACTGGTCACTCTAGGCAGTCACGCCGTCGCTGCGAACGTACGATTGGCAAGGTGCTTATGCGCTGCGGGTATATGAAATGCGCCACCCACATCGTGCTTCGCCCGCCGCAGATACCGTTGCGCCGATTCCCGCGTTGCCGTCAGACGGCGCAGCACATGCCGTCGTTAGCCAGAACGGAGTGCCCGCGCGCCGAGCGCGGCCGCCGAACGTAGCGCGCAACCGTCAGACGGGCGCGGACGGCGCGCAGGAATCGCTGTGTACCCGGGGTACATGCGAATCCCGAACACCGGCCGCGCCCGCCTGAGGTCTGCGCAGCAGTCTTGTTGGCTGCTCTTATTCGCTGCGTAACGCCAACGCCGGTGGCGTGGACAGGATGCGACGGGTGCCTGACCAGCCGGCCAGCAGGCTCAGGGCGAGCCCGAATGCGCCGCCTAGCAGCAGACGCGGCCAGTGCGGTGCCAGTGCGATCTCGAAGGCCTGTTGTCCGACCAGCGCGCCGATCACCGCCGCCGCCGTCACCGCCAGCCCCGCCGCCAGAAGCCCCAGTGCACCAAATTCCACCAGCACTGCGCCACGTAGCTGCCCGCGGCGCGCGCCCAGCGTGCGCAGCACGGCACTGTCGTAGCGGCGCTCGCCGGCGGTGGCCTGCAGCGCCGCCAGCAGCACCAGCACACCGGCGAGCAGGCTGAAGCCCATCACCAGTTGCACCGCCTGTGCCACCTGGTCGATCACCTCGCGCACGCGGCCCAGGATGGCATCGATATCCAGCACCGAGATGTTGGGGTAGTCGCGGCTCAGCGACGCCAGTCTGGGGGCACTGCCGGGCGGCAGGTGGAAGGCCGAAATCAGGTTGTACGGCGCATCGCCGACTGCGCCCTCATTGAGCAGCAGGAAAAAGTTGACCCGGAACGAATCCCAATCGGCCTTGCGGATGCTGGTGACGGTAAAACTGCGTTGCTGTTCGCCCAGCAGCAAGGTGATGCGGTCGCCGAGTTTGAGCTGGTAGCGCTGTGCCCAGCCTTCTTCCACCGAGGCTTCCGCTGCAGTGCTGTCGGCTGCCCAGAACTTGCCCTGCAACAGCGTATTGGCCGGCGGAAATGCATGCCGCCAGGAAAAATTGACCGGGCGGTTGTCGCCGTCGCCATCGTCGGCCGGGTCGCGGTCGCCGCGCACCGGCGGCTTGTCGTTGATGGCGACTAGGCGTCCGGTGGAAAACGGCTCCACCGCTGCGTTGTCCACGCCCAGGCCGCGCAATGTCTGCAGCACCGGCTCGGTCTGCTCGGGCTGGATGTTCATCAGGAAGTAGTTGGGCGTATCGGCCGGGAGGCGGTCGCGCCACTGGCCGAGCAGGCCGGGGCCGACCACGGCCAGCAGCAACAGCGCGCACAAGGACAGCGACAGCCCGACCAACTGCACCACGCTTAGTCCGCGTCGTCGTGTCAACGAGGCCAGGCCCAGCTTCCAGGAACCGCGCAGGCGGTGCTGGATCGGCCGCAGCAGCGCGAGCAGGCCAAGGCCCAGTATCATCGCCACCAGCGCCAGCGCCGCCAGCCCACCCAGCACCCAGCCAGCCAGCACCAGGTTGCCGGTGGCATACACGGTCAGCGCCAGCGTCGCGGCCAAGGCTGCGCCATACACCAGCAACGAGCTCGGCGGCACGGCTGCAAAACTGCGGTTGAGTACGCGCATCGGCGGCACATTGCGCAGCCGCAACAGCGGCGGCAGGCCGAAGCCCAGCAACAGGGTCAGGCCGATGCCCGCACCGGCCAGCGCCGGGGTAGCCTGCGGCAGCGGCAGGCGGTTCGGAATCAGGCTGCCGAGTGCCTGCACCAGGCCTTCCTGCGCCAGCATGCCCAGCCCGATGCCGACCAGGCAGGCCGGAATCGCGGTCAACAGCAATTGCAGCGACAACATCGCCAGGATGTCGCGCTGCTTCGCGCCCAGGCAACGCAGCACTGCCACGGTGTCGATACGCCGCATCGCAAACCGGTTTGCCGCCAGCGCGGTCGCCACGCCGGACAACAGCACCGCCAGCAAGGCCGACAAGGCCAAAAAGCGGCCGGCACGATCGAACGCCGCACGCATGCCGCGCTGGGTGTCTTCGATACCGACCAGGCGGTACTCGCTGGCACGCGGCTTCAGCCAGGCGCGCAGGTCGGCGATGGCATCCGGCGCACCAGCGAACATCAACCGGTAGGAGGCACGGCTACCCGGCCCGAGCAGGCCGGCACCTTCGATATCGGCACGATTGACCAGCAACGGCGGCGACAGCTGCATCAGCTCGCCGGAGGCATCCGGTTCGGCGCGCAGCACGCCGGTGATGGTCAGGTGGCCGGCGCCGAATTCCAGTTGCTCGCCCACGCGCAGGCCCAGCGCCTCGAGCAGGCGCGGGTCGGCATAGGCCTGGCCCGGCGGCGGGGCGCTGGCAACGCTGCCCTGCGTGCCGGCGGCATCCCTCGACACCAGCAGCTGCCCACGCAACGGGTAACCGGCGCCAACGCCGCGGATATTTGCCATCTGGCTGGCGTCGCCATGGAACAGCACGCTGGGGAAGCTGACCATGCGCGTGCTCTGCAGGCCGCGTCGTTGCGCTTCTTCGGCGAAGTCGGCCGGAATCTCCTGGCGGCCGGTCACGCCCAGATCGCCACCGAGCACCTCGGCCGCGCTGGAGGTCAAGGCGAGTGTCACTCGGTCGACCAGCGTGCCGACGGCGGTCATTACCGCTACGCCCAGCACCAGCGCAGCGAACACCGTGAGCAGGTCGCCGGCCAGGAATTCGCGGCGTACCGCGCGTGCGGCTTGTCGCAGCACGTTCATGCGGCCGGACCGGTCTGTGCATGCAGGCGGCCGCTGTCGATGCGGTAGATGTGCTTGCAGCGCTGCGCCAGGGTCATGTCGTGGGTGACCAGCACCAGGGTGGTATCGCTGGTCGCATTGAGCGCGAACAACAGGTCGCTGATCTGCGCGCCGGTGGCCTGGTCCAGGCTGCCGGTGGGTTCGTCTGCGAACAGGATGCGCGGGCGGGCCACGAATGCGCGCGCCAGTGCCACGCGTTGCTGCTCGCCGCCGGACAGCTGGCGCGGGTAATGGCGCGCACGCGCACTCAGGCCCACCGCTTCCAGCACTTCGCGCACCCGCGCCGGGTCTTCGCGCCCGGCCAGTTCCAGCGGCAGCGCGATGTTTTCTTCGGCGGTCAGCGCCGGCAACAGGTGGAAGCTCTGGAACACGAAGCCCACCTCGCGGGCGCGCAGGGCGGCGCGGGCTTCTTCGTCCAGCTGGCCCAGGTCCTGGCCCGACAGCGCGATGCTGCCGCGGCTGGGCAGGTCCAGCCCGGCCAGCAGGCCGAGCAGAGTGGTCTTGCCCGAACCGGAGGCGCCGACGATGGCGATGCTGTCGCCTTCACTGACCGTCAAGCTCACGTTGTCGAGGATATGGAGTGTTCTCTCCGGTCCGCTGACGGACTTGCCGACCTCGCGGACGTCGATGGCGGTGCGGGTGCTGGAGCGGGGGGCCAGACTGTCGATGAGGAATCTCCGAATGCGTGAAAGAACACTGCGATATGGCGTGCTGGCCCTGTGGCTGCTGGCACTGTCCCTGCTTGCGCCGGGGATTGCCTCTGCCAAAAGTCCGGCCACCACGGCACCGATCCTGGTCGTTGGCGACAGCCTGAGCGCTGCGCACAACATTCCGGTGCAGTCCGGCTGGGTGACCTTGCTGGACCAACGCCTGAAGCGTGACATGGCGACGCCACCGGCGGTCGTCAATGCCAGCATCAGCGGCGAAACCACCTCCGGTGCGCTGACCCGGCTGCCCGGCCTGCTGGAAAAACACCGTCCCGGCGTGGTGGTGATCGAACTGGGCGGCAACGACGCGCTGCGCGGGCTGACCCCGGCCCAGCTCAAGGGCAACCTGGAAAAAATGATCCAGCTCAGCCAACGGGCCGGTGCCAAGGTGCTGTTGCTGGGCATCGACGTGCCGCCCAACTACGGCCCGGCCTACCGTGAGCGCCTCAAGGCCACCTACGCAGACCTGTCGAAACAGTACACCACCGCGCTGGTGCCGTTCTTCCTGGAAAAGGTGGCATTGCAGCCGGGGCTGATGCAGAACGACGGCCTGCACCCGACCGCCGCGGCCCAGCCCAAGGTGCTGGAGACGGTGTGGCCCGCGCTACGTCCGCTGCTCCCGCGCTAGACCTAGCACGTCACAAAACGTTGTCCGGTCTTCACGTTCTTTCCACCGCCGATCCGGCATGTTTCACAAAGCTGAAGACCGAGGAAAGTCCATGCGTCAGACCAAGGAAACGTCCGGCCTCGTGCTGGTCGTCGAAGACAACCGCAATATCTCCGAAATGATCGGCGAATACCTGGAAGGCCGTGGCTTCGAGGTCGACTATGCGCAGGACGGACTCGACGGTTACCGTCTGGCCGCCGAGAACAGTTACGACGTGGTCGTGCTGGATCTCATGCTGCCACGCCTTGACGGTATCGAAGTGTGCCGCCGCCTGCGTAACGACGCACGCAAGTCCACCCCGGTGTTGATGCTGACCGCCCGCGACACGCTGGACGACAAGCTCACCGGCCTGGGCTTCGGCGCCGACGATTACCTGACAAAGCCCTTCGCGATCCAGGAACTGGAAGCGCGCTTGCGTGCCCTGATCCGTCGCGAGCGCCGCCAGGTGGGCTCGGAAGTGCTCAAGGTCGCCGATCTGGTACTGGACCCGGTGAGCATGCGCGCCACCCGTGCCGGCACCGAGCTGCAGCTCTCGCCGATCGGTCTGCGCCTGCTGACCATTCTGATGCGCGAGTCGCCGCGCGTGGTGACCCGTCAGGAAATCGAGCGCGAAATCTGGGGCAATGGCTTGCCGGATTCGGACACCCTGCGCAGCCATCTGTACAACCTGCGCAAGATCATCGACAAGCCGTTCGACCGCCCGCTGCTGCACACCGTGCAGAGCGCCGGCTATCGCATCGCCGACATCGCCCAACCGATGGCCTGATGTCCTGGCCGGCCGCCGTCTGGCGGCCGGCCAGTCCTGTAGGCGCTCGCGCGCCGCTCGTTCTCCCGTGCTGCCGGCTGGCTACACGACGGACTCACGGAAGCGTTGCCTATACTCCGGCGCTCTCCCCTGGATGCAGCAATGCCACACGGGCTCCCGCGAAAAATACGTCTTGCCTTCCTGCTACAGGTCGCGCTGGCGAGCCTGGCGATCGTACTGGGCGGGTACCTGATTTCGCTTGTCATCAAGTACAGCCTGGTGCGCACGGTGCTTGCCGACGAGGCCGTGCATTTCTGGCAGATGCACAAGAGCGCACCGGACAATCGGCCGCCGAATACGCGCAACATCCAGGGATATTTCGCACCTGCCGGCGCTGGCGACCAAGCCATCCCGCGCGCGCTGCAGACCTTGTCGCCGGGTTTCAGCGAAGTGGCCGCCGCCGACGCGCTGGTCTATGTGGACCAACATCCGGAAGGGCGCTTGTACCTGGTTTTCCCGCGCGCGCGCGCGGCGCATCTGACCCTGTGGTTTGGGGTGGTGCCGGCGATCATCGTGTTGCTGGGGATCTACGGCGTGTCCTGGTTCACCTACCGCGTCTCCAAGCGGCTGGTGTCACCGATCAGCTGGCTTGCGCTGCGGGTGTCGCATTGGGATCCGCGCAACCCGGATGTCGACGAACTTTCGCCGGAACGCCTGCCCGCAGAGTTGCAGGGCGAAACCCGGCAGCTGGCTGCTGCATTGCATGCGCTGGGGCTGCGGGTCAGCGAGCATGTCGCACGCGAACGCAACTTCACCCGCGACGCCAGCCACGAACTGCGTACACCGCTGACGGTGATTCGCGTCGCCACCGACATGGCACTGGCCGACGACGAGCTGTCACAGCGCACCCAGCGCAGCCTGCGCCGGATCCAGCGCGCCGGCCGCGACATGGAAGCGGTGATCGATGCCTTCCTGATCCTGGCGCGCGAAGCGGAGATCGACCCGCAGAGCGAGACCTTCGATGCGGCCGAGCTGGCCAGCGAAGAAGTCGAAAGTGCGCGCGAGCTGCTCGGCGACAAGCCGGTGTCCCTGCGCATGGTGGGTGACCGCAGCCTGCAGATGTTCGCGCCGCCGCGAGTGATGCGGGTGGTACTCAGCAATCTGCTGCGCAATGCCTGCGCCTACACCGACACCGGCAGCATCGAGGTCGAGGTGACACAGGACCGCATTGTGGTGCGAGATACCGGCATCGGCATGAGCGATGAAGCACGTGCGCGGGCATTCGAGCCGTTCTTCCGCGCCGACCCCACGCGCCCGCAGGGCACCGGTCTCGGTCTGTCGATCGTACGGCGTTTGTGCGACCGCTTTGGATGGCGGATCGAGCTGGAAAGCGAGGCCGGGCAGGGGACCTCGGTGGCCGTGGTAGTTGCCTGACACTGGCGGTCTGCCCGCAGGCAGGCCGTCAGTGTCGGCTGCCTGGCGGGATTGATCGGAACGGCTGCGCGGTGGCGGACCTTCTGCGTCCACGTTGCAGCTCGCCGTTGCGATCGACGCATTGGCGGTGCGCCGTGGCCAACGGCCGCGCCACTGGTCCGAGCGGGATCACTCAGCGGTGACTACGGTTCCAGCACCGGGGCGACGGCCTTGCGCCAGATTGCGTAACCATCGGCGGTCATGTGCAGCATGTCGTCGCGAAACAGCTCCGGACGTGGCTTGCCGGCGGCATCGAGCATGGGTGTATAGACATCCACGTAGTCCACCCGCGGCAGTGGCGCCAGCGCCGCCTTGATCAGGCGATTGGCGGCGATCACCGCCGGCAGCAATTGCGCGCGCGAGGGGCTGGGCTTGATCGACAGATAACTGATGCGCGCTCCGGGCAGGTCGCGGCGAACGCGGGTGACGAAGGCCAGCACATCGTCGCGCACCTGCTCGGGCGTACGGCCGCTGTTGAGATCGTTGTCGCCGGCATACAGCACCACCTGGCGTGGTGCGTACGGGATCACGATGCGGTCGGCATACCAGGTGCTGTCGCGGACTTCCGAGCCGCCAAAACCGCGGTTGATCACCGGGGCGCCGGGGAAATCATGCGCCAGCGTTTCCCAGAAGCGGATCGACGAGCTGCCGACGAACACGATGCCGTGCCTGGGCGGCGGTTGGCGAGCATCGCTGGCGGCGAAGCGCTGCATGTCCTGTTCCCATGCGGTGTTGGACACCTGTGCGGGTACGGCCGGTGCCGCGTGCAGGGGCTGCGCATGCACCTGGCTGGACAGCAGCACGAGGGCGCACAGCAGCGTGCGCAAGTTGTGTCTGATCATGCGAGAAACCTGCAGTGATTGAGCGGGCTTGCCATGGTGCAGCAGTCTGCAAGCTGAGGGCAAACCGGACTGCGGCTGGCGATGCGCAGCGCCACGGTGCAAGATTCGCACTTTCCCCAGCAGCGACTATGCCATGCGTTTTCCCTGTCCTCAGACACGCCCTGCCGGGGCGCAAGCACCGACGCATGGCTGATCAACTGGGACACGTGCCGCGCGGCCCGCGCCGCATGCTCAAGGCAGCGATCTGGTCCTGGCAGGGATTGCGCGCCGCGTGGTTGCATGAATCCTCGTTCCGGCTCGAGGTGTGCCTGGCGGCGGTCATGGCCCCGTTGGGCCTCTGGCTGGGGCAATCACCGCTGGAACGTATCGCGCTGATCGCGCCGTTGTTGATCGTGCTGGCCGCCGAGCTGCTGAATTCGGCCATCGAAGCGGTGATCGAGCGTTACGGCCCGGAGCATCACGTACTGGCCGGGCGTGCCAAGGACATGGGCTCGGCCGCGGTGTTCCTGCTGCTGCTCAACGTGCTGCTGTGCTGGGGTTTGATCCTGTTGCCGCGGCTGTTCTGAAGGCCTTCGGCAGCACAAGAGGAATTGTCCTGGAGCGATTGCGGGGCCGCGCGTGCACCGACGATGCGGCGACAGGTGCTGGGATGGAGACATGGCTGGATGGCGATGCAGGCGCGTCCGGCGATTGGGGCGGATGAGTGCCACCCGTAAGCTGCGCTTGAAGTGCTGGCATCAGTGGCAACCCGCATCGCAGGCTTGGGCCAGGGTGAGCGCCGCTTTATTGCCAGCAAGTCGCCGGGCGAGGCGCTAGCCAACCGCGCACCGACCATTATTCGCGCTTGCCTGCTGCCGGCCTCTACAACACAGGGCCGCTTCAGGTGCGGGCATGTGCATGCGGGCTTGACCTGGCCCATGGCATGCTCGCGCCCTACTTCAACGGAATCGCCTGCATGCCTGTCCTGATTCGCGCCCTGGTGTTGCTGATCCTGACCGCCACGCTGTCCGGTTGCGGCTATAACGCGATCCAGCAGAAGGAAGAAGGCGTCAAGGCCGGTTGGTCGGAGGTGCTCAATCAATATCAGCGCCGCGCCGACCTGATTCCCAATCTGGTGCGCACCGTGCAGGGCTACGCGCAGCAGGAGCGTCAGGTGCTGACCGAGGTGACCAATGCGCGTGCCCGGGTTGGTCAGATCCAGGTCAATGCCGATGACGAAGCCTCGCTGAAGCAATTCCAGCAGGCCCAGGGCGAACTCGGGAGTGCGCTGTCGCGGTTGCTGGTGGTCAGCGAAAACTATCCGCAGCTCAAGTCCGACCAGTCGTTCCGCGACCTGCAGGTGCAGCTGGAAGGCACCGAAAACCGCATCACCGTGGCGCGCGGCCGGTATATCCAGACGGTGCAGGACTACAACACCTACATCCGTTCGTTCCCGCAGGTGATCACCGCCAAGATCTTCGGCTACCAGCCCAAGCCGAATTTCAGCGTGGAAAACGAAGCGCAGATTTCGCGCGCCCCGCAGGTGGATTTCGGTAACCAGCCGGCGCCGCAGCAACAGCCGGCGCCGCAGCCTGCGCAGTAATCAGCGGCCCGCGCAGTAATCACAAGCCCCTCTCCCGGCGGGAGAGGGGTTGGGGTGAGGGTACGGCGCGAAGCTTCTGTGTCTTCCAATTGCACATGGCTCCGCTCGCACCCTCATCCACCCATTCGGGACACCTTTCCCACAAGGAAGGACAGTGCTCAATGGGGAAGGAAACGACTGAATTTCAGTACGCATCAGGTAGGAGTCGGCAATGCGGCGAGCGTCTTTGAGAGTGGTGTGGTTGATGGTGTTGCTGCTGCTGCCGGCATCGCTGCTGGCGCAGGATCTGGCTGCCATCCCGCCGCTGCGTTCGCCGGTCGTCGATGTTACCGGTACGCTGGATGCCGCGCAGATCCAGCAACTGGAGCAAAAGGCGCTGGCCCTGCAGCAACGCAAGGGCGCGCAGCTGCAGATCCTGATCGTGCCGACCACCCAGCCGGAGGCGATCGAGCAATACGCCCAGCGTGTATTCGACCAGTGGAAGATCGGGCGCAAGGGCGTGGACGATGGCGTACTGTTGCTGGTTGCCAAGGACGACCGTCGCGTGCGTATCCAGCCCGGGTACGGCCTGGAGGGCGCCATCCCCGACATCGTGGCCAACCGCGTCATCCAGGAATATCTGGCACCGCGCTTTCGCGAGGGCGACTACGGCGGCGGTATCCGTGATGCAACGGCGACGCTGGCCGGACTGATCGAAGGCGAGGCGCTGCCGGCGCCGGTCAGCGGGCACGAGGGCGGTGCCGGCGCTGGTGCCGGTGGGGGCTGGATCATGGCGCTGTTCATCGGCTTCGTAGTGGCGATGGTGGCGCGCGGGATCCTTGGCGCGTTGCCGCGCCCGTTGCGTGCCGCGCTGACCGGAGTAGCCGCTGGTGGCGCGGCGTTGCTGTTCACCTCATTGCTGT
>NZ_JSZE01000083.1 GCF_000802365.1 Xanthomonas cannabis pv. cannabis
CATCCATGCCGCCAAGGGTCCCGCGACGGTGGGCGGGCAAGGACCAGTGGAGATGGTCGGTCCGCATGGATCTCAACAGCGACTCGCAAGCTGGCTGCCCGGTGACCTTTGCTCTTCGACAAAACCACCAACCAACTGTCTGGCGTGGTGTCCTTGCCGATTGCGGGACCGTGTGGCGGCATGGATGCCGCCACCGAGCCCCCATGGACGGGTTTACGGCGTGTCCCGCGAGCGGTGAGGGCACCGCGCCCTCGACCAGACTTGAAGACAGCCGAGCGATCACGATGCGCACAGCGCATGGGTCTCAACCTGATTGTTCACTACGAACAGATCAGGCGGAGAGCTGATCATCTGCGCCTTTGCTGCAGGGCCCTTGCCCGCCCACCATCGCGGGACACGCTGCAAGTACGTCCATGTAGCTCCGTAGCGGCATCCATGCCGCCAAGGGTCCCGCGACGGTGGGCGGGCAAGGACCAGTCGAGATGGTCGGTGTGCATAGATTTCAACAGCAACCAGCACACCGTGCGACGCGGTGTCTTTGCTTTTCAACAAAACCGCCAGCCAACTTTCTAGCGTGGTGTCCTCACCGATTGCGGGACCGTGTGGCGGCATGGATGCCGCCACCGAGCCCCCATGGATGGGTTTACGGCGTGTCCCGCGAGCGGCGAGGGCACCGCGCCCTCGACAGACTTGAAGATAGCCAAGCGATCGCGAGACGCACGATGCAGTCGTCGCTGCCTGATTGCCCAATTACTGGTAGACCAGGCAGAGAGCGGACCGTGTGCGCCGTTGCTGCAGGGCCCTTGCCCGCCCACCATCGCAGGACACGCCGCAAGTACATCCCTATAGCTTCGTGGCAGCATCCATGCCGCCACAGGGTCCGGCGACGGGGGCGGGCAAGGACCAGTCACGATGGTCGGTGCGCTGTGTCTGCAGTCGGTGCGCAGTGGTTTCAACAATCAGCCGACCAGCCACGCTTCAACGTCTGGCTTGACCGCATCCAGCGGCCCGACGCCAAGGCCCCGTCGCTGCAACCGATTGCGCCTCATGGCACGCCACTTGCAGTCTTGCGGTATGACAGCCCGGCCACCAGCCCGTGACAGCGCGTGGGCCAGGCTGCAATCTGTTGGGGTTGCGTTCGGTCGTCACGTCGTAGTCTGCCGCGCGGTCCTCGTCGGGAGGGGCGAAGACTGCACAATGGCCTTCGCTTCCTTTAACGGTCGATTCTTTAGGATGAGCCGCGACGTTGCGTCGCCGCCAGGAGAGTTTGTGCATCGGAGTGGTTTCATAGCTGCCAACACTGCGACCTGGTCGCACGCCGCCGGGCACGTCCTGCATGCGGTGCACCTGGCAACGTCGCTACGCGTTGCGGGGATGGACCTCCCGCATCAGCCCTTACTGCCGCCAGCGTGCGGCGGGCAGCCTTGATGGACGGCACCGTGACTCTTCCCCCCGCACCAACCGCAGTCTCTTCCGTTTCCGCCCTCGATGCCGGCCAGCCTACGCTGCCGCCGGAAGCGCCCTTGGCGATGCCCGAACAAAGCCTGCGCGAAGGCAGCCTGCAGGTTCGCCACCAGCGCACCTCGCCGGTGGGCATCGGTGTGCGCCGCTTCTATCTGATTGGCGGCACCTTCGCCACTACGGCCATTGCGGTATGGGTGATGCTCAGCGTGCTGTGGCCCGACGGCATCAGCGTGCTGGAAGGCTGCCTGCTCGGCCTGTTCGTGCTGTTGTTCGCCTGGATCGCCATGTCGTTTGCCAGCGCGGTGGCCGGTTTCGTCACCGTGGTGGCGCGCGCCGGGCGCAAGCTCGGCATCGACCCCGAGCAGCCGCTGCCCACGCTGCGCTCGCGCACCGCGCTGCTGATGCCGACGTATAACGAAGACCCGCGCCGCCTGCTGGCAGGCCTGCAGGCCATCTACGAATCGGTGGCCGAAACCGGCCAGCTGGAGCACTTCGATTTCTTCGTGCTCAGCGACACCACCCGCGACCACATCGGGCGTGCCGAAGAACTGGTCTACAAAGAACTGTGCGACCGCGTCGAGGGGCACGGCCGCATCTTCTACCGCCGCCGCGCCGACAATGCCGCGCGCAAGGCCGGCAACGTGGCCGACTGGGTGCGCCGTTTCGGTGGCAGCTACCCGCAGATGCTGATCCTGGACGCCGACAGCGTGATGACCGGCGACACCATCGTGCGGCTGGTTGCCGGCATGGAAAACAACCCGGACGTGGGCCTGATCCAGACCCTGCCGGCCGTGGTCAATGGCCAGACCCTGTTCGCCCGCATGCAGCAATTCGGCGGCCGCGTGTACGGGCCGATCATCGCCTTCGGCGTGGCCTGGTGGCATGGCGCCGAGAGCAACTACTGGGGCCACAACGCCATCATCCGCACCCAGGCCTTCGCCGATCATGCCGGCCTGCCGTCGCTGCGCGGGCGCAAGCCGTTCGGCGGGCATGTGCTCAGCCACGACTTCGTCGAAGCGGCGCTGATGCGCCGTGGCGGCTGGGCCATGCACATGGTGCCGTACCTGCAGGGTAGCTATGAAGAAGGCCCGCCCACGCTCACCGACCTGCTGATCCGCGACCGCCGCTGGTGCCAGGGCAACCTGCAGCATGCCAAGGTGGTCGGCGCCAAGGGCCTGCACTGGATCAGCCGCATGCACATGCTGATCGGCATCGGCCATTATTTCACCGCGCCGATGTGGGGCCTGCTGATGCTGATCGGCATCGGCATTCCGCTGGCGGGCGGCGGCATCGATCTGGCCGGCAACCTGCCGTTCTCGCCGGCGCGCTACTGGCACGGCAGCAGCCAGGGCAATGCGATCTGGATCTTCGTCTGCACCATGTTCGTGCTGCTGGCGCCCAAGCTGCTGGGCTATATCGCCCTGCTGCTCAACCCGCGCGAACTGCGCGCCTGTGGCGGCGCCATCCGCGCCATGCTGAGCATCCTGCTGGAAACCGTGCTGGCTGCCTTGATGGCGCCGGTGGTGATGTACCTGCAGTCGCGCGGCGTGTTCGAAGTGCTGGCCGGCAAGGATTCCGGTTGGGACGCCCAGGTGCGCGACGACGGCAAGCTGTCGTGGCCGGCCTTGCTGCGTAGCTATGGCGGGCTGACCGTGTTCGGCCTGTTCATGGGCGCGGTGGCCTACACGGTGTCGCCGTCGCTGGCGGCCTGGATGGCGCCGGTGATCGTGGGCATGGCGTTGTCGATCCCGGTGGTGGCGCTGACCTCGCTGCGCCGTTCCGGCCTGGCGTTGCGCCGTGCCGGCATCTTCTGCATCCCCGAAGAACTTGACCCGCCCAAGGTGCTGGTGCGTGCGTCCGAGCTGCGCCGCGCCGCGGCGCTGGAACCCTCGCTGATCTGAGTGCCCGCAGGGGCGATCCGCCACAGCGGACCGGCGCGTGCCCCGGCGCGCGCGCCGATCGCTGCAGACCCATATGCCCGCTTCCGGTCCTGCGCTGCGGCGGTCCGGCCCTGGCGTGATCGGGCCGATCCGGCGCGCAGGGCATAATGCCCGGCCCCCAAGCGGAGCTGGATGATGCTGGAAGTGATCGAACGCGAGACCGGACCGAACCCGCAATGGAGCGTGCTGTGGCTGCACGGGCTGGGCGCCGATGGCAGCGATTTCGCCCCGATGGTGCCGGAGCTGGTGCGCCCGCAATGGCCGGCGCTGCGCTTCGTGTTCCCGCATGCGCCGATCCGCCCGATCACCATCAACAACGGCGTGCGCATGCGCGGCTGGTACGACATCGTCGGCATGGATTTCGCCCAGCGCGCCGACAAGGCCGGCATTGCCGAATCGGTGGCCCAGGTCGACGCCCTGATTGCCCATGAGCAAAGCCGCGGCATCGCGCCTGAGCGCATCCTGCTGGCCGGCTTTTCGCAAGGCGGCGCGGTGACCCTGGCCGTCGGCCTGCAGCGCAGCGTGCCGCTGGCCGGGCTGATCGCCCTGTCCACCTATCTGCCGGATCCGGCCGCGGCCGCCAGCCAGTTGCAGCCGGCGGCCCTGCGCCAACCGCTGTTCATGGCCCATGGCACCGCCGACCCGGTGGTGCCGTTCGCGGCCGGCCAGGCCAGCATGCAGACCTTGCGCACGCTGGGCTTTGCACTGGAGTGGCACACCTACCCGATGGGGCACCAGGTCTGTCTGGAAGAGATCGAGGCCCTGCGCGACTGGATGCAGGCGCGCTTCACCGCCGCCTGAGCCCAATGGCCCAGCGCGCGCCACAGATCGCCTGGATGCCGGACCTGTGCCGGCTGCCCCGGCTGGGCGCGATGCTGGGCCTGGCCGAACTGGTGGTGCTGGTGGTGACCCTGGTGCCCGACGCCGGCGCCGCGCGCGGTATCACCCTGTCGCGCTTCATCTCGGCCAGCGGCCTGGCGCTGTGGCTGGCCCTGGCGGTCAGCGTGCTGCTATGCGTGTTGCGGCCCTGGTTGTCGCGCTTGCCGCCCAGGCTGGGCGGGCTGGCCGCGCTGTCGATCGCCGCGGTCGTGGCGATGCTCGGTGCCGGGATCGTGCACGGCCTGTACGCGGTGCTGGACCAGGCCCCGCTTGGCCGCCTGGTCGGCTTCTGGCGGTTCACCCTGGGCAGTGCCGCCACGGTGGTGCTGATCACCGCGCTGGCGCTGCGCTATTTCTACGTCAGCGACCGCTGGGAGGCGCAGGTGCAGGCCAACGCGCGCGCCGAGGCCGATGCCCTGCAGGCGCGCATTCGGCCGCATTTTTTGTTCAACAGCATGAATCTGATCGCCAGCCTGCTGCGCCGTGACCCGGTGGTGGCCGAGCAGGCCGTGCTGGACCTGTCGGACCTGTTCCGCGCCGCGCTGGGGGCCGGCGAGGGCCTGTCCACCCTGCGCGCCGAATGCGAACTGGCCGAACGCTATCTGGCGATCGAATCGCTGCGCCTGGGCGAGCGCCTGCAGGTGCGCTGGCACCGCCAGGAGCCGTTGCCCTGGGAACTGCCGATGCCGCGCCTGGTGCTGCAACCATTGGTCGAAAACGCCGTGCTGCATGGCGTGTCGCGCATGCCCGAGGGCGGTACGCTGTACCTGTCGTTGCGCCAGCGCGGCAACCAGCTGCAGATCCGCATCGTCAACCCCGCCCCGCAACCGGGCACCCAGTTGCCGCTGCTGGCCGGTGCCGGCCACGCCCAGGCCAGCATCTCGCACCGGCTGGCGTTCCAGTTCGGGGCGGGGGCACGGATGGCGGCCAGCTGGACTGAAGGCTACTATGCCTGCGAGATCACATTGCCGCTGCCGTGAGGGGAAAGTCACTGCAGCGAGGGGGAGCCCATGACGGCCACGCAAGTGCGGGTGCTGATCGCCGATGACGAGCCACTGGCGCGCGAGCGCCTGCGCATGCTGCTGGCCGAGCATCCGCAGGTCGAGGTGATCGGCGAGGCCGAAAACGGCGCGCAGGTGCTGCAGCAGTGCGAACACCTGCACCCGGATCTGGTGCTGCTGGATATCGCCATGCCCGGGGTGGACGGGCTGGAAACCGCCCGCCTGCTGCGGCAACGCCAGCCGCCTCCGGCGGTGGTGTTCTGCACCGCCTACGACCAGCACGCGCTATCCGCCTTCGACGCGGCCGCGCTGGATTACCTGATGAAGCCGGTGCGCCCGGAACGCTTGGCGTCTGCGCTGGAAAAGGTGGCCACCTTCCTGGCCGGCCGCGCGCCCAGTGCCGCGCAGGCCCCGCTGCGCACGCATTTGTGCGCCCGTCTGCGCGGCAGCCTGCGGTTGATCCCCGTCGGCGACATTCGTTACCTGCAGGCCGAGGAAAAGTACGTCATCGTCCATCACGCCCGGGGCGAAGACCTGATCGAAGAGTCGCTCAAGTCATTGGAGGACGAATTTGCCGACCGTCTGGTGCGCATCCATCGCAACTGCCTGGTCGCTCGCGACGAACTGGTGGAACTGCGCCGCAGCAGCGATGGCCAGGTGCACGCAGTGCTGCGCAACGTGCCGCAGCCCCTGGAAGTGAGCCGCCGTTGCGTGGCCAGCCTGCGCGAACAACTGCGCTAGCGCAGGTGGATCGCAGTGGGCCGGCTGGAGCAGCACGGCACGGAGCAGCGGGCGATGGCGGGTGGAGCTGTGCCGCAGCAGTCATCGACGGCGCACGCGGTGTAGCGCAACGTGGCGCAGCTGCTGGAAGTGCGGCGACGCAGCGTAGCCAGACTGCGCGAACGACTGCGCCAGAGCAGGCCAATCGCCGTGGGCCGGATGGAGCGGAGCGTACGCGCAGACACGGTGCGCCGCTGACGGCGGACGAGCGAGTCCTTCGCCGAAAGATGACGCTGCCACCGCCGGAATCTGCTCCGCGGTCTCGGGCGTCATCGGTTGCACCGCTCTAGCGCTGATCTCTCCATGTGCCGCAGGCTGGCGCCAGCCTGCGGCGCCGCGCGCTGGCGGCCATGCCGTCGCCTCAGTCCTTCTGTTGCGGGGTGTGTATGAGTTACGCGCCGGCTCCGCGATAATGGGTGGATGACCACGCTCCGCATCGCTACCCGCAAGAGCCCGCTCGCCTTATGGCAGAGCGAACACGTCGCCGCCGCGCTGCGCCAGCACCATCCCGGCCTGGAGGTTACGCTGGTGCCGATGAGCACCCGCGGCGACGAGGTGCTGGACCGCTCGCTGGCGGCGATCGGCGGCAAGGGCCTGTTCCTGAAGGAGCTGGAGCTGGCCATGCTGCGCGGCGAGGCCGACTGCGCGGTGCATTCGCTGAAGGACGTGCCGATGGAGCTGGACGCCCCATTCGTGCTGCCGGCGATTCTGGGCCGCGGTGATGCTGCCGATGCGCTGGTGTCCAACCTCTACGCAAGCCTGCAGGCCTTGCCGCTGGGCGCACGCGTGGGCACCTCGTCGTTGCGTCGCCAGGCGCAGCTGCGCGCCGCGCGCCCGGATCTTGAGCTGATCGACCTGCGCGGCAACGTCAATACGCGTCTGGCCAAGCTGGATAACGGCGGCTACGACGCCATCGTGCTGGCCTGTGCCGGCCTGCAGCGGCTGGGTCTGGATGCGCGCATCAGTGCGCGATTGGACGCGCCGGAATGGTTGCCGGCTCCGGCGCAGGGCGCAGTGGCGGTGGAGTGCCGTGGCGACGATGCGCGTGTCCACCGTCTGCTGGCGGTGCTGGACGCGCCCGCCACCCGCGTCTGCGTGGAAGCCGAGCGCGCGATGAACCGCGCGTTGCACGGCAGCTGCCACGTCCCGGTGGCAGCATTCGCCCGCTGGGAAGGCGAAGGCCTATACCTGCAGGGCATGGTCGGCAGCGCCAGCGACGGACGCCTGATCCACGCCGATGCCCATGGCAGCGCTGCAGAGACAGAAGACCTCGGCCGCCGCGTCGCGCAGGGCCTGTTCGACAAGGGTGCCGCGCAGCTGCTGGCCGAGCTCTGACCCGGGCCCGGAAACAGACATCTGCCTCGTAGGAGCGGCCCTGGCCGCGAGGGGCGTTACCGCGGTAAAGCCCTCGCGGCCAGGGCCGCTCCTACAGGGGCGCAGTTGCGGATTCGAACGTGGGACCGATCGACCACCGCCTCGGCCAGGCCTATCCGGCAGGGCGCCGCTCTTCGTAGGAGCGGCCTTGGCCACGAGGCTTCACCGGGAAAGCCCTCGCGGCCAGGTCCGCTCCTACAGGGCGCAGTTGCGGATTCGAACGTGGGACCGATCGACCGCCGCCTCGGCCAGGCCTATCCGGCAAGTCGCCGCTCTTCGTAGGAGCGGCCTTGGCCGCGAGAGGCTTCACCGGGAAAGCCCTTCGCGGCCAGGTCCGCTCCTACATTTGCGGGTTGTTTACTTGAAGGTATAGACCAGGTTGACCGTAGTCAGCGTGTCGGTCTTCTTGTCGCCATCGCTGACTTCGCTGTTATGGCGCATCTGCCAGGCCGCCTTCAGCGCGAAATGCGAGTTCATGCTCACCTGCACGCCGAAGTCGTTCTGCGCATAGGTGTTGTATTCGCCCGATTCCACCAGCAGCGTGTTGATCAGGTCGGTGTTGTCGGTGACGGTGTACTTCAGGTCGAACAGGCCGCGCCCGATCAGGCCGGTCTCGTTGCGGTCCTCGTCGCTGTTGTGTGCGCGGCGGATACCCGGGCCCACCTGCGCGTCCAGATAGAACCGGTCGGCGTTGATCAGGCGTGTGCCGTAGCCGATGCCGAAGGTGGCCAGGCGATCGTAGGTAGCGAAGTCGTCGTGTTCATAGCGGCCGGTGGCGGTGAGTTGGCGGTGTTCGCCCAGCTGCAATGCGCTGCCGGCGCTGCCGGTGTAACGCTCGGCGGTGGTCTGGCGCTCGCGCGTGGTGCTGCCGTCGTCATTGGTGTTGGTGTATTCCGAGCTCGAGCGCAGCGCGGTGGCATCCAGGCTGTGGATCCAGTCGCCGTCGGTATAGCGCAGGCGGATGCGGCCGTTCAGGCTGTCGGTGGTGCTGTTGCCATGCGCGGCGGCGTAGCCAAGCTCGCCGCTGCTGCCGCCCCAGGGCGATGGCATCACCGCCGCGGCGGGGTCCACCGGCGTTGGTGCAACTGCCTGGGCCCAGACGGCGGGCGTGATCAACAACAACGGCAGCAAGGCAGACAACGGGGCACGGCGGGACATGGGCGGCTCGCTTGAGGGCAGGGCAGGAGGGTGGAAGCGATTTCATGATAACGGACTGTGCGGTCCGTCATAACCGGGTGAACGCCACGCTTCATTGGCGGTTGGGATGCTGGTGCGTGCGTTTCGCTTGAGCTCGGCATACGGGTTTGGTTGCCGCCACGCTGCTGGAACCCACCACGGTGCCCGCAGCACCTGTGCCTGGATCCCTGGCACCGGGCCATGGTTGGATCGCGCTGCCACCAAGCTCGCACGCCAGCCGCCAGAAGGCGCGTCTGCCGGCAGCGCCTCCAGCACACCACGCGCCCGCGGGCACCCGCCGCACCACGGCACAGGTGCCACGCTCACCCCGTCGCGCGAAGACTCGGACATAATCGGCGCATGGACCGCTATGAACGCATCAACTCCCTGCATCGCTTGCTCAAATCGGCGCGCTACCCGGTCACGGTGGCGCGGCTGCAGGATGAGCTGAGCTGTTCCCGTGCCACCGTGTACCGCGACCTGGCGTTTCTGCGCGATGCGCTGATGGCGCCGGTGGAAGGCGATGGCGAATCGGGCTTCCGGTATCTGTCCGGCGAGAGCGATCGGTTCGAACTGCCCGGCCTGTGGCTGAGCTCGGAAGAGCTGCACGCGCTGCTGGCCTCGCAGCAGTTGCTCGCACGCACCGGTGGCGGTGTGCTGTCCTCGATGCTGGCGCCGCTGCAGCAACGCATCGAAGGCCTGTTGGCCGCCCAGGCGGGCGTATCGCAGTGGCCAGTGGATCGGGTGCGGGTGATTCCGCACCGCGGCCGCAAGCTGGACGAAGCCAGCTTCCGCACGGTGGCTTCCGGCGTGCTGGAGCGCAAGCAGCTGAGCTTCGATTACCGCGCGCGCTCCACCGACGAGTCGACCAAGCGCACCGTGTCGCCGCAGCGCATCACCCATTACCGCGACAACTGGTACCTGGATGCCTGGGACCACGGCCGCGACGGCGTGCGGAGCTTTGCGGTGGACCGCATCAACCACGCGCGTCTGCTCGATGCCGCGCCGCGCGATGTGCCCGACAGCGAGCTAGATGAGCAGCTCGCGGCCAGTTACGGCATCTTTTCCGGCGCGCCCAAGGGCTGGGCGACCATCGTGTTCAGCGCCAAGGCCGCGCGCTGGGTGGCCGACGAACATTGGCATTCCAAGCAGCAGGGCCGTTTCATGCCCGATGGCCGCTACGAGCTCAGATTGCCGTACAGCAATTCGCGCGAATTGCTGATGGACGTGCTGCATTACGGGTCGGACGCTGAGATCGTCGAGCCGGTCTCGCTGCGCGAGCAGGCCAAGGCGCTGCTGTCGCTGGCATTGAGCAACTACGACTGAGCCAGACTGGACGCCTCTGCGCAGGCGTCTTGTGCACCTGTTGGGCGGCTCGCTAGCGACATCCAGGGTCACGGGCCATCTCTTCAACGCAGGCACGCTGCTGACGGGGTTCGCCCGCGCGCGGCGCCGGTAGCCGGTGCCTCCGCCACTGTGCGTGCACGCCACGCGCGGACGATGCACTCGCTGCACAGAGACAGGCTTGCTGCCGCAGCGTAACGGCAGCCGGCTTAGCGCTCGTTCGGCACTTCAAAGCCCAGGCGGCCCACCTGTTCACGCAGCTGCGGCACCCGCTTGAGTTTGTCGGTGTAGATGGAATAGTCGTCGCGCATCTTGTTGACCAGGGTGCGGTACTGGTCGCGGCTCATGTCCGGCTTGCGCGCGAAGATCCAGGCCAGGTCGCGGCCGGGGTAGGAGATCAGCATCCAGGAACCATCCGGTGCGATTTCCAGGATGCGTTGCTTGGCCGGGATCACCTTGTAGAACCACACCCGCCAGTCGCGATTGCCGCTCTCTGCATCCACCGACGCGCGTGCGTTGACTTCCTTTTCCGGCTCGCTGAAGCCTTCGCGATACAGATAGCGCACCGCCACCTTGCCGTCTTCGACCAGGGTGTATTCGTCGCGGCTGGTCACGTGGCCGCGCTCGACCGCGTTGGGCATGCGCGCAATCACATACCAGGTACCCATGATCTTGGACAGATCGATCGCCGGCTCGGTGGTGGACGTGTCCCTGGCATGCGCCACGGGCAGGCCGAGGACGAGCAGGAAAGCGAGGGCGATCGTAACGGTCAGGCGCATCGCAACATCACAAAGGAGCGGTAGGTGCAGCACACTACCGCATGCAGGGGGCAAGTTCGCGTCAACGGTCGGGCCTGGCGCGCGCCACCGGCCCAACGGCAGCCGCTGGCGCCCCGAACGGCGGGTGACGCGTAGGCAGCGAGTACTGGTCAGTCCGGCCAAGGACATTGCTGCGCATGGCTGGAACAACGTCGCGGTGCCCATGCCGCGTTGACGGGGCCGCATATCGTGCTGCGGTGGCGAGGTGCGACGTTGGACAGGCGTCCTAGCTGGCCGATCGACGCATTGAACGCGCATCGGTGCCGTCGGCTACCTTCTCGCTGACAGGCCAGCGCTGCCGCATCTCGGCAATGCGACGGGGCGGTGCGAATGGCGTTGCCCCAAGCGCGCGAGTGTCCGAACCCCGGACCCCGAATCCCCGCCAGCCCACCCGACGCGCCCACGATCGCCACATGCCGCCGCCGAACGGCGCCGACCAGCCGTCCGCCGCCGCCCAGGCCCCGCGCAGCACCCGCCCCAGCGCCTGGAGATCCCAGTATCCAGGTCGCAGTCGGTGAGATGGACGCAGGCAATGCTGCGCGCCTGTTCCGATCCCTTCTGCCACGGAGTGCCGCCATGTCGCATCGTTCTTCCCGTCTTTCCGAACGCCCCGACCCGCGCGTGCTGCGCCCGGTCCGGCAGATCGCCCTGGCCGGGCTGGCCCTGGTGCTGGTGTGGCCGGCCGCGCGCGGGCACAGCGCGTGGATCGGCTGGCTGCCGCTGTGGCTGGTAGGCATGCCGATGCTGGCCTGGTGGAGCCTGCACCGGTTTGCATTGCCGACGCTGGCGCGTCCGTGGGCACGAAGGGCCGCGCCGCGCCGACGCGGCCCGCAGGCGCAGCGCCGGCGGGTGGCTTCGCGGGCGGCGGCTCCGGCGCGCGCGGCCTGACCTTCGGCAGGGGAGGGCCGGCGAGGCGCTGTGCTAGGTTTTGCGGCATTGGTTTTTCCGGAAAAATACATGCCCAAGTTCGCCTCGATCTGCCTGGTTGCCGGCCTGATCACCGCTGGCGCCGTCTCTGCAGAGGAAACCGCTGTGTCCAACGACCCCTACGCCTGGCTGGAAGATGTCACCGGCGCCAAACCGCTGGACTGGGTCAAGGCCCAGAACGCCAAGACCGAAGCGCGCCTGGCCACGACGCCGGCGTTCAAGCAGATGGAAACCAGCATCCGCGAGGTGCTGGATTCGGACGCCAAGATCCCGGGCGTGCAGAAGATCGGCGCGTACTACTACAACTTCTGGAAGGACAAGCAGCACGAGCGCGGCCTGTGGCGGCGCACCACGCTGGACGAATACCGCAAGCCGGCGCCCAAGTGGGAAACGGTGCTCGACCTGGACGCGCTCAACAAGGCCGAGGGCGAGAACTGGGTCTGGCACGGCGCCGACTGCCTGCGCCCGGAGTACCAGCGTTGCCTGATCGCGCTGTCGCGCGGCGGCGCCGATGCCGATGTCACCCGCGAGTTCGACCTGGGTAGCAAGCAGTGGGTCAAGGATGGCTTCTTCCGTCCCGAGTCCAAGGGCGGGCTGGGCTGGATCGACCGCGACACGGTCTATGTTTTCACCGATTTCGGTGCCGGCAGCATGACCAGCTCCGGCTACCCGCGCATCGCCAAGCGGTGGAAGCGCGGCACCCCGCTCAGCGCCGCGGCGGTGGTGTACGAAGGCAAGCCGACCGACATGTACATCGCGGCGATGCACGACGACACGCCCGGCTTCGAGCGCGATTTCGTCAGTCGCACGCTGGCCTTCTACAACGACGAGCTGTATCTCAAGGGCGCCGACGGCAAGCTGGTCAAGGTGGACGTGCCCAATTCGGCCAGCAAGGCGGTCAAGCGCCAATGGCTGACGCTGGAGTTGCGCGAGCCGTGGACGGTCGGTGGCAAGACCTACAAGGCCGGCTCGCTGCTGGCCACGCGCTTTGACGACTTCATGGCCGGCAAGCGCAGCTTCGATGTGCTGTTCGAACCCACCGAGACCACCTCGCTGGCGGGCGTGGCGTGGACCAAATCGCACCTGGTGTTGAACGTGCTGGAAGACGTCAAGAACCGCCTGAGCGTGGTCACCCCGTCGCAGGACGGCTGGAAGAAGAGCGCCTTCGTCGGCGCGCCCGCGTTCGGCACGGTGGATGTCAGCGCGGTGGACAGCGACGACAGCGATGCGCTGTGGCTGACCGTCACCGACTACCTGACGCCCACCACCTTGTCGTGGGTCGAGGTGGGCAGCGCGCCGCAGCCGCTCAAGACCATGCCGACGTTCTTCGATGCCGGCAAGGACAGCATCGAGCAGCACTTCGCCACCAGCAAGGACGGCACCCGCGTGCCGTACTTCCTGGTGCGCCCGAAGGATCTCAAGCTCGACGGCAGCACGCCGACGTTGCTATACGGCTATGGCGGTTTTGAGATTTCGATGACGCCCAATTACTCCGGTGGCCTGGGCCGCGCCTGGCTGGAAAAGGGGGGCGTCTACGTGGTGGCCAACATCCGCGGCGGCGGCGAATACGGCCCGCGCTGGCACCAGGCCGCGCTCAAGCAGAACCGCCACAAGGCCTATGAAGACATGGCCGCGGTGGCCAAGGACCTGGTGGCGCGCAAGATCACTTCCACCAAGCACCTGGGCGTGCAGGGCGGCAGCAACGGCGGCCTGATGACCGGCAACATGCTCACCCAGTATCCGGAGCTGTTCGGTGCGGTGGTGGTGCAGGTGCCGCTGCTGGACATGAAGCGCTACAGCCACCTGCTGGCCGGCGCCTCATGGATGGCCGAATACGGCAACCCGGATACCGACGACTGGAAATTCATCCAGACCTTCTCGCCGTACCACCTGTTCGATGCGAAGAAGACCTACCCGCCGGTGATCTTCCTCACCTCCACCCGCGATGACCGCGTGCACCCGGGCCACGCGCGCAAGATGGCGGCCAAGATGATCGAGGCCGGCAAGGACGTGACCTACTACGAGAACATCGAAGGCGGCCACGGCGGCGCAGCCAACAACGCGCAGGCTGCGCATATGGCGGCGCTGGCCTACAGCTTCCTGTGGGAGCGGTTGGCCGACTGAGTTGGTCTTGGAAGCAAGTCCTCAACTTGATCTGCTTTTTTATGTGTTGCGTTGAACCAAGCCCTGGGCCGAGTGGTCCAGGGCTTTTTGTTATTTCCTTCTCCCGCCGGGAGAAGGTGCCCGAAGGGCGGATAAGGGTACGGTCGCACGCACAAGGAGGTGTTCCTGAGCGCAAAAAGTAAAAGCGCAGAGCCTGAAAAAAGCTGCTTTTATCGACCGCAGTGAGCGATGTTGCGGCTGAATGCCGCTACAGCGATGAGCCGTGCGAAACGCGCGTTATGTGATCAAAAATGCTTCAACCCACGCGCGATCCGCTCCACCGCCTGCTCCAGGCGTGGCAGGCTCTGCGTGTAGGCGATGCGTACGTGCTGGTTGGCGCGGTGGAAACCGAAGTCGATGCCGGGGGTGAAGGCCACATGTTCGGTTTCCAGGAAGTGCGCGCAAAACGCCTGTGCATCGTCTGAAAATCCGCTGATGTCGGCATAGAGGTAGAACGCGCCTTGCGGTTCGACGGCGATCGTGAAGCCTAGCTCGCGCAGGGCGGGCAGCAGGTAGTCGCGACGTTGCTGGAACTGCGCGCGGCGCGCTTCGAAGATAGCGATGCTGTCCGGGGTGAAACACGCAAGCGCCGCGTGCTGCGCAATGGTGGAGGCGCTGATGTAGAGATTCTGCGCGAGTTTCTCCAGCTCCGGCACCGCGTCGGGCGGCGCGATCAGCCAGCCCAGCCGCCAACCGGTCATGCCGAAGTACTTGGAAAAACTGTTCAGCACAAACGCACTGTCGTCCACTTCCAGCACGCTGTGTGCGTCCAGGCCATAGGTCAGGCCATGGTAGATCTCGTCCACCACCAGATGCCCGTCATGTGCACGCACGGCATGCGACAACGCGGCCAATTGATCGTGTGACAGCACGCTGCCGGTGGGGTTTGCCGGCGAGGCGACCAGCGCACCTACGCTGTCGGTGTTCCAGCACGCGTCCACCAGGGCCGGGGTGAGCTGGTAGTCGCTGTCGGGCCCCACAGGCACCAGCTGCGCGGCACCTTCGACCAGGCGCAGGAAGTGCCGGTTGCACGGGTAGCCGGGGTCGGCGAGCAACCAGTGCTTGCTCGGGTCCACCAGCAGGCTGCTGGCCAGCAGCAGCGCACCGGAGCCGCCGGGGGTGACCAGGATGCGTTCCGGGTCGACGGTGCAGCCGTAGCGTTGTGCATAAAACCCGGCAATCGCCTCGCGCAATGCGGGCAGCCCGCGTGCGGCGGTGTAGCGGGTATGCCCGGCGGCCAAGGCAGCCTGCCCGGCAGCCACGATCGGCGCGGCGGTGGTGAAGTCGGGTTCGCCGATTTCCAGGTGGATCACATCGTGACCTGCCTGTTCGAGTGTGTTGGCGCGGGCCAGCAGCGACATCACATGGAATGGGGCGATGTCCTGGCTGCGTCGGCTGTACCCGGCCGCGGGCGAAAGCGTTGAGTTCATTGCGAAGATGATAGGCCAGCATGACCTAGGACACATGACGTCCGTCGACGGGCTCTTCCACACTCGGGCGCTGGGATGGCATTGCGTTCATCCGACGGACCCCAATCTGATGAAACCTGTCCTGACCTTGTTGATCGCCAGCCTGATGACCACAACCGCATCCTCTGCACTTGCCGCTCTCCCCACGCCGCCAGACGTCGCCAGGCACCCGCATGTGGTCAAGGCGCCGTTCGGTGCGACCCGCAACGACGACTACTACTGGCTGCGCGACGACAAGCGGCAGGACAAGGCGATGCTGGCCTACCTCAACGCCGAGAACGCCTACACCGATAAGGTGATGGCGCCGCTCAAGCCGCTGGAAGATGCGCTCTACGGCGAGATCGTCGGGCGCATCAAGCAGGATGATGCCAGCGTGCCGTATCGCGAGCGTGATTATTGGTATTACACCCGGTTCGAGGCCGGCAAGGATTACCCGATCCAGGCGCGCCGCAAGGGCAGCATGGAAGCGCCGGAAGAAATCCTGCTGGACGTCAATCAGATGGCGCAAGGCAAGGGCTACTTCAGCGTGGGCGAGGCGGAGGTCAGCCAGGACAACCGCATTCTTGCCTGGGCGGACGATGCGATCGGCCGCCGTCAGTACACGATCCGTTTCAAGAACCTGGACACCGGCGAGATTTATCCGGATACCGTGGAAGGCGTTGCGGCCAACCTGGTGTGGGCCGATGACAACAAGACGGTGTTCTATGTCGAAAACGACCCGGAGACACTGCTGACCGTCCGGGTCAAGAAGCATGTGCTGGGCACTCCCGCCAAGGACGATGTGCTGGTCTACGAGGAAAAGGACGACAGCTTCTACATGGGCGTGGGCCGCACCCGCGACGACAAGTACATCACCATCGGCGTGGAAAGCACGGTGTCCTCCGAAACGCGTTACGCATTGGCGGCCAAGCCGGACACCTTCAAGGTGCTGGCCAAGCGCGAGCGCGATGTGGAATACAGCGCAGAACACTTCGATGGCCGTTGGGTGATCCGCACCAACGCCGATGGCGCCGAGAACTTCAAGCTGGTGACTGCACCGACCGACGCGACCACGCGTCAGCAGTGGACCGACTGGGTGGCGCACGACGAGAGCGTGTATATCGAAAACTTCGAGTTGTTCGACGGCTTCACCGCCATCGAAGAACGCTCCGGCGGCCTGGAGCGTGTACGCCTGCTCAAGCGCGATGGCAGCCATGAATACGTCAAGGCCGATGAGTCGGCATATTCGATGGGCCTGTCGGTCAATCCCGAGCCGGACACCGCGGGGCTGCGCTACAGCTACACCTCGTTGACCACGCCGGCGACCACCTACGAACTCAATACGCAGACCGGCGAACGCAAGCTGCTCAAGCAACAGCCGGTGATCGGCTACGACCCGGGCAAATACGTCACCGAGCGGGTCTGGGTGACCGCGCGCGACGGCGTCAAGGTGCCGGTGTCGCTGGTCTACAAACAGGGCTTCAAGAAGGACGGCACCGCTGCGTTGTTCCAGTACGCCTACGGCAGCTATGGCATGTCCACCGACCCGGCGTTCAATCTGCCTGCAGTGAGCCTGCTCGATCGCGGCGTGGTGTATGCGCTGGCGCATATCCGTGGCGGCCAGGAGATGGGCCGCAAGTGGTACGACGATGGCAAGTTGCTGCACAAGAAGAACACCTTCAACGATTTCATCGACGTCACCCGCGGGCTGGTGGCGCAGGGGTACGTCGCCAAGGACCGGGTTGCGGCGTCCGGCGGCAGTGCCGGTGGGCTGTTGATGGGCGCGGTGGCCAACATGGCGCCGCAGGACTACCGCGTGCTGGTGGCGCAGGTGCCGTTTGTCGATGTGGTGACCACCATGCTCGACGCCAGCATTCCGTTGACCACCAACGAATACGACGAGTGGGGCAACCCGGAAGAGAAGGATTACTACGATTACATGCTGTCGTACTCACCGTACGACAACGTGCGCAAGCAGGCGTACCCGGCGATGTTCGTGGGCACCGGCTTGTGGGATTCGCAGGTGCAGTACTGGGAGCCGGCCAAGTGGGTGGCGAAGTTGCGCGATGACAATACCGGGACGCAGCCGATCGTGTTCCGCACCAACATGGAGGCGGGGCACGGTGGCAAGTCCGGGCGTTTCCGGCGCTACCGCGAGCTGGCCGAGTCGTATGCGTTCGTGCTGGATCAGCTGGGCGTGAAGTGATCTGCGGGGCAAAACGACGCAACTGAGACTGCGGCATGCTTCCTTCTCCCGTCGGGAGAAGGTGCCCGAAGGGCGCATGAGGGAAAGGTTGCGCAAAGCCATTGCAGCGATGCGATGACACGCGCCGTCTGAAGTCGTGAGTCCAGCCTTGAAGGCAGGGCTTGAGATCAAGCGTGGTCGAGGGCGCCGTGCGCGGGTGACCCGTGTTTGGCAAAGGTCACCTCACCAGAGCCGCTGTCGCTGGACGTGATGACGTCCTGCGCTTTTCCGCACGGGGCACTCTGCCGAGCTCGCAGCGCTCAGACGAGGGCGCTCCCGCGGCCGCACGCGGCTGCCATGCTCGCTCGCGGTCAGGTGGCGTGCTGACACATGGCAAGGCACGCGCAACAGCCATGCGTGACGGTAGCGCTGGCAGCGCTCGGCCTGGCGCGCGTCGGGCCGTGTGGCCGGAAGGCGCTGGCGCGATTCAATGCGATGCGCCGGCACCTCGGGTGGGGACAGGCAGGACGCGCGCCTTGGCTGCGCTGGAGAGACCGTGGCCCGCTGTGGTCGTATCATTTGGCCATGACGCGACCGAACCGATTCCGCTGGGCCTGGTGGTTGCTGGCCTACGCCAGCCTGGCCACCGGCATCGTCGGCATCTTCGTGCCCGGGTTGCCGACCACCGTGTTTATCCTGATCTCTGCCTGGGCGGCGTCGCGTGGCTCCGAGCGCCTGCATGCGTGGTTGCTGTCGCATCCCCGCTTCGGGCCGGCGATCGTGGAATGGCAGACCTATCGCGCGGTCAGCCGCAAGGCCAAGTGGATGGCGACGCTGACCATGACGGTGTGCGCCGGGATCATGCTGTGGTGCGTGCCGGTGTTCTGGGTGAAATGCCTGTCGATCGGCAGCATGGTGGTGGTGGCGATCTGGCTATGGCTGCGTCCGGAGCCGCCGCCGCGGACGATGCCGGCACCGCAGTGAGCGCACACGGCAGTCAGGGTGTTCTGGCTATACTCCGGTCCATGAGCATCATGTCCCGACCGTCTGTTCGTCTCGCACTGGTTGGTGCGACCTTTGTCCTGCTTGCCGCCTGCGGCAACAAGGGCCCGCTGGTGATGCCGCAGAAGCCGGTGCCGGTGGAAGCCCAGCCGGTGCCGCAGCCGCCGGATGCGCCGCAACCGCTGGATGAGTCGACGCCGGCATCTGCGCCGGTGCAGACCGAGCCCACGCCCGCCCCCACCACCGACCAGCCCGCTAGCAGCGGCAATGAGCGCTGACGGTCGCAGCGCGCGTCTGCGTTTCACCAAGATGCATGGCGCCGGCAACGATTTCGTGGTGCTGGATCTGCGCGACGGGGCGCCCCCCCCGGACGCCGCATTGGCGGCGCGGCTGGCCGACCGGCATTTCGGTGTGGGCTGCGACCAGATCCTGACCATCGAGGCCCCGCGCAGCGACGGCGCCGTGGCGGCCTATGGCATCTGGAATTCCGATGGCTCGCCGGCGCGCCAATGCGGCAACGGCGCGCGCTGCGTCGCGGCCTGGCTGGTGCGTGACGGCACCGCCCAGGGTGAGCGCTTCGTCATCGACAGCCCGGTCACCGCGCACGCGGTCGAACGCATGGATGCCGGCACCTACGCGGTGGCCATGGGCGTGCCGCAGTTCGAGCCGACCCGCATCCCCCTGGCAGGGTTTGCACATGCGCGTGAGGAATATGCGTTGCCGGTGCACGGTGAGACGGTGCGCTTTGGCGCGGTCTCGATGGGCAATCCGCACGCCGTGCTGGAGGTCGGGCGCGTGGATGCCGCACCGGTGGAGCGCCTGGGCAGCTTGTTGCAGCAGAACGCTGCCTTCCCCGATTCGGTCAACGTCGGCTTTGCGCAGGTGGTGGACCCCACGCATGTGCGGTTGCGCGTATTCGAACGCGGCGTGGGCGAAACGCTGGCCTGCGGAAGCGGGGCATGTGCCGCGGCGGTGGTGCTGATGCAGCGCGGCCGCGTGGAGCGCGACGTGCGTGTATCACTGCCCGGCGGCGAGCTGCGCATTCGATGGCCCGGCGATCAGGACGAGGTGGTGATGTCCGGCCCGGCCGTGTTCGTCTTCGATGGAGAATGGAACTGATGAGCGACAACACGGACAAGTTCGGTGCGCACGAGGTCGCAACGTGGTTGCGTCGCCATCCCACCTTCCTCAAGCAGTTCCCGGATCTGGCCGTGAGCCTGCTGGTGCCGCGCGACGAAGGCCCCACTGCCTCGCTGGCGACCTATCAGCTGGAAGTGCTGCGCGACAAGAACCGCGAGCTGTCGCGACGGCTGCACGAGCTGGGCAGCAATGCGCAGATCAACGAGCGGCTGGCGGTACGCACGCACCAGTTGACGCTGGCGTTGATGCGCCAGACCAGCGCAGCCGACACGCTCAAGGCAATGGCGGCCTCGCTGGCGGAAGATTTCAACGGCGAACTGGTGCGGCTGGTATTGCTCAAGCCGGTTGCTGCGCTGGAGGCAGACTGGCTGCAGGTCATCGCCGCCGACGATGCGCGGCTGGCCCCGTTTCGCGATTGCCTGAGTGATGGCGAGCCGATCTGCGGCCGCCTGCAGGCCGACAAGCATGCGCTGCTGTATGCCGACCAGGCGGGCGAGGTGCAATCCACGGCGTTACTGCCGTTGCCGGGCATCGGCCTGATCGCTGTCGGCAGTAGCGATGCCAACCGGTTCTATCCCGGCATGGGCACGTTGTTCCTGCGCATGATGGGCGAGTCGCTCGGCGTGGCGCTGCAGCGTTTCGACGCGTGATGCCGGTCGCGCGCCGCATTGCGTTGCGGTTGCGGCGCAACGCAGCGTCGATGGCGCGGCAACGGGGTGGCTGAAGTGTCTTCGTCGGTGGATGCCTTCCTGTCGTACCTGCAGGTCGAACGCCAGGTCTCGGCACATACGCTGGATGCCTACCGGCGCGATCTTGCGGCCTTGCTGAGCTGGGCGGCCGAGCAGCACGGCGACGGCGCGCCTGTGGAGGTTGCGCAGCTGGATAGCGCGCAGCTGCGGCAGTTCGTGGCGGCCGAGCATCGGCGCGGCCTGTCGGCCAAGAGCCTGCAGCGGCGCTTGTCCGCCTGCCGCAGTTATTACGCGTGGTTGCTCAAGCATGGCCGGATCGCGGCCAGCCCGGCGGCGGCGTTGCGCGCGCCCAAGGCGCCGCGCAAGTTGCCGCAGGTGCTCGACGCCGACGAGGCGGTGCGGCTGGTCGAAGTTCCCACCGATGCACCGCTGGGCCTGCGCGACCGTGCGCTGCTGGAGCTGTTCTATTCGTCCGGGCTGCGCCTGAGCGAACTCTGCGCGTTGCGTTGGCGCGATCTGGATCTGGCCAGCGCATTGGTGATGGTGCTGGGCAAGGGCGGCAAGCAGCGGCTGGTACCGGTGGGTTCGCATGCGATTGCTGCATTGCGCGCGTGGCAGCGCGACAGCGGCGGCCGTGCGGACACGCACGTCTTCCCCGGCCGCGCGGGCGGCGCGATCTCGCAACGCGCGGTGCAGATCCGCATCAAGCAACTGGCGGTGCGCCAGGGCATGTTCAAGGACGTGCACCCGCATATGCTGCGGCATAGTTTCGCCAGCCACATCCTCGAATCGTCCGGCGATCTGCGCGGTGTGCAGGAATTGCTCGGGCATTCGGACATCGCCACCACGCAGATCTATACGCATCTGGATTTCCAGCACCTGGCCAAGGTCTACGACGCCGCGCATCCGCGTGCGAAGCGTAAGAAAGCGACTGAGTGAGCGCTGGGGTGTGTGATGTCAGCGACATCGCTGCATGATTGGCTGATGGAACTGATCTGGCTAATGCAACGGCGAGCCGTCCACTAGCGGCGGCGGGCGCGTTCTGAAGAAGGGGCTCAAGGCCTCTCTCCCGGTGGGAGAGGGGCTAGGTGGCTAGCGCGTTGGCATGGCCTCACTGTTTGCTTTCGGACCGAGTGCGGCGCGCGTCCGGTTGAGGCAGTCGATCGCCGTGTCGCGAGGCTTCTCCATGTCGCGTGCCCGCGTCGCTTCGTCGCAGCGCGCTTGAACCCGGCAGGGGCGTCCCCACCTCTTTGGAAACCCCCGGAGGACCCATGGATCCCAGCCAGAACCCCAACATCGTTCACGCCACCACCATCATTTCGGTTCGGCGTGGTGGGCATGTCGCCGTCGCGGGCGATGGTCAAGTTACGCTCGGCCATACGGTCATGAAGGGCAACGCGCGCAAGGTGCGCCGTCTCGGCCGCGAAGGTCAGGTGCTGGCGGGCTTTGCCGGTGCGGCCGCCGATGCCTTCACCCTGTTCGAGCTGTTTGAAGCCAAGCTCGACAAGCACGGTCAGCTGACCCGCGCCGCGGTGGAACTGGCCAAGGACTGGCGCACCGAGCGCCGCCTCGGCAAGCTCGAAGCGTTGCTTGCGGTGGCCGACAAGGAGACTTCGCTGATCATCAGCGGCACCGGTGATGTGATCGAACCGGAAGACGGCATCATCGCCATCGGTTCCGGCGGTTCTTACGCCCTGTCGGCCGCACGCGCGCTGCTGACGCATACCGAACTGGATGCCAAGACCATCGCCACCGAAGCGATCAACATCGCCGGCGATATCTGTATCTATACCAATCGCAACGTGGTGGTTGAAGAGCTGTGATTCGGGAGTGGGGATTGGGGATTCGCAATAGCGCTCCTTTCCCTGCGCCCGGATACCTATCGACCGTTCCTACTCCGCTTCTACGAATCCCCAATCCCCAATGCCAAATCCCGAGACTTCAACCATGACTCCGCGCGAAATCGTGCAGGAGCTCGATCGTCATATCGTTGGCCAGCACGACGCCAAGCGCGCGGTTGCCATCGCGCTGCGTAACCGCTGGCGCCGCATGCAGTTGCCGGAAGAACTGCGCAACGAGGTGATGCCCAAGAACATCCTGATGATCGGCCCGACCGGTGTCGGCAAGACCGAGATTGCACGACGTCTTGCAACACTGGCCAACGCACCGTTCGTCAAGGTCGAAGCCACGCGCTTTACCGAGGTGGGTTATGTGGGCAAGGACGTGGAGCAGATCATCCGCGACCTGGCCGACACCTCGGTCAAGCTGTATCGCGAGCAGGCCAAGGTGCGCGTGCGCAACCAGGCCGAGGAACGCGCCGAGGATCGCATCCTGGATGCGCTGCTGCCGCGCCGTGCGGCCGGCATCGGGTTCGACCCGGAAGCGGCGCGCAACGAGCCGTCGTCGCAGGACAACGAAACCCGCATCAAGTTCCGCCGCATGTTGCGCAACGGAGAGCTGGACGAGCGCGAGATCGAGCTGGAAGTGGCCGTCAATGCCAGCATGGACATCATGACCCCGCCGGGCATGGAAGAAATGGGCCAGCAGTTGCGGCAGATGTTCGCCAACATCGGTGGCGGCAAGTCGCAGAAGCGCAAGCTCACCATCAAGGCCGCGCGTCCGCTGTTGATCGAGGAAGAAGCCGGCAAGCTGGTGAACGAGGACGATGTGCGCACCGCGGCGATCGAAGCCTGCGAGCAGCATGGCATCGTGTTCATCGATGAGATCGACAAGGTGGCCAAGCGTGGCGAAGCCGGCTCCAACGGCGGCGATGTCAGCCGCGAAGGCGTGCAGCGCGATCTGCTGCCGCTGGTGGAAGGCTCCAACGTGTCCACCAAGTACGGCACGGTCAAGACCGACCACATCCTGTTCATTGCATCAGGTGCGTTTCACCTGGCCAAGCCCAGCGATCTGATTCCGGAGCTGCAGGGCCGCTTCCCGATTCGCGTGGAATTGACCGCGCTGACCAAGGCCGATTTCGTGCGCATCCTCACCGAGCCCAAGGCGGCGTTGATCAAGCAGTACGAAGCCCTGCTGCAGACCGAGGGTGTGCGCTTGACCTTCGGCGCCGATGCGGTGGAGCGCCTGGCGGAGATCGCTGCACAGGTCAACGAGCGGCAGGAAAACATCGGCGCGCGCCGCCTGCACACGGTGCTGGAGCGTCTGCTCGATGTGCTGAGTTACGAGGCGCCGGACCGTGACGGGCAGAGCGTCACCGTCGATGCGGCCTATGTCGATGCGCAGCTCGGCGAGCTGGTGCAGGATCCGGACCTGAGCCGCTACATCCTCTGATCACAGCGCAGCTGCGCGCAGATGCCAAATGCAATGCGCGTATGGCATCTGGCGTGAAATGCAGTGCAAGCGCGGCAGAAACGCATCGCAGGACGATGCATGCTGGCAGATGCAGTCAAAGGCCGAGTCGGTCGAGGGCGCGGCGCCCTCACCGCTCGCGGGACACGCCGTGAATCCATCCCTGAAGGCCCGGTGGCGGCATCCATGCCGCCACACGGTCCCGCAACCGGCGAGGACACCACGCCAGACAGTTGGCTGGTGGTTTTGTTGAAAGGCCAAAGACACCGCGTCGCAGCTTGCTAGTCGCTGTTGAAATCCATGCAGACCGATCATCTCGACTGGTCCTTGCCCGCCCACCGTCGCGGGACCCTGAGCGGCATGGATGCCGCGCCGGAGCCTACATGGACGTACTTGCGGCGTGTCCCGCGATGGTGGGCGGGCAAGGGCCCTGCAGCACACTCGCAGCGTCGAGGGCGCGATGCCCTCACCGCTTGCGGGACACGCCGTGAATCCATCCCTGTAGGCTCGGTGGCGGCATCCATGCCGCCACACGGTCCCGCAACCGGCGAGGACACCACGCCAGACAGTTGGCTGGTGGTTTTGTTGAAAGGCAAAGACACCGCGTCGCAGCTTGCTAGTCGCTGTTGAAATCCATGCAGACCGACCATCTCGACTGGTCCTTGCCTGCCCACCATCGCGGGACCCTGAGCGGCATGGATGCCGCGCCGGCGCCTACATGGACGTACTTGCGGCGTGTCCTGCGATGGTGGGCGGGCAAGGGCGCTGCAGCCAGGTTGCAGATCACTCCCTGCAACGCAGGCTCAGATCATCGGCTCTGCAAAGGACCTTCACCTTGGCAGCCGCCTGCACTGCACAGCCAACCCGCTAAATCCGGCAAACCGCTCAGTCCTCGCCGATGTCCTCGTTCCACACATCCGGGTTGGCGGAAATATAGCCACCGAGCAGATCGATACATTCCTGGCTCTGCAGATCGATCACGTTGACGCCGTGCTCGTGCAACCACGCGATGCCGCCCTGGAAGGTGACCGACTCGCCGACTACCACGGTGCCGATGTTGAACTGGCGCACCAAGCCGCTGCAGTACCAGCATGGCGCCAAGGTGGTGACCATGATGGTGTCCTTGTAGCGGTGCTGGCGGCCGGCCTTGCGGAAGGCATCGGTTTCGCCATGCACGGACGGGTCGTTTTCCTGCACGCGGCGGTTATGGCCGCAGCCGAGCAGGCGCCCGTCGTTGTGATACAGCGCTGCACCAATCGGGATGCCGCCTTCGGCCAGGCCCTGGCGGGCTTCGGCAATGGCGGTGTCGAGCAGGGCGCGGTAGTCGGGGGTGGTGATCATGCGGACTCCAGGGTGGCCGCGCCGGCGGGGCGCAGCATGTCGAGATGGGGAATGCCGTCTTCCAGATACTGCGCCGATGAGGGCACAAATCCGTGGGCGGCGTAGAGGGCGTGCAGGTGGGCCTGCGCACCCAGTTGAATCGCGCTGCCGGGCCAGTGCGCGTGCACCAGCCGGATGCCTTCGCGTAGCAGCGCGTGGGCCAGGCCGGTGCCGCGCTGTGCGCCGGCGACGACCACGCGGCCGATGCTGGGCTCGGGGTAACTCAGCCCCGGCGGCAGCACACGCAGGTAGGCGACCAGCTCTCCGGTCTGCGTGCTGCCCAGCACATGCAGCACGCCGGGCTCGGTGTCCTTGCCATCCAGCTCGGGATAGGCGCACTGCTGTTCCACCACGAAGATATCCGTGCGCAGCCGCAGCAGCGCATACAACTGCACGGTGCTCAGTTGCGCAAAGCGCAGGTGCTGCCAGAGCAGGGGTGGCGTTAGTATGGAGGGCATGGGCGCATGATAGCGGCTGCTCCGCCTGCGGACGGCGTGACGGCGCGGCGCGTGGTGGCTGCGCAGGTGACCGAAGCGCTCTGCACTGCAGTGCACGCATCTGGGTCCGCACGCCGTGCCTGTGCACGCGCGGTGCCGGCAGCCGCGCTCAGTCGCCTGCGCTGGCGGTATCGACCGCGACCACCACCGACATGCCCGGGCGCAGCCGCGGTGCCAGCGCCTGGCCGGGGTCGACGCTGATCCGCAGTGGAATGCGCTGGGCGATCTTGACGAAGTTGCCGGTGGCGTTATCGGCCGGCAGCACGCTGAATTCCGAGCCGGCGGCCGGCGAGATCTCCTGCACGCGACCCTGCAGGCGTGCGTTGTCCAGCGCGTCCACGGTGAAGCTGGCGCGCTGGCCCACGCGGATCTTTGCCATCTGGGTTTCCTTGAAGTTGGCCACGACCCACAGCGTGTCCGGCACCAGCGACATCAGTTGGGTGCCGTTGGTGACGTAGGCGCCCTGGCGCACGCCGAGCTGACCAAGCTGGCCATCGCGCGGGGCCACGATGCGGGTATTGTCCAGATTGATCTGCGCCAGCTGCAGGGCGGCCTGTGCATTGGCAACGGCCGCTTCCAGCGCGGCGCGATTGACGGTGACGCTGCGCGCGTTCTCTTCGGCTGCCTGCACGGCAGCCCGGGCCTGGCTGACGCGGGCATCGGCCTGCGCGCGTGCGGCAAAGGCGGTGTCGCGGTCCTGCTCGGAAACCAGCTTCTGGCTGGCCAGCTGTTGCGTACGCGCATACGCCGAGCGGGTACGGTCGCGCTGCGCCTGATTGCTGCTCAGCGCCGCACGTTGTTCGGCAATGGTGGCCTCGGCGCTATGCCGTTGCTGCTCCCAGTTGGCCAGGTTGGCCTGCGCGGTCTGCACTTGCGCCCTGGCCTGTTCGAGTTGCTGGGCGTAGATGCGGTCGTCGATGGTGACCAGCAACTGGCCGTGTTTGACGTGGGCGAAGTCCTGCACCGGCACGTCAGTGACGTAGCCGCTGACCTGCGGCGCGATGACCGTGATCTGGCCATGCACCATGGCATTTTCGGTGCGCTCCACGGCACTGACGAATGGCGGCAACTGCCAGGAGTAGAGCACCAGCGCCACGCCGATCAAGGCGAGCCCGCCAAAACCAAGCGCGCCGGTGATGCGCCGGCGGCGCCGGCGTTGCTGATCGGCGACAGAGGGAGCTTCGGCAGGTGTATTCATGGGCGCACAGGGGAGGCAGGAGAAGGGGACTGCACGGACGGGCGCAGATAACGCCGCCACACCAGCACGGACAGGATCCACAGCCCGGTGGCGATGGCAATGCAGCCGATCAGCAGGAACACATCGTTGTAAGCCAGCACATTGGCTTCGCGCGTGGCCACGCTGCCCAGTGCACGCACGCCCTGCGCCTGGCGCAGCGCCGGGTCGCCGATGGCGCGCCCGTAGACGTTGGCGTATGCCTGCACGCGCGCGGCCACTTGCGGGTCGGTCAGCACCAGATGCTCGACCAACTGGCTGGAATGGTATTTCTCGCGTACCACCTGCACGGTGCCGAGCAGGGCGCTGCCGAGCAACCCGCCCATGTTCTGTGCCATGCCGAACAGCACGATGAAGCTGATCAGGTTGCCCGGTTGCGCAATGACCCGCCCGATCCCGGCCACCATGGCCGGGCCGATGAAGAACGTGCTGCCGAAGGCGAGCAGGAATTGGCTGACGTACATCTGTTCGGGGCGGGTGAGGCTGGTGGCATCGGCGTCCATGAAGCAGCCGATGCAGATGGCGGCCACCGCGATGATCAGGTGTTCGGCAACCCGCGCCGGGTTGATCAGCCACGCACTGGCGGCCACGCCCACCACCGCGCCCAGCAGCATCAGCGCAAACAGCGTCTGCAGCTGCACGTTGGCCAGGCCCAGGGTCTGAAAGAAGCCGATCGCGCCGGTGCTCTGTTCCGACAGCACCAGGCGGATCAGCAGGATGGCCAGCCCCAGCCGCAGCATGTCCGCGCTGGCCAGCCAGCGCGTGTTGATCATCGGGTTGCGGCGGTTATGTTCGATCCACGCTGCCAGGCACAGCAGCACGATCGAAGCCGCCAGCACCACGCCCAACCACGGCGTACTGGTCCACCACAACAGCCGGCCCAGCGACAGCACCGCCGCCAGACCGGCCGCACCGGCGGCGAACAGGCTGAAGGTGAGGAAATCCAGCGGCTCGAATACCCGGTAACGGTCGCCCGGCGGCAGCTTGAGCGCCAGCACGCAGGCCAGCGCAAACACCGCCAGCCCGAACTCGAACAGATACAGCCCCTGCCACTGGCCAAATTCCAGCAGGTCGGTGGAAAACACCCGCGCCAGCGGCAACGCCAGCTGGGTGACGCCCAGCCCCAGCACCACGGCCTTGAGCCGGTATTTGCCCGGGAACGCCTGGATCACGTAATACAAGCCCAGCGAGCTGAGCGCGGCGCCGACCAGGCCGTGGGCGGCTCGCACGGTGATCGCCGAGCTCAGGCTGTGCACGAACAGATGCGCCAGGGCGATGGCCGCATACAGAGCCAGGAAGATCTCGGTGAAGCGGCGCAGCCCGAACTGCTGGCGAAACTTCACCAGCAACAGGTTCGCCGACATGTTGGTCATCACATAGGCGGCCGGCAGCCAGGCCATTTCGGTGGCGTAGGCGCCCAGCGCGCCCTGAAGGTAGGGCAGGTTGGCGGTGACCAGCGCATTGCTCAGGCCCCCGGTCAGCGCCACCACCATGCCGACCAGGCCGTACTGGATGCGGCGCCGGGTGGGGTGCAGCGGGGTGGAGGCCGAGCCCGGCAGGGTGGGCTTTTCGTGGGGCTGCCAGTCGCGCTGGGCGTACTTGTCACGCACGCAATGCTCGCAAGGCAGGGGCGGAAGAGTGCGCGATTGTGGTCCGGTTGCGGTCATGGTGGCGTCAGCAGTGCGATAATCCGGCCATGAGCGAATCCCCCTATACCTCCGGTACCACCCATTTCGGCTTTCGCGATGTCGCTGCCAAGGACAAGCAGAAGCTGGTCGGCGAAGTGTTCACCTCGGTCGCGCGCAACTACGACCTGATGAACGACCTGATGAGCCTGGGCGTCCATCGCGCATGGAAACGCTACTTCGTGGCGACCGCGCAGGTGAAGCCGGGCGACCGCGTGCTGGACCTGGCCGGCGGTACCGGCGACATCGCCGTGCTGCTCAAGGAGCGCGTGGGCGAAGAAGGCGCGGTGGTGCTGGGCGACATCAATGCCGGCATGCTGTCGGTGGGCCGCGACCGGCTCACCAACCGCGGGCTGGTGTCCGGGTTCGATTACGTGCAATGCAACGCCGAAGCGCTGCCGTTCCCGGACCAGAGTTTCGACCTGGTGACCATCTCCTTCGGCCTGCGCAACGTCACCGACAAGGACGCCGCACTGCGCGAGATGTACCGCGTGTTGAAGGTGGGCGGGCAGGCACGTGTGCTGGAGTTTTCCGAAGTGACCGCCGACTGGTTCAAGCCAATCTACGACTTCCACTCGTTCAAGATCCTGCCCAGGCTGGGCCAGCTGTTCGCGCGCGACGCCGACAGCTACCAGTACCTGGCCGAAAGCATCCGCAAGCACCCGCCGCAGGAATCGCTCAAGGGCATGATGGGCGAGGCCGGATTCGCGCGTTGCCATTACAAGAATCTGACTGGCGGCATCGTGGCCATCCACTCCGGCTACAAGATCTGACCACGCGCGCCGGGCCGCCGAGGCGGCGCGCGCATCGCGCGCCGCAGCCTGGATGAGCTCGCGCCGCTTGGGTTCGCTTGGCGCGCCCTGGCTGCTTGCACAGGTGTGCGCACCAGCGGATTTCTGGGACGCTCGTCGCGTTGGCTCCACTGACTGTCGGCGACACTAGGCGCCCCTTTGCCGGAGAGTTGGATGCGCTTGTACGCCGGGCTCTCGCGCGTGTTTCCCCGTTCCTTCAGCGCCAAGTTGCTGGCGGTGACCTTCATCGGGATCCACCTGCCGCTGCTGTTGTTGATCGCCTGGCTGGCCTCGCAGAGCGAGCTGGAAGGCCGCCCGTTGTGGTCGGTGGTCATCGTGGCCTTGCTGGCCACCTTGGCAGGCACCGCGCTGACGCTCTCGGCGCTGTATCGCCTGCTTGCCCCGTTACGCATCGCCGCCGACGCGCTGGACACCTACTACGCCGACCAACGTCTGCCCAGCCTGCCCGAGCATGGCGACGACGAACTGGGCCGGCTGCTGCGCGGCATCAACCGCAGTCTGCGTGGCATCGACGCGGGCATGCGCGATCTCAGGAAGCACGCGCTGTTCGACCCGCTGACCGAAGCGTTGAACCGGCGCGGTTGCGAACAGGCCATGCGCGATTCGGTCGCCGCCTCGCAGCGCGAAGGCTGGCCGTTCGTGTTGTTCGTGCTGGATATGGACAACCTCAAGCCGATCAACGACCGCTTCGGGCATCTGGCCGGCGACCGCGTGCTGGTGCGGCTGGTGGAATCGGCCTATGGCTGGCTGGGCGCGCAGGACTGGATCGGGCGCTGGGGCGGCGATGAATTTCTGATCGGCGTGCATGCCAGCGAAGACGAAGCCACGCTCAAGCTCAATCAGTGGCTGTCGATGCTTGAACGCGAAGACGGCGATGAAGCGCCGCTGCATCTGAGCGCCGGCAGCGCGGTCTGCGAACAGGGGCTGGACGCCACCGAACTGTATCGGCGCGCGGATGCGGCGATGTACCGCGCCAAGTTCTCCGGCGGGCGGCGGCTGGTGCGCGATGGCCACGACACCCCGCGCAGTCATCCAGTGACCTGAGCACCGACGGCGCGGCAGCGCTGGCGTGAGCAAGCGCTGGCCGTCGGCTGCGCGCCCGCACCCGGCGGCACGGGCAGGCCGTGGCCGGGAGCGCTAAAATGCCCAATTCCCTCGCTGCGGTGCCGTCGATGCGCTTCACTTCCCTGTCGCTGTCCCTGGCCGTGTCCCTCGCACTGGCCGGCTGTTCCAATGAGTCCACGCCGCCGGCTGCCACCACCGCCGCACCGGCCGCCACTGCCAAGGCCCCCGTGAAAGCAGACGCCCGCACCCACGACGAGAGCTCCTATGCCCAGCCGCAGCTGGTGGTCATCAAGGACCTGGCGCTGGACCTGAAGCTGGATTTCGATGCCAGGCAGATCGGGGGCACCGCCACCTACACGCTGCAGTGGAAGGACAAGGCCGCCAAGCAACTGGTGCTGGACACGCGCGAGCTGAGCATTGCGCAGGTGCAGGCCGACGATGGCAAGGGCGGTCTGTCGCCGTTGCAATTCGCACTGGCGCCGGCCGACAGGACCTTTGGCAGCAAACTCACCATCGAAGCGCCGACCCAGCCGGGCAAGGTCGTGATCACCTATCACACCGCGCCCACCGCCTCGGGCCTGCAGTGGCTGGAGCCGGCCATGACCGAAGGCAAGCAGCTGCCTTTCATGTTCAGCCAGTCGCAGGCGATCCACGCGCGCAGCTGGGTACCGCTGCAGGACACCCCGAGTGTGCGCTTCACCTATAGCGCGCATGTCACCTCGCGTCCGGACGTGATGGTGCTGATGAGCGCCGACAACGACCCCAAGGCCGCGCGCGACGGCGATTACAGCTTCAAGATGCCCGAGCCGATTCCGTCCTACCTGCTGGCAATCGCCGCCGGCGATGTGGTGTTCAAGCCGATCTCCGCACGCTCGGGCGTGTGGGCCGAACCGGCGATGGCCGACAAGGCTGCCAAGGAGTTCGAAGACACCGAGAAGATGATCGGTGCTGCGGAAAAACTCTATGGCCCGTATCGCTGGGGCCGTTACGACATGCTGGTGCTGCCGCCGTCGTTCCCGTTCGGTGGCATGGAAAATCCGCGCCTGACCTTCGCCACGCCCACCGTGATCGTCGGCGACAAGTCGCTGGTGTCGTTGGTGGCGCACGAATTGGCGCACAGCTGGTCGGGCAACCTGGTGACTAATGCCAGCTGGAAGGACATCTGGCTCAACGAAGGCTTCACTACCTACGTGCAGGGCCGCATCACCGAAGCGCTGTACGGCACCGAGATGGCCGAGATGGAGCGCGAGATCGACCAGGGCGATCTGCTGGCGGAAGTAAAGGACATGCCGCCGGCCGACCAGGTGCTGGAGTTGCCGCCGCTGGCGCAGCGCGACCCGGACGAGGCTTTGAGCCAGGTGGCCTACGTCAAGGGCGCGTGGTTCCTGCAGTTCCTGGAGCAGCGTTTCGGCCGCGAGGTGTTCGACCCGTTCCTGCGTGGCTGGTTCGACGATCACGCGTTCCAGAGCGCCACCACCGACCAGTTTGTCGATTACCTGCAGAAGAACCTGCTGGCCAAGCATCCCAACACGGTGAGCGCCGCCGAGGTGGATGCCTGGCTGAAGCAGCCGGGCATCCCGGCATTCGCGGCCAAGGCGCGCTCGCGCAGCTTCTCCATCGTGGACACCGCACGCATCGCCTGGAGCGGTAGCGGTACGCTGCCCAGCAAGCAGGTCACCGGCGAATGGGGCACGCAGGAGTGGGTGCATTTCCTCAGCGGCATGGGTGCCACCTTGAAGCCCGAGCAGCTCAAGCAGCTGGATGAGGCGTATCACTTCACCGGCACGCCCAATGGCGAGATCGCCATGCGCTGGTATCCGCTGGCGACCCGCAGCGGCTACACCGACGCGCGCGCTGCCGCCGGTGAGTTCATCGAGCGCGTCGGCCGTCGCAAGCTGGTGCTGCCGATCTATACGGAACTGTTGAAGACCCCGGACGGCATTGCGTTTGCCGAACAGGCGTTCGAAAAGGCCAAGCCGGGTTACCACCCGATCACCACTGCGTCGGTGACCGAGATGATCGCCAAGGCCAAGGCGGCTGCGCCGACGCAGCCGTAGTGGCAGCGGAGGGCGTCGCAGACGCCCTCCGTCGCTTCCATCGCCGCATCGTGCCTGCAACCACCCTCGTAGGAGCGCACCCGGGCGCGACAGGGCTTTCCCGGTGAAACCCCCGTCGCGCCCGGGTGCGCTCCTACGACGCGGGGTAGCTGATCGCGGGTGGTGCGGCAGGCTGGTACCGTTGCCGTTGCCGTTGCCATGCCGTTGCCATGCCGTTGCCGTCCATGCCTTCCGGAAGCGACGATGCAGTCCCGCCGTTGTGCATGCTCGCCCGCCACTCCATCGCGGCATCGTGCCTGCAACCACCATCGTAGGAGCGCACCCGGGCGCGACAGGGCTTTGCCGGTGAAACCCCCGTCGCGCCCGGGTGTGCTCCTACGGTGTGCGGCGGTTAATCGCGGTTGATCGCGGGTCATGCGGACAGGCTGCTATCGTTACGGCTGCATTCGCCCCGGAGTCGACGATGAAGTATCTGCTGAGCGCGGCCCTGTGCGTCGCGGCCCTGACTGCCTGCACCGACCGCGAGGCGCAACGCAAGGCGCAGGAAACTGCACAGGCGCAGGCCAAGGAAACCCAGGCCGATGCGCTTGCCAAGCAATACGACGAGGCGGTGAAGGCGCAGAACTGGGACATGGCGCGCGCCCACGGCGCCGCCTTGCTCGAAGGCTATGCCGGCACTGCAGCCGCCACACGCATTGAGCCCGGCTATGCCGACATCAAGGCCAAGGGCGAGCAGGCGCGCGAACTGCGCCGCATGCAGGCGCTGTGGCAGTACTCGCAGGTGCCGGCCAAGGGTGGCACCCAGCGCTCGGCGATGATCGAGGCCAAGGAGCGCGTGGATGTGGATGGCAGTGGGCCAAAGCCGGTCAGCCTGGTGTTCCGCGATCATCCGCAGTGGAAGCGCCACAGCTATCTCGTGCTCAAGGCCGGCGACTTCAATTGCTACGCTGGCTGCAAGGTGCAGGTTGCGACCGACGGCGGCGCACCACGCGCGATGGCGGCGCATCGACCGGATACCGATGAAGCGATCGCCATGTTCATCGACGACGACAAGGCACTGTGGAAGCTGGTGCGCAACGCCAAGCGCATCAACATCGCCTTCCCGGTCAAGGCCGGCGGCACGCGGACCGCGGAATTCGAGGTGGGCGGGCTGGACACCACCCAGATGCCGGGCTGGAAATAACCCATGGACGGCGCGATTGCCGCACGCCTGCCGCTGTCTGCGTGCCGGCATTGGGTGTTCGACATGGATGGCACGCTGACCGAGCCGGTGCACGATTTTGCATTGATCCGACGCGCGCTGGAGATCCCGCCCGACGCGGACATCCTGCATCACCTGGCTGCATTGCCGGCCAATGAGTCGCAGGCCAAGCATGCCTGGTTGCTGGAGCACGAGCGTGTCCTGGCAGAGGCGGCACGCCCTGCGCCCGGTGCGCAGCAGCTGGTGCGCGCGCTGCAGGCCGATGGCTGCCGGCTGGGCTTGCTGACCCGCAACGCACGCAGCCTGGCGCAGGTGACATTGGAGGCGATCGGTCTGGCCGATGCCTTTGCGCCGGACGACATCGTCGGCCGTGACGAAGCGGCACCCAAACCCGCGCCCGATGGCCTGCGCCACTTCCAGCGGCGCTGGGCAGTGAGCGCCGCGGCACTGCTGATGGTCGGCGACCATCACAACGACCTGGCCTGTGGCCGCGCCGCCGGCGCAGGCACCGTGCTGGTCAATACCCCGGGCGATCCCTGGCCTGGCCTGGCCGATTGGCGCCTGCGCGATTGCGCTGACCTGTTACAGCACTGGCAGGCCCGCGCTGGTCAGTAGTTTCGCTGTCTTCACTTGGCACGGCGGCATATCGTGTGGCGCTCGCGCGTTGCGAGTTGCCCCGATGTCGCGCCGACGCAGCTCGCCAATCCACTGTCGCGCGCCTTGCGACATGGGTTCGGCAGGCTGCGATCGGTCAATCTGCGGCACTGTTTTGCAGCGCTGTGCTGCACAGCGCGCACTACATTGAGTTCCTGCAGCACACCTGCCCTCATCCGCCCTTCGGGCACCTTCTCCCGGTGGGAGAAGGGAGGCGTCTGATGCGGTGATTGAAACGTACTGCATTGCGTCCCTGCAGCACACCCGCCCTCATCCGCCCTTCGGGCACCTTCTCCCGGTGGGAGAAGGGAGGCGTCTGATGCGGTGATTGAGACGCACTGCATTGTATCCCTGCAGCACACCTACCCTCATCCGCCCTTCGGGCACCTTCTCCCGTTGGGAGAAGGGAGGCGTCTGATGCGGTGATTGAAAGCGGTAGCGTTGCTGCTGGTGAGCACAACAAGCGCAAGCTCCAGGGCTCAGCAAAGTGCTAGAGCGCTCAGCACGGTGCTAGCCCCTCTCCCCGCGGGAGAGGGGTTGGGGTGAGGGTACGGCCCAGGCGCCATCGGCACATCCTCGCGCCTTCGGCACATCCTGAGTGCATCGCGCAAAGACGCTGCATGGTGCGTGCATCGTCGTGAGCAGTGCACGTCTCCAACCGTCCAATGCCCGCCCTCATCCTTCATCGTGCTTGGCCTCCCAGCGGGCGAAGGCAGACAACACCTTCCAACGATCCTGCGCACGTGCCTGGGCACCGCAAGAGCGCCACGCCTTCACCCAACCGCACGCAGTGCTCCACCAGCGCGACAGCACGCCCGGCGCAAACTGTGCCAAATGCGTGACACCTGGTGTGCTGCGGCAACCACGCGTGCGCAACGCGCTGCCACTGCAAGGTGCTGCGACGCAACAGTACGCTGGCACGCGCTGTGCTCTGTCGTCTCCCGGTACCCACCCGTTTGCGCCGTCGCTGCGCAGCAAGCGCGCGTGGCTCTTCGTTCGATTGGATTCTTCACCGAGAGGGGTAGACGCATATGCACCAATCTTCCTGTCGCCGCATCGGCAGCTCGGCGCTGCTGATGCTTGCGCTGAGCATCGTGTTGGCCGGTTGCAAGAAAGACACGCCGGCTGCCGATACCGCACCGCCCGCACCTGCCGCCGCACCCGCCGCGACGCCGGCCGCCGCCGTGGTCGACACCGACGGCGAATTCACGGCCAACGCCAGCAATGCAGACAACTGGGGCGGCGTGGGGCGCGACTTCGCGCTCACCCGGCATAGCCCGTTGGCCGAGATCAATCGCGACAACGTCAAGAATCTGAAGATGTCGTGGGAGATGAAAACCGACGCAACGCGCGGCCACGAAGGCCAGCCGCTGGTGATCGGCAGCATCATGTACATGGTCAGTGCGTACCCGAACAATGTGTTCGCCATCGACCTCGCAGCGCAGGACGACGGTGGCAAGGTACTGTGGAAGTACACCCCGCAACAGGACGAACGCTCGGTGGCGGTGGCGTGCTGCGACACGGTCAACCGCGGCGCCTCGTATGCCGATGGCAAGCTGGTGTTTGGCAGCCTCAGCGGCGATGTGATTGCGCTCGATGCCAAGACCGGCAAGGAAGTGTGGAAGCAGAAACTCGCGCACCCGGACAAGGGCGAAACCATCACCATGGCGCCGATCATCGCCGATGGCAAAGTGGTCGCCGGCATCAGCGGCAACGAGTTCGGCGTGCTCGGGCGCGTGGCCGCCTACAACCTGTCCGATGGCAAGCAGGCCTGGTCCTGCGATGCGGCCGGCACCGACAAGGCCATCTGCCTGGGTCCGGATTTCAACAAGGCCAATCCGCAGCATGGCCAGCTCGGCGATCTCGGGGTGAAGACCTTTCCCAACGACGAATGGAAGCGCGGTGGCGGCGCGGCCTGGGGCTGGTACAGCTACGACCCGAAGTTGAAGCTGGTGTACTACGGCACCGGCAATCCCGGCCTGTGGAGCCCGTCGTACCGCTGCGGCAAGACCACGCACGAGGAATGCAACAACGGCGAGCATGACAACAAGTGGTCGATGACCTTGTTCGCACGCAAGATCGATACCGGCGAAGCGGTGTGGGGCTATCAGAAGACCCCGTTCGACCAGTGGGATTACGACGGCATCAACGAGCCGATCCTGGTGGACCTCACCATCGACGGCAAGCAGGTTCCGTCGGTGGTGCAGTTCGATCGCAATGGGTTTGCCTATGTGCTCGATCGTCGCGACGGCACGTTGTTGCGCGCGCATAAATTCGTGCCGGCCAACTGGGCCGAACGCATCGACATGAAGACCGGCCGCCCGGTCAAGGTGGCGGCGCATTCGCCGCTGGAACGCGGCAAGAAAGTGCAGGCGTTCCCGTCGGCGATGGGTGGCAAGGACCAGCAACCGTGCTCGGTGGATCCGGCCAACGCGGCGGTGTTTTTCTGCGGTACCAACAACTGGCACATGGAGCTGGAGCCGCAGGAGCGCGGCAATACCATGATGGGCCTGCCGTACGTGTTCGCCAACGTGATGATGAAACCGAACGAGCCGGGTGCGCTGGGCATCGTCAAGGCGTTCGACGTGGTGGAAGGCAAATCCAAGTGGGAGATCAAGGAAAAGTTCCCGGTGTGGAGTGGCACCCTGGTCACCGATGGCGGGCTGGTGTTCTACGGCACGCTGGATGGCTGGTTCCGTGCGGTGGACAAGGACAGCGGCAAGAAGCTGTGGGAGATGAAGCTGCCCTCCGGCATCATCGGCAACCCGATCGCCTACAAGGCCAACGGCCACCAGTATGTGGCGGTGTTCTCCGGCATCGGTGGCTGGATCGGCCTGCCGGTCGCAGCGGGGTTGGATCCGAGTGACCCGTATGGCGCACTGGGTGCGGCCGGGCTGGCGTTCGGGGCCGGTTTCGACAAGATTCCGCTCGGCGGCATGGTGCATACCTTCCGCCTGGATGGCGCCGGCAAGACCGTGTCGACCACCACGACGGCCACCGCAGCGGCCGGGGGCGGCGGTACCGCCAACGCAGCCGCGAAGACGGCACGATGAGCTCCACGCACGGCGTCGGACGCGCATGTCGGCAGATGCCTGCCGGCGTGCGCGGCATGACCGCGCACCTGCACACGGTGCTGCTGGTTTGCAGCCTCGGACTCGTCGCCGCAGGTTGCACACGCGAGCCGTCTTCACCGACGGCTCGCGTTTCTGACTCCGGTGCGGTTCCGGCCGCGGCGCCGGCACACACCGCGCCACCGGCATCCACTGCAGCGTCGGTGTCTGCGCCGCCGCCCACGCCCGATCCAACGGTGCTGCGGGTGTGTGCAGACCCGGGCAACATGCCGCTGTCCAACCAGGCCGGCGAAGGCTTCCAGAACAAGATTGCGCAGGTGGTGGCCGCTGCCATGGGCCGGCGGCTGGAATACGAGTGGCGCACCTATTACCAGCGCGGGCTGGCCCGCAGCACGATCAACGCGGGTCGCTGCGATCTGTTGATGGACCTCAACAGCGATTTCGAGCAGGGGTTGACCACGCGCCCGGTGTATCGCTCGGCCTATGTGCTGGTGACGCGCAAAGGCCTGAACCTGGTACCGACCTCGCTGGACGACCCCGCACTGAAGAAGCTTCGGCTGGGCGTGTTCCAGAGTTCGCCGGCGCGCCAGGCGCTGTACGAACACGGCGTCAGCGGTGAGGTGCAGTACCTGTTCTACGACTCGGCCACCGCACCGGAAGAACATCCCGGCAAGCTGGTGGAGCAGGTGGCCGCCAATGCACTGGATGCGGCCGAATCCTGGGGCCCGGTGGCCGGCTATTACGCGGCGCGCAGCGGGCTGGGCGTGGTGCCGTTGAACACCATCGACGATGCGGTGCTGGAGTATTCGATGGCGTGGGCGGTGTCGCGCAAGAACGCGCAGCTACGCGATGCATTGAACAAGGCACTGCAGGACAACGCCGCAAAGATCGCCGAGATCCTGCAGGCTTATCACGTGCCGCTGGTCCGTTGCAGCGACTGCATCGTGGCTGGCGATCTGCCGTCGCATGGGCCTTACACCACACCGGCCCCCGCATCGACTGCGCGCAGTCCTGCCGCCTCGTCGCAGGAACTGGCGCAGCTGCAGCTGCGCATCGCGGACGGCGCCAACCCCAACCAGGAACTGGCGCATGCGCTGGATGCCGGCGATGCGCTCCGTGCGGCCTGGTTGCTGCGTCACGGTGCCGACGCCAACACGCCCAACCTGCTCGGCGAGCCGCCGCTGCATCAGGCCATCCGCAACCAGGAACCGGATCTGGTCGGTCTGCTGCTGGATGCCGGTGCGCGGCTGGATGCGCGCGATGCCAGCGGCTGGACCGCCTTGATGAAGGCAGCCTGGGCCAACGATGCCGACAGCGTCAGCCGCCTGCTGCGCAAGCGCGCGCCGGTGGACACCGTGTCCGGCGATGGCTGGAGCGCGCTGGATCTGGCGGTGTCCTACGCCGACGCCGAGGTGGTGCAGGCACTGCTTGCTGCCGGCGCAAATGCACGGCGCGCCAACGCCACTGGGTTTACGCCGGTGATGTTTGCAGTGGCACGCGATGACCCGGCCATTCTCGACGCGCTGCTCGCGCGCGACGCCGACGTGGGGCGCGCCAATCAGGCCGGTGTCACCGCCTTGATGCTGGCCGCAGCGGCCGGACGCGAGGACGTCGCAAAGCGTCTGCTGGCGGCCGGTGCCGACCCGGCGGCACGCAACCGCGATGGCAAGACCGCCGCGACATTGGCACAGGACCGCGGCGATACCGCGCTGGCTTCGCTCCTCAACGAGGCCAGGCGCCCTGCCAGACGCTGACCGTTTCATCCGCCGCGTGCACGGGGTGCGCGGCGTTCCCTCCGATCAGAAAGGTTCGTTCATGCGCAAGTCCACCGTGGGTTGTATCGATCGTTCCGTCCGCGCAGCACTGTGCGGCGTGCTGCTCAGTGCAGTGCTGGCGGCATGCGGCAAGGAAGAAGCGCCGCCGCCTGCTCCGGCGCCGGATGCGGCGGCACCCGCTGCCGCTGCCGCCGGCGCACCAGCACCAGCACCAGCCGCCACAGCGCCAGCACCGGCCGCCACAGCGCCAGCACCGGCCGCCACAGCGCCGGGAATGCCTAATCTTGCCGCCGGGCCGGCGCCCGATCCGGCCACACCGCCGGCACCGCCGGCCACCGTGGCGCCGATTCCGAAGGGACCCGAGGTCAAGGTCACCCCGGAGCTGGTGGCCGAAGGCAAGAAGATCTATTTCTCTGCTGGCTGCAATGCCTGCCATGGCGGTACCGGTGGCGGCGGCATGTGCCCGCCGCTGACCAACGACATCTGGGTGTATGGCAGCGACGACGACACCTTGCGCGCGCTCATCAGCGAAGGCACTGCCGCGATGATCACCCACGGCAAGACCCGCATCGGGCACGAAAAGGTGGTCGGCCAGATGCCGCCGTTCGCACCGGTGCTCAAGCCGGGCGACACCGAAAAACTGCTGGCCTTCATCCATTCGATCAACAAGACTGCAGGCAAGCCGCAATGACGCATGGCCCGCTGCGAACGGCGTGCGCAAGCTGGCAGCGCCGCTGCACCGCGGTTGCGGTGGGCGCACTGCTGGCCTTGGCCGGCTGCCAGCGCGATGCGGCAGTGCCGGCGGCGGCTGCCGGTGCGCCGCCTGCTCCGGTAGACGCCGCAACTTCGCCTGCACCCGCACCGGTCGTTGCCTACGTGCCCAATCAGCGCAGCGGCACGGTGTCGGTGATCGACACCGGCACCGACACGGTGGTGCGCACGCTCAGCGCGCAGGGCCAGCTCGGCAAGCGCTTGCAGCAGGTGTTGCCCGGCCCGCAGGGGCATCTGTACCTGATCGATGCCGAGCACCACCGCTTGATCGAACTGGACACCGCCAGGGATGCGGTGCTGCGTCAGGTCGACATCGGCGAAAACGCCGAAGGCATCGCGCTGTCGCCCGATGGCAAGCAGTTTGCCGTGTGCGTGGAAGGGCAGAACCAGGTGATGCTGATCGATGCCGCGCAGTTCCGCGTGCAGCAGGTGATCGCCACGCGTGGACAGGCACCGGAGCACTGCGCATATACGCCCGATGGGCAGTGGTTGCTCACCAGCAACGAGGGTTCCAGCGACATGGACATGATCGAGCTGGCCACGCATCGGTCGCGTGGCGTGGTAGCTACCAGCGGGCATCCGCGCGGCATGGCGTTCGCCCCGGACGGGCGCAGCGTCTACATCGCGCAGGAGACCGCCAACGTGGTGGACGTGGTCGACCTGCAGACCCGCACCCGACGCGCCAGTCTGCCGGCCGGCGTGCGCACCGCCGGGGTCGCCTTGTCGGGCGATGGCACGCGGCTGTACGCGTCCAACGGCGGCGCCGGCACGGTCAGCGTGATCGACACGCAGAACGGGCGCAGCGTGGCCGAGATCCCGGTCGGGCTGCGGCCCTGGAATCCGGCGCTCACCCCGGCCGGCGACAAGCTCTACGTGGCCAACGGGCGCTCCAACACGGTGAGCGTGATCGACACCGCCAGCCTGCGCGAACGCAAACAGATCCCCGTCGGCGAACTGCCGTGGGGCGTGGTCATCGCGCGCTGAGCGGCGGCCATGCCGACGCGCGCCGGGGAGGCGGGATGAAGACACGCGCTGCGGTGGCCTGGGGTCCGCATCAGCCGCTGACCATCGAGGAGGTGGACCTGCAGCCGCCGCGTCCCGGCGAGGTGCTGGTGCGCCTGGTCGCCACCGGCGTCTGTCATGGCGACGCGCATGCATTGGTGCATGGCCGCGCGAGCAGCTTCCCGGCGATCCTGGGCCAGGAGGGCGCGGGTATCGTCGAAGAGGTCGGCATCGGCGTCACCAGCGTGCGCGCCGGCGATCACGTCATCCCGCTGTACATGCCCGAATGCGGCGTGTGCAAGTTCTGCCGCTCCGGCCGCACCAACCTGTGCCAGGCGATCCGCAGCAGCCAGGAACGCGGCCTGATGCCCGATGGCAGCAGCCGGTTCTCGTTGAACGGCCGGCCGATCCTGCACCACATGGGCACCAGCACGTTTTCCCAATACACCGTGCTGCCGGAGATTGCGGTGGCACGCATCCACCCCGACGCGCCGCTGGACCAGGTCTGCCTGCTGGGCTGCACGGTCACCACCGGGGTGGGCGCGGTGCTCAACAGCGCGCATGTACGCCCCGGCGATTGCGTGGCGGTGTTCGGCTTGGGCGGCATCGGCCTGTCGGTGATCCAGGGCGCGGTGCTGGCGCAGGCCGGGCGCATCGTCGCGGTGGATATCGACCCTGGCAAGTTCGCACTGGCGCGCGTGTTGGGCGCCACCGATTGCCTGGACCCGCGCGACTACGGTGCACCCATCCAGCAGGTGATCGTGGATCTCACCGATGGCGGCGCCGACCACAGTTTCGCCTGCGTGGGCGACGTCGCGGCGATGCGCGCGGCGCTGGAGTGCTGCCACAAGGGCTGGGGTGAGAGCGTCATCCTTGGCGTCGCCGACGACGCGCAGGAAATCAGCACCCGTCCGTTGCAGTTGGTCACCGGGCGGGTCTGGCGCGGCAGTGCATTCGGCGGGGTGAAGGGGCGCAGCGAATTGCCCGGCTACGTCGAGCGCTATCTGCAGGGCGACATCCAGTTGGCACCGCTGATCACCCGCAGGCTGGCGCTGGAGGACATCAATCAGGCGCTGGCGGATCTGCGCGCAGCGCGCGGCATCAAATCGATCGTGCTTTATTGAAGGAGACGACATGACGTCGACCCACCAGGTGCTGGTTCATTGCAGGACACCGCGACCTCGCGCTGCACAAAAGCGATGCAATGCACTACGAAAACATCGCTTGGCCTACGCCTGCGCAGCGCTGCTGTGCAGTAGCACGATCGGCAACGTCCTTGCCGACGATACCCCGCAGGTGACCTGGCTGGACCGTATCGAAGTCACCGCCACGCCCATCCCCGGCACCACCATCGATGCGGCGCAACTGCCGTACATGGTGCAGTCGGCGACCAATGCCGAGCTGTCGCGCGGGCGCAGCAACAACCTAAGCGATCTATTGCAGCGGCGCTTCGTGGGTGTAGATGGCAACGACGTGCAAGGCAGCGCGTTCCAGAACGACCTCACCTTCCACGGCTTTCGCGCCTCCGCCTTGCCGGGCGCGTCGCAAGGCGTGTCGGTGTATCTGGATGGCGTGCGCGTCAACGAACCGTTTGCCGACATCGTCAGCTGGGACATGCTGCCCGAATCGGCGATCACTGCGGTGACGCTGATGCCCGGTTCCAACCCCTTGTTCGGGCCGAATACGCTCGGCGGCGCGGTGGTGCTGTCCACCGCGTCCGGGCTGACCGCGCCCGGGTTGCAGGGCGAAGTGAGTAGCGGCAGCGGCGCGCGCAAGCGGCTGGATGCCAGTTACGGCGTCGCTGGCGCCGATGGCTGGCATGGCTTTGTGGCGGTGACCGGGTTCGATGAAAATGGCTGGCGCGATGCCTCCGAGGGGCGGCTCGGCACGCTGTTCGGCAAGCTGGGCAGGCAGGGCGAGCAGACCGACTGGAGCCTGTCGCTGCTGCATGGCCGCAGCCGTCTGATCGGCAACGGGCTGCTGCCCGATACACGCTACACCGACGAAGGACCGGCACCTGGCTTGTACCGCGCCGATCGGCGTTCGGTGTACACCTCGCCCGATCTCACCCGCAACCGCAACACGCTGCTGACCGCGCAGCTGGACCACCGTTTCGACGAAGACACCGCGTTGCACGCGCTGGCCTATTCGCGCGTGGGTCGTCGCGACACCGTCAATGGCGATATCGGCGAAGACTACGAAGGGTTCGTGGAAGAATGCGCCTCCGGCTACGCTGCCGATGGCCGTGCGCTGGATGCCGAATGCGATGTTGCGCGCGCCGATGCCGATGCCTTGCCCACCGGCGCGCTCAATACCACCCAGATGCGTCAGGAAGCACAAGGCGTTGCGCTCAACCTGAGCACGCAGTGGGGCGCACACGCGCTCACCACCGGCGTTACCTTCGACCGCGGCCATGTGCGGTATCGGCAGTTCGCCCGCGAGGGCTGGGTGCAACCGGACCGTTCGGTGGTGGCCGATCCGGCTGCAGAGCGGGCGTTCTTCTCCGGCGTGCGCGGCAGTTCCAAGACGCTCGGCGCGTTCGTCGCCGATACCTGGGAGCTGGACGCTGCCACCCACCTCACCGCGGCGGTGCGCTGGAACCGCGTCGTGGTGGACAACATCCTGTCCACCGCAGAGGACGGCGACCGCCCGCGCGAGCGCTTCGTCTATGCCAAGGCCAATCCCTCGCTGGGGCTCACCCACCGGCTGGAGTCCGGGCTGACGGTGTACGGCTCGGTCGCGCAGAACACGCGTGCGCCCACGGCGATCGAGCTGGGCTGCGCCGACCCCACCCAGCCATGCCGGCTGCCGACCGGCCTGCAGGCCGACCCGCGCCTGGAGCAGATCGTGTCGCGCACCTACGAACTGGGCGCGCGCTGGGCGCCGTCGGCCGACAGCAACGCCACCGTGTCGGTGTACCGCGCCGACAATCGCGACGACATCCTGTTCCTGCGCGCGCCGGAGACCCAGCTGGGCTACTTCGACAACGTGGGCCGTACCCGCTACCAGGGCGCCGATGTCGCGCTGGCGCTGCGCAGCGGCGCTTGGCAGTGGTCGGCCGGGTACAGCTATCTGGACGCCACCTATCGCAGCGACGGCGAACTGTTGTCCGGCGAGCGTGTGATCACCCTGCGGCCCGGTTTACGGATCGCCGCGCTGCCAAGGCACCAGCTCAAGCTCGGGGTGGACTGGCAACGCGACGCGCTGACACTGGGCGCCGGCGTGCGTGCAGTGTCCGGGCGCGTGGCCAGCGGCAACGAAGATGGCCAGGTCGACAACGCGCAGGAGGGTGAGGCCGCGCCAGAACGCATCGACATTGGCACCGCCGGCTACGCGCTGGTCGATCTGCAGGCGCGCTGGGCCGTCACCGCGCGGGTAGCGGTCTTCGCACGCATCGACAACCTGTTCGATCGCCAGTACGCCACCTATGCCGCCGTGGCCGAAGACGTGTTCCCCGACGGCGAACTCGCCCGCCCGCAGGACGCGCCGGTGGAAACCGGACCGGCACGCTTCCTGGCGCCCGGGGTGCCGAGGCAGTACGTGATCGGGGTGCGTTGGGCGTTTTGAAGCCGGGATTGGGGATTGGGCATTGGGGATTCGCAACATCGAAGGCCAGCACCGCCGCTGTGCTGGTGTTGACGAATCCCCAATCCCCAATCCCC
>NZ_JSZE01000084.1 GCF_000802365.1 Xanthomonas cannabis pv. cannabis
GACCCAAGAAAGCAATTGGCGGCATGACGCCGTCCGCTTATGCCCAACATCTGGCAAACACCGATATCATCAACCCCGGACTCTAAACCCGACCGCTACTCAGGGCGGGGGGACGTCGATAGCCCAATCGAATACTGCAAACATTTACGCTTGCTCCCGGCCACCACTGGCGCGATGTCTGTCGCTGAACGGCATCACGCTCGGTACAGCAGTGCTTCGCAATTCAGTCGAGATTACAAGAATAAATTTGGGTGTTTCTCCACGAGGCCACATGCCGCGACTCTCGCGGGATTTCTGATGCTCTTAGCCTGGGACGTTCGCAACTCCAGTACGCCCTCTCCTCGCCGTCGAAGGTCAGCCTCGTCAGCACGCGCCGTACTGATGAAATGCGTTCGGCCGAAACGTCTGAGAAACCGCCAGCTGTCTTCGACGCTCTAAGCATCGCCCATGCCGTGTTGAATGCCGGACAGTCTGAATCAATCCTCTGCGACAGACGCGCTTTCGGCCAGGATTGCGCCTGGCGTGACAGCAGTTCGCATTGCCGGGCCTTCAGGAAATCGAAGGAAGTGACAGTGCCGGTGCACGCGGCGCAGCGTTCAAGGCTGCCTGATGACGCGCGCAACCGTCTCCTTCAGGCAAAGGCGTTGCATGGCACTGTCTCTTCGTTCGCGGTCTCTGGCACTGATGACGCTCTCGGCTGTCCTTGCAACGCTGACTGCATGCGAAAAACCCGCGTCGCCGGTGGCGCCCTCCCCGCCTACGACGATGCGAGCGCAGGCGCCGGCCAGCATCCAGTGGCAGGAAGGCAATGTCGACAAAGCCTTTGAAGAAGCCCGGAAGGCGGGCAAGCCGCTCTTGATGTACTGGGGTGCGGTGTGGTGCCCGCCTTGCAATCGCCTCAAGGCCACCACGTTCAAGGATCCGGCGTTCATTGCGCAAGCGCAGCAGTTCGTAGCGGTGCACCTGGATGGAGACCTGGAGGAGGCGCAGGCCGCTGGTGAGCGCTTTGGGGTCAAGGGCTATCCGACCATGATCATGCTGCGTCCGGACGGCAGCGAAATCACCCGGGTGATCGGCGACACCACCACGGCCCAGCTCATCCAGAGCCTGCGCGCAGCGACCCAGTTGCCGACCGGCACCAAACAGCTGCTGGACGCAGCGTTGAAGACTCCAGCATCGCTGAAGCCGGATCAATGGGCGTTGCTGAGCAACTATGGCTGGCTGCTGGACAACCAGCTGGTCGAGGCCAAGGACGCCCCCGGCGTGCTCGCGACGCTGGCAAAGACAGCGCCGGAGCCGCATCTGCAACGGCGCTTCGGGTTGTTGGCGGTACTGGTCGGCGGGCAGAAGCCGGTGGCCTCTGCGGCAACGCACGCATTGCTGCAGGCCGTGATCGCGGACCCGGCCGATGTACGCGCCAACCTGCACGTACTGAACGCGTATGCCGCCACGCTGGTGGCTGCCGCCACCGACGATGCAGGCGAGCGCGCCGCCTTGTCCAAGGCATGGAATGGGGCATTGGCGCAGGCCTACGCCGACCCCACGCTGCCGATCGTGGACCGCTTGCGCACCGCATCTGCAGCGGTCGACCTCGCACGATTGGCCCAGGGACAACCCGCAGCATCGGAGGCGGCCGGGCCGCAGCCTTCCCTGCCCGCCGCCGTGGTCGACACCGTGCATCAGCGCGTTCAGTGGGCGCTGGCAACGGCAAAGACGGCCGAGGAGCGTCAGTCCACCATCGAGGCCGCCGTCGACCTGCTGGTCGACGTGGGCGACAACAGCGGCGCCGAACAGGTACTGCTGGCCGAGCTGGGGCGCAGCAAGACCCCTTCGTACTACATGCCTTACCTGGGACATCTGGCTGAGGAACGCGGCGACCGCAAGACCGCGTTGTCCTGGTTCAAGAAGGCGTACGAAGCTCCAGGTAGCGAGGGCACTCTGATACAGCGTGGCATGCCCTACCTGGGTGCCATGATCCGGCTCAGCCCTGACGATGCGCGGGGCATCGAGGCGGTTGCCACCCAGGTGCTCGGCGATCTGGCCAAGCAGCCCGACGGCTATCTGCGCAAGAACCGCAGGCATTTCGATCCTGTCGGCGCATCCTTGCGAGCCTGGAGCAAGCAACATCATGCGCAAGGCGCTGCGGTGATGGCCCGGGTGCACGAGAAGGCCAGGACCCTGTGCGGCAGCAAGACCGATTGCTCGGCCTGGCTGGGCTAGGCCGCGAGATCTGCGGCGAGCGCGCCCTGTTGGCGCGTAGTAATCATCCCGCCGCTGGCATGTATGTCGCGAGGGCGCTACCCACATCGCACTGATGATGCGCCTCGACGGTGGCTGCAGACATCGCCGCCCTACTCTGCCCATCGTGGTGTGTGCCTATCGCGCTGGCAGCGGATGTCTCACGTCAGATCGTGCAGTTCCTTGCCCAGCACCGGGCCGAGTTGCCAGTCCGAGAACTGCACCTTCAAGCCTTCGCGTTCCGGTGTGCAGGTCATCGGGCCGGCCAGATAACGTGCGGCGACCGGGAACGGGCACAGCCGTACCAGCGGCCAGTAGATGCCGTCCCTGGACGCCTGCAGACGCAGCACGCCCTTTTCGACGGTGGCGCGCATCCAGAAGTCGGACGGCTCTCCTTCGTAAGGACCGGTGGCCCAGTCCGACCTGCCGTCGGTGAGCACGCTGCTGAGCATGGCGCGGCCGTCGCTGAGCTCGATGCCAGCCTTGACCCACTGGCGTTCGTTGGCGCGGATCATGATGCCGGCCTGGTCGTAGAGTTGATCGAACCTGCCGCGAATGCGTAGCTGGCAGGTAAATGCAGCCGGCGCCGCGAAGCCGAGAAAATGCCCGCTGTCGCGCGTGAAGCCATAGTGCGTCTCACGCCAGAAGTCCGTGCCCTTGTCGGTCACGACCTCGAGCACGTCGTCGCCCAGCACGCGATGCTGCCTAGGCGCATTGAGCCAGCTGCCCTGCTGCCAGCGGCTGGGCGTCGCTGCACCTGCACCGGTCGCCATGACCACGCTGCCGGCAGCCAGGCCGCCCAGGGTCAGCCTGCGCCCGATATCGATGGGGTGTTGTTCGCAATCGCTCATGCCTGTTCCTCTCGAGGTAACGCTACGCCATGCCATCCGGGGAGCCTCCGCGTCAGGCGCGGAAGCCGATTGCGCCAATTTGTACATCCGTACCAATTGGTGAGTCAACTCTGGATTACCATCACGGCGGTCGATACGTGCGTGGATGCAGATGAGCGGCAGAACCTGGCGCCAGGATCCAAACCGGAAAGAACACATCGAGCTGGCCGCGCTGCGGGTGATCGTGGAGCATGGCGTGGCCGGCACCACCTTCCGCAAGGTCGCCGAGCAGGCGCAGGTGCCCTTGGGTGCGACCACCTACTACTTCGGCTCGATGCACGAACTGTTGATTGCTGCCTTTACGCGCTTTTCGCAGGAGGTCTCCAGCAACTTTGCCGCCGAAGTCCGCGCTGCCAGGAACCGCGACCAAGCCTGCGATGCGGTGGTGAGCATCATCTTTGCCGACGGCACGGCGTCCCCGCGGGTGCTGCTGCTCAGCTATGAGCTGTATGCGTTTGCGCGCCGTCATCCGGAGATGACCGCGATCATGGAGCAGTGGATGGCACGTAGCCGGGCAGCGCTGGAGCTGCATTTTTCCAAGGCCGCTGCGAGCGCGATCGATGCCTTGATCGAAGGCATGACCATCCACCGCTCGGTGGTGCGCATGACCAAGAAAAGCGTGCGCAATGCGGTGGGGCAGCTTGCCTTGCTGTGACAGCGAGTCAGGCTCGCCGCTGCATGCAAGCGAGGGAGCACCGGGCAGTGCGGTGTGCACCGGCTGACGCACGCACTGCCAGCCATGGACCATCTGCTCGGGAGGGCCGCGTTGCTCGCGAACCGGGCCCTACACGCGGCGTGTCACCCGTGTGCAGCTGGCCGCTGCGCAACCGGCGATTCTCGCAGTGCCCTGCCCTACCGGTCGCCCGGTTGGCCCGGCATGCGCTGCATCGCCGCCAAAGCGGCGCGACGCCTGCCTCCAGTCAGCGCCCGCAGCTACCAGGGCGATTGCGGAAGCAGTCGTTGCCAGGCCGCTGGCGGTGGACGTCGATACACTCAAGCCGCCTCTATCCGCTACAGGTCATCGTTGACGTACCTCTCGTTGTTTGCCCTGTCATTGATCGCCGCTACCCTGCTGCCTGCGCAATCGGAAGCGGCATTGGCAGCCTTGTTGCTGGATGGCGGCTCGGTGGTGGGGCTGGTTGCGGCGGCGAGCCTGGGCAACGTCCTGGGCTCGCTCATCAACTGGTGGATCGGGCGCGAGGTGGTGCGCTTTCAGGAGCGACCCTGGTTTCCGGTCAAACCGGCTGCCCTGGCGCGTGCGCAGGCGTGGTATGGCCGGTACGGCAGGTGGTCGCTGCTACTGAGCTGGATGCCGGTGATCGGCGACCCGCTGACACTGGCCGCAGGCGTCATGCGTGAGCCGCTGCGCGTTTTCCTGCCGCTGGTGGCTGTCGCCAAGACCACGCGTTACATCGTGCTGGCATGGGCGACGGTGTCGCTCATGCGCTGACCGCAGCACGCGCGTCATTCGGGGGAGTTCGTCCCCGGAGGCGGCGCCGACGGACCGTTAACGCAGGTTGCCTATGCTGACGACGCGCAGCGGGACACCCGTTGCGTCTCCAAGGACAGTGCATCACGGACATCGCAGAGGAGATCGTATGAAACAACTGCACAGTGTATTGCTTGCTGGATGCCTGCTCGGCCTGAGCGCCCAGGCCTGGGCGGAGGTCGCCAACCTGACCAACAGCGCCGATGGCGCCAACCGCGATGCAGGCATTGCGGCGGTCAAGAAGAAGCTGCAGGACGCCTGTACGTCGCGTCAGGGCAAGGCCGATCCGGCATCGTTCGAAGTGGTGTTCGAAAAGACCAGCACCAACCCCGACGTCCCCAAGCCGTATTACGTGGATGCCAAGATCAAGTGCGATCTGCCGTAATGAAGGCGGCGGGCGCGCAGTGGACCTCGACGCCCGCCGCCATCGCTGCAAGCTGCATGGCGCCGCTGTTCAAAGGGCTCCTGTGCCAGCCGCACTGGCGGCTTGCACCTGTGCGCGTGCCACGTCCAGTGTGTGCATGATCTGCACCACTTCATCCAGGGGATGCAGCGGCGATTGCGTGTAACCCTGGCCGATGTAACGGGCGGCCGCGGTGGCTTGCCACGACAGTCCCTGATAACCCCTGATGCCGGTCGGGTCGGTCCATTCCACGGCGGCGCCGGCATCCTGGTTGCCGGCAATGTGCAGCGTGGTCGGATTATGGAAATCGCCGGCCAGGTCGATGCGGCCTTCGGTGCCGGCGACATAGGCACGCGAACTGCTGCGTCCGACGATGGAACTGATCAGGGTGGATTGCGCATACGATTCATGCGACAGCACCACGGTCGAGAAGGCATCGACACCGGTCTCGGTGAGCGCCCCCACCGCAGTGATTGCGGTGGGCGCCGCCAGGATCATGGAAGAGAACTGCATGGCGTAGACGCCCAGGTCGAGCAAGGCGCCGCCACCGAGTTCGGGCCGGCGTTGCCGGTGTGCGGGGTCACTTGGGCCGTGCTGACTCAGGTCGGCAAACACATGCCGCACGTCACCAAGCGCGCCGTCGGCCAGCAGCCTGCGGATCACCGAGGTGTGTGGAAGATATCTGCTCCACATGGCCTCCATCAGGAACAGGCCGCGCGCATGCGCTTCTTCCACCAGTACGCGCGCATCGGCGGCGCAGGTGGTCATGGGCTTTTCGATCAGCACATGTTTGCCGGCACGTAACGCCAGCAGGCCGTGCTTGAGGTGTTCGCTATGCGGCGTGGCGACGTAGACGATATCAATATGCGGGTCTTCGACCAGGGCGTCGTAGCGGTCGTACGCACGGTCCATTGCCCAGGCGTTCGCAAACGCATGCGCACGCTCGGCACTGCGCGAGGCCACCGCAACCGGACGTTGCGCAGTGTTACGACGCATGGCGTCCACAAACGCCGAGGCGATGACGCCGGGCCCCAGCACGCCCCAGCGCAGCGAGGGTTCGCCCTGGCCAGGCAGAAAAAGCGCGGGCTCGGGTACATGCAGTGACGTCATGGGGATGGGCATCTCTACGGGGGTGGCGCGATGCTAACAAACCGGATGAGGTGATCCCTGTTGCAGGTAACGCCATGCGCGACTGCGCTTGCTGCGAGGCGAGCTCGGCTGTAGACCAAAGCGGCGCGCTGGCGCTGGCATGCAGGCGTTACCCGTTGCATGACGGCACTGCGCAGCAACCGCAGGGGGGCTTGGGTGCTGCTCCTTAGCCCGTGCAGACAGCATGCCGCAGCTACGGCGCAGTGCCAGCAATTGCCATCAGCGATAGGCATTGGGTGGCAGAACGCGAACCCTGCAACAGGCTGCGCGAGACCACACTGCCCCGCCCCTCAGCGCGCCGCGCGGCGCCAGCCCGCATTGATCGCTTCCTGCGGCGAGCAGAAATACCGCTCGCCCTTTGCCGCCGAGATGCTGGTACGTGCATAGTCGCGCTGACCCGGCACGTGGAAGATCTTGTTGCCCTTGCCGGAGATATTGCCCTTGATGGCGCAATGGCCCGGTGCGGGCGGCGATGGCCGCACGCGGGACGCGACCTGGTTGCGTTTGTTGCGCCGATAGTCGGCAGGCATCTGGAAGCTGCCTTGCCAGAGATTGCGCTGTTGCTGCTGGGCGAGGCGCTCGTCGGAGACGAACGCAGTGGCGTACTGGCGATAGGCCACGGCCCAGCCCGAACGTACCATCCAGCGGTTGACCGATTGGCCCTGCACCGTGCATTCGGCAACGGTGCGACCGTAGCGATCGGTCTCCTTCGGCTGACAGCGTACGGTCTGGTCCGTCAGATGGCTGTCCAGTGCGGCAGCGGAGCGACGACCGCACGGCCACGGGCGCCCAAGCTGATCGCTGCACTGCTGTGCACTCTCCGGCGCGTCGACCCCCCACAGGCGGATGCGTTGTTGCGCCACGGTGATCGTGTCTCCATCCGTGACGGTGGCCCGACCAACAATCTCTGCTGCAGCAACCGGCGACATCAACAGCAGCCCGGCGCCGATCGCCATCAAACATCTCAACACCATCTACAACAATACCCTTGGCGATCGGCAGCACGTCGTCCCGTCGTTGCCGCCTTGTTGCACGTTTCAGCCGGATGGCAATGCCCGGCCATGTCCTGTGCCCGACGCCCACGCAGCACTGCCGGCGCGGGGCCGGCACTGTATGTCAATGCAACGCAGATGCCTATCCCTGTCAGCGCGATTGTGCTCGGCCAGCCGCCTTGATGGGCCGATGCAACTGCGAGTTACGCATCTCGCCACAAACAGCCGAAACCGTGGGCTTGTCGTTGCGGCACCATCTGCCAAAGAGCAATGTCTACTTCGGCAGCGAAACACACGACGTCCTGCCAGGCGCGCGCCCGGTGGAGCGCTTGCATCCTGCCCGGCTACTTGCGGAGCCGGGCAGGCTTGCAGGCGGTGACTCACTGCGTGGCAGGCGCAGCAGCAGCGGTCTCCGGCGTGATACGCCAGATGATGTTGGCAAGATCGTCAGCCACGATCAATGCGCCGCGCGGGTCCACCGTGACACCGACCGGGCGGCCGCGGGTCTTGCCGTCGTCGCCATGGAAGCCGGCGACGAAGTCGATGGGCTCGCCAGCCGGGCGGCCGTCGCGGAACGGTACGAACACCACCTTGTAGCCAACCGGCGGGTCGCGGTTCCAGCTGCCGTGTTCGCCGACGAACACGCCGTCTGCGAATTTCGCGCCCAAGGCTCTCGACGAAAACGCAACGCCCAGCGCCGCGACGTGCGAGCCCAGGGCGTAGTCCGGCTCGATGGCGGAGGCGACTTTTTCAGGGTCCTGCGGCATGACGCGGGTGTCGACGTTCTTGCCCCAGTAACTGTACGGCCACCCATAGAAGCCGCCTTCCCGTACCGATGTCAGGTAGTCCGGCACCAGGTTAGGACCGATTTCATCGCGTTCGTTGACCACGGCCCACAACGCACCGGTGCCGGGCTGGATCGCCAGTGCGGTCGGGTTGCGCAGACCGGTGGCATACGGCTTGTGTGCGCCGGTTGCCGCGTCCACCTGCCACACCTGCGCGCGGTCGACTTCGGCAACCATGCCGCGCTCGGTGATGTTGCTATTGGAGCCGATGGCCACGTACAGGTAGCGTCCGTCGGCGCTGGCGGTCAGCGCCTTGGTCCAGTGGTGGTTGATGGCCGATGGCAGGTCGGTCACCTTGCTCGGCGCGCCGCTGGCCTTGGTCTGGCCCTCGCGATACTCGAATCGCACCAGCGCATCCTGGTTGGCCACGTACAACGCGTCGCCGATCAACGCGAGCCCGTAGGGTGCGTTGAGTTTGTCGGCAAATACGGTCTTCAGTTCATAGGTGCCATCGCCGTCGGCATCGCGCAACAACGTCAGGCGGTTACCGCTCTTGGCCTTGGAGGTGCCCTTGGCCTTGATCGGGCCGGCAATGATGTCCTTGGGCTTGAGGTTGGGTGCAGCGCCGCCACGGCCTTCGGCCACCAGGATGTCGCCGTTCGGCAGCACCAGCGTTTGCCGCGGGATGCCCAGATCGGTGGCGATGGCGGCGATGCGATAGCCCGCCGGAACCGTGGGTGTGCGCTCGCCCCAGGCGGTGGGCTCGGCGATCGTCATGTCGGGCAACACGCCACGGTCGGGTGCGGGCAATTGCGGCGTGGCGCCGTGTTGGTCAAGCTCAGGTGCCCTGCCGCAGGCAGCCAGGGCGACAGCCAGGGCGGTGACCGCCAGAACACGTGTCGCGCGGCTCATCGTGCACCTCCCATGCGCAGACCCGACAGCCCGGCCCAGGTAGCGACCAGGGCGAACAAGGTGGCAATGCCCGACAGCACCAATGCGGCCGGCATGATGGCCCAGGCGTCGCGTGCATGATGCAGGGCGTCGAAGAACCCCACGATCCACGTTGCCACCAGTGCAATGAGATAGATCACGTTGCGGCTGCCCTGCACCAGCCCAACGATGGCTGCCACCAATGCAAGCGTGGTGAGCACCATTGCGCCGACCAACAGCCACGAAGCGAAGTTGCTCCATTGGATCTGATAGCTGCTCCAGTAGGCGTAGTCGCTGAGCAGCGTGCCCAGGAACAAGGGCCACACACCGCCGAGAACGGCTGCATGGAACGGATGGATGGCCCGATCACGGGTCGGGACAGCGGTTGCATTCATGGCGGACTCATTGGGAACGATGGCGAAACGTGCCCACGATGCTGCCAGCTCGCATGTGACGATCAGGATGATATTGGCGAATCTGCACTGACACGATGCGCGTAACCACAGCAGCCCCATGCGTAGGGCCCGCATGCAGTCGGGCGCGACGCTGCAGCGCACACGAACGATTGTCTGCAGCAGTGTGGTTTGCGGTGACACCGCGACCGACGCTGTGCTTGCCGCGACAATGGCATGCAGCGCAGTGCGTGCAGGGTTCTCCGCACATAGGATCCATCAAGCGCCTTGGCATCGAATGCGATTCGCTGATATCGGTGGTCTGTCGATCTGATGCGTGCCTGACGCTGCGATGGCAACGTGCCGATGCACGACTGCTCACAGGCCGCCACGACCACACGTCCTCGCCTCAGTGCATGCATTCCACACCGATGGCGCGTTTATCCGGATGCGACAGGCCAGCGTCAAACAGCGTGCCGCTGCAACCACGCATGCCTGATGCGGCATCGACGTGCCGCCGCATGTCTAACCCATGCATGGTCGGGCGCAGGCGCTTGGAATCGCCTACGTCTATCCCTAAATCTAGCGGAGAGAGCCACGGCAGCCTGGCACGACGCAGTGGTCGCGCGTGTAGCGACTCGCCCTTCATCGCAGCCGCGGTCTGTGTCCTGCCCCTCCCCCCGCGACAGCAGTTTCCGGAGTCAACCACCATGCCCATCTCGGAGAGCCTTACGGCCCGGCAGCAGGCCATCGCCCCCATTGCTGCATTCGCCGCCACCGGCGATATCGATCGCCTGGACGGCGCCTTGAACGCGGGCCTGGATGCCGGCCTGAGCGTCAACGACTGTAAGGAACTGCTGGTGCAGGTGTACGCCTACGCCGGCTTTCCACGCAGCCTCAATGCGCTTGCCGCATTGATGCAGGTCACCCAGGCGCGCCGCCAGCGTGGCCTCGACGATGCGCCCGGCACCCTGCCGGGCCCGGTGCCGACCGGGCCGGCGTTGCTTGCGTTGGGAACTGCCAATCAGACGCAGTTGGCCGGCGCGCCGGTGGCCGGCCCCCTGTTCGAGTTCGCGCCGACCATCGATACGTATTTGAAGACACATCTGTTCGGCGACATCTTTGCGCGCGACAACCTGGACTGGGTCAGCCGCGAATTGGCCACGGTGAGCATGCTGGCGGCACTGGAGGGCGTGGAAGCGCAATTGCTGGCCCATCTGAAGATCAGCATGAACATCGGCGTGAGCACGGCGCAGCTGAACGCACTGGCCCAGGTCCTGGATCAGCGCGTCGGCGCCGCCGCCGGAACACGCGCCAAGGCGGCGTTGGCCAAGACCCGGTAAGCCCGTCATTGCCAGGATCATGCCGCATGCGGTCGACGACGCGCCGCAAGGCGGTGAAGCCGCCTATTCGGAAGCGCGGCGGTGCGGCGGCCGTCGCTGCGGTGCCATCCGCGCAAGGGCCTGCTTCCTGATCAACTGGTCGATGTACTGCTCTGCCAGTCGGGTGCCGATCTCCAGCGCGCTCTGCAGCGAGCCGAAAGTGGGCGCGCTGGCCAGCGGGACCGTGTGCCCGCACACCTGCAAGGTGTCCAGCACCACGCGTTGAGGCTCCAGCTGGCGGGCGACGACACGATACGGCAGGCCCTGATCGGTCCCGTCCATCGCCATCAAGGTGTCGCTTTGCTTGGTGCCCATCGACCCGAGGATAGCGGCGATTCCACACCACGCCAGCGTCTCACTTTGAATGGTTTATGCAGACGCTACCGGTGACGCTGCGATGCCAGGCCCTTCGCTGCCGGCAGCCCTTATTGGGCAGCCTCCAGGGCAGCGCCATGCGAAGCGATGACGACGTCGTGGTGGTCGTGCCGTGCCTCGCCTGGCGACGGGCTGCTACGCGCCGGGGTCAGGCCGCCTTCTGCGCGTCTCACCATCAACGATCGTCGACGGCTACCCGGCCGGTGACTCGCCCTCCCCTGCATGTAATGGCAGCGGTGGATAGCTCAAGGAGCAGCAAGTTGGCGGCGCCTGCCTAAGCTTAGGAAGCCCTGGCCGTCGACCCGGGGTGGAAGTGGCACGGCCAGTATTTATAGTGATTTATTCGCCGGCCACTAAAATATACTTTACCCCCCCTCCTCATCTGGCTAATATTTCCGACGTGCCGGCTTGCCAGAGGTGTTTTAAATACTGGCGTTAAATAAACAAAATTATTCAAGCCATTCATTTTCATGCAACCGATTGCGCAATTTTGCGCAAAGAACGTCGAATTTTGCACAATCTCCGCGACAAGATTGCAGCCGATCCTCACGGCCGCGGCTCGATAAATAGATCACGTGGCGTCCAAGCCATGGATAGCTTACCGATGCGGCGCCCCCGATATTCAAACACTGCAGCTAGCAGAAGAGCCCGTTAGATGCCCTAACGTGCGCTTGAATCCGCTACGCCGGGTGAGCAATCCACCTACATCTGCCAGCTGTTTCCCCTATTACCTGCGATTTAGGTCTCATCTAGGATTGCCGCCCCTCAAGAAACGTGACCACCTATTGTCCAGTTCGGTGTCACGTTTGGTTCCAATCGGGCTATGCGTGCACCTTTTAATCCGATTTAGCTATGGATTAAATCGTAAATGGCTATCGAGCGGTTCCATCTCTGAATAGCAACTGTCCATTCAGATTTTAGAGGCGGCAGGTAGCGCCGTTAAACAATTCGCAAGCTGCGGCGATTGCAATCGTGCATCAGCCGGGTTTGTCGCAAGCGCTGCTCCGAGGGGACGGACCAGCAAACCCTCGAGGTGAATAACCCGTGAAATATATGCCTTCGCTGGCGCTCGCTGGCGCAGGGACCCTTTGCGCCAGATTCAGATCCAGCAGTAGCGGCGCGCCTCTTACGGAATCGACCAACCCATGAATCGCTCGCTGCTTGCAACAACCATCGCCTCCTGCCTTGTCCTGACCGCCTGTGGCGGCGGCGGTGGCGGTGGCAACGTCCGTAACGACCCGCCACAGAGCACCGTGATCGCGCCGGCGCCGACTGCTCCGACGACGCCGGCACCGACCACGCCCGCACCAGCTGTTCCGACGACACCGACGACACCGACCGCGCCGACCACGCCGACCACGCCAGACACCACTGCCGACCCGCTACCCAAGACCGCGCCGGTTCCGACCCCTGCGCCTGCCCGCTACCAGGGCGTGGGCAGCAACCTGCTAGTGCCGATCAATGCCGATCTGGCGCAGCAGGCCGGCGCTCGGGGTCAGGGGGTGAAGCTGGCGGTGCTGGACGACAATCTGGTGCCGAGCTACACGCCGATCAACGGCAAGGTCGATAGCGTCAACGATTACACCGCCAGCCCGGGCACGCCCGAGTCGTCGTCCAATGCGCTGCGCGGCCACGGCACCATCGTGTCGGCGCTGGTGCTGGGCTCGGCGCAGGACGGTTTTGCCGGCGGTGTTGCGCCGGATGCAGACCTGTTCTATGCACGTATCTGTGCAGAAAATTCCTGCGGTACCCAGCAAGCGCGTCGCGCAGCGGTGGATCTGGCCGCCTCCGGCGTGCGCATCGCCAACCTGTCGCTGGGCGCGTCGTACGCCGATGCCGCCGGCAGCGCCAATGCGGCCGCGGCGTGGCGGTTCGCACTGACCCCGCTGGTGCAGGCAGATGCGCTGATCGTTGCTTCCACGGGCAACGAAGGCGCGGCGGAAGCTTCGTACCCGGCGGCGACGCCGGTGCAGGAAGCCAGTGTGCGCAACAACTGGCTGGCCGTGGGCGCGATCAATGTCGATAGCTCCGGGAAAGCCGCGGGCCTGACCAGCTATTCCAACCACTGCGGTGCAGCGGCGCAGTGGTGCCTGGTCGCGCCGGGCAGCTTCACCGCGCCAGCGCTGGCCGGCACCGAGTTGCAGGGCCAGGTCGCCGGCACCTCGTTCTCCACCGCAGCCGTCAGCGGCGTCGCCGCGCAGGTGCTGGGCGTGTACCCGTGGATGAGCGCGTCCAACCTGCAACAGACCTTGCTGACCACCGCCACCGACCTGGGCGACCCGGGTGTGGACGCGCTGTACGGCTGGGGCCTGGTGAATGCGGCCAAGGCCATCAAGGGGCCGGGCCAGTTCGCCAGCAACTGGTCGGCCAACGTCGGTGCCGGCTACGACAGCACCTTCGGCAACGATATCTCCGGTGCCGGCAGCCTGACCAAGAACGGCACCGGCAAGCTCACCCTGAGCGGGACCAATACCTACACCGGCGGCACCACCATTGTCGATGGCGTGCTGTCGCTCTCCGGCAGCCTGCGCTCGGACCTTCTGGTCGCCAACTCCGCCACCTTCGAGTCACGCGGCGGTGTCATCAACGGCGGCTACAGCCTGGTCAACGCGACCGGTACCACCGCCATCGAATTGGGCAAGGGCCTCACCGTCACCGGCCTGGCCAGCTTGAAGGGCAATCTGCTGCTGTTGCCGGAAGCGGCCGGCTACACCGTCGGCAGCACCGAACGGATCGTCAAGGCCGGCGTCCTGCAAGGCACCTTCGACCGCGTGCAGTACGCCAACAATTTCTTCTGGACCGCCTCGCTTGCGTACGACCCGACCACCGTCACCGCAACCTTGACGCGGAATGCGTCGGCCGCGAGCGCGCAGGCGGCCGGTGCACCGCAGGCAGTGGTCAGCGGTGCAAGCCAGGCCGATACGCTGGTAAAGGTGCTGGATACGCGCGTGGCCTCCGGCGACACTGCAAACCTGGGCGGCCTGATCAGCGCCACCGGCGCGCTGCTGGCGGCTTCCGATGCGCAGGTGGCTGCATCGCTGCCGACGCTGGTCGGTCAGGTGCATGGCGTGGAGCGCACGCTGGGCTTCCAGTCCGCACTCAACGATGCCCGGGTTGCCGCCGATCGTCTGCCGTACCTGGCCGACACCACCACGCTGACCACCTGGATGCAGGGCAGCTATCTGGATGGCGACATGCGCCGCAGTGGCTTTGCCTCGGCCGACTACACCCAGCAGGCCACCACCGTCGGTGTGGATCTGCCGGTGGGCGGCGCCGGCACGGTGGTGGGCGCGGCGCTGACGTCGGGCCAGGATCGCGCCCACATCGATGCATCGGCCAGCCGTCTGCGCTCGGATCGCTATGCGATGACGGCGTATCTGTATCAGCCGCTCGGCCAGGCGTATGTGTCGGGCATCGGGTCGTACGGCATGAGCAATGTCGAGACCGAGCGCAACGTGCAAGCCGGCAGCATCGGCGAGCGTCTGCAGGACCGCCGCCACGACACCAACTGGTCGCTGCGTGCCGAAGTGGGCCTGATGCCACACGCAGGGTTGTCGCCGTTCGTGGCGGCAGGTGTGGTCAGCCAGACCCAGGACGCGTTCAGTGAGGCGTCGGTGACCGGGTTGGGCCTGAGCGCCGGCAGCGACACCCTGCGCGCAGGGTATGGCGAGGTCGGCGTGCGTGGTCACCTGGTGCACGGCAAGTGGGGCTTCGATGGCCTGGTTGCGTATCGTTCGCTGTTGGGCAATCCGAATGCCGACTTCACCGCCTGGTTCACCGGTCTGCCGGAAGCGCGCTTCAACGTGGCGGGCACGCCGGTCTCGCGGCAAGCCGTGCGCGCCTCGGTGGGTGTGCGCTACGAACTCAACGATGCGTTCTCGCTGTATGGCAACGTCGGTGCCGAGCGCGGGCGTTCGGATTCCAACAGCATCAACGCCAACGTCGGTCTGCGCTGGCAGTTCTGATTGCAACGATGGCGTGCCAGGCACGCCATCGTCAGACGGGTGTGTCGCGTCAGCACAGCAGAAGGCCCCGGCATGCCGGGGCCTTCTGCTGTGTGGTGCCGTGCGGAGGTCATGCAATTGCAGATGAGCGACATCATGCTCGAGGTCCGCGGTGGTCAGGCCACGTGCTGGAGGCAGGCCGGCTTGCTGGCCAGGCAAATTGCCGATGGTTTGCGGAAAACCAAAAAGCCCCGGCAGGCCGGGGCTCGTGGGTTCACGCTGTTGCTGCCATCAGAAACTCCACCCCCAGGTTACCTGCCCGCCGTAGGCGGTCTGGCCGTCGCCGTTGAGTCCCTGCAACGACAATGCCATGCGGCTATTGGGCGAGGTGATCACGCTGACGCCCACCTCACCGATGGCCGCATTCTTGGCCAGGGTGACGCTTTGCACGGAGAACTGCGCACCGGTGCCGACAAAGCCCGCCGAGCGCTGCACGGCACGGTCGCCGAAGGCATGCCGCCAGCCCACCGAGGCGTAGAGCGAAGCCTGCTCTCCCAGTTGCCAACGTCCGCGCAGGCCTACCGTGCTGGTGGTGAATTCGTCCTTGGCGCTGCCGACAGACAGTGCGGCGATCCCGCCGCGCTCGTTGAACCCATCCGTCTTCAGATGGGTGTAGTCGGCCGCGATGAACGGGCTGTAGACCGCGTTGCCGGTGCGCAGGTTCCAGGACGCTTCCAGCGAGGCGGTGACGGCGGTGGCATCGTAATCGCTGGTGAGCCGCTCTTCGAGCACGCCGGGCAGCATCACCCGACGCGAGCCGTCCACGCGGTAGTCGGCGTAGTCCACCGCGCCTTGCAGCGAGAACGCAGACCAGTCGGCCTGGCCATATACGCCGACATGCGTACCGTCGATGTCGGCCCGGTCGCCCCACTCGCGCGACCAGCTTTCGATGTCCTGGCTGCCCACCGCAACGCCGACCACGCTGCGCTCCCCGACGCGCCGCTCGGCACCGGCCATGATGCCGTTGTCTTCGCGCCGTACCGAAATGGCATTGGCATCGCCATCGACCCGGTTTGGCAGGCTGCGGCCGGTGATCCACACCGTGGTCTCGCCGATGCGGGTGTCCTGGCTGTCGCCACGCAGATGATTGCCGATGCCGCTGTAGAGGAAGCGACTGTCGAGCATCGCAGTGGCGGTGCTCGCATGGCTTTCGCCCGACAGCGACGCAAACGCGGTGGCCACCGCCTGCGCATCGTCCGGGAGACGGACCACGGCCTGGTACACCGGGCTGGTGGTGGGCAGGCCGTCCACTGCAGCGGCGGTGGACTGCTGGTTGGGCGTGGTCACCGCATCGACCATGCCGGTGGTGTTGCGGCCGAAGAAGACCGACAGCCCGGTTGCGCTGGTGCTGACATTCGGATCGATGAAGGCATAGTCGGAGATGACGTTGGTGAATTGCCCGCTCAGCCCGCCAGCGGCGTTGACCACCGGAATCTCGGTGAACAATGGCAGGTCGGCCGCACGCACCACCTGCAAGGTGCTGCCCGGTGCCAGCGTCGCGGCGCCGCCCACCGTCACCGGCGTCACCACACCGCCGTTGCCTGGCGTGACCTGCACGGTGGAACCGGGGCCGATGGTGGCGTTGCCGCCAATGGTGACCGTGCCGGTGGTCCCGCCGATCGCCAGGGTGCCACCGGACGTGGTGAGACTGCCGATGGTCCCGCTGCCGGTCAGCGTACCGCCCGGTCCGACCGTCACCGGCCCGCCGATGGCGGCGCCCGGGTTGGCCGGATTGCCCACGCTCAGGGTGCCCGCGCTGATGGTGGTCGGGCCGGTGAACCCACTACTGTCCGCGGTGACCAACAACGTGCCCAGGCCATCCTTGAGCAGAGTGCCGGTGCCCGACAGCGTGCCGGCGTAGGTTCCATTGGCGTTCTGCAGGAACACCAGCGCGCTGTTGTTGGCAATGTTGCCCTGCAGGCTGTCGGTGTCGCCGATCAGCGTTCCGGCATTGACGGCGGTGCCGCCGAGATAGCTGTTGACCCCATCCAGGGTGACGGCACCGGCGCCGTTCTTGATCAGTGTGCCGCTGCCGCTGATGTTGCCGGCAAAGCTGCCGTCGCCGGCCTGATCGAACACCAGCACTGCGTTGTCGAGGATATTGCCCTGCAGGCTGGCGGTGGTGCCCTGCAACGTACCGCTGGCAATGGTGGTGCCGCCGTCATAGGTGTTGGTCCCGGCAAGCGTCAGGACGCCGGCCCCCTGCTTCACCACGTTGCCGGTACCGCTGACGCCACCGGCAAACGTGCCATCGGTGGCTTGGTCGAACACCAGCGTGGCGTTGTCCACCACGTTGCCCTGCAGGCTGGCGGTGTTGCCGATCAAGCTGCCGGCACTGACCAACGTGCCGCCGGTGTAGCTGTTGCTGCCGGTGAGCTGCAGGACACCGGCGCCGGTCTTTTCCAGCGACCCGGTGCCGCTGACCACACCGGCGTACAGGCCGCCGGTGGTCTGGTTGAACACCAGTGCTGCGTTGTTGGTGATGTCGCCCTGCAGGCTGGTGTCGTCGCCGATCAGGCTGCCGGCCGCAATAGTAGTGCCACCGGTGTAGCCGTTCGCCCCATTGAGCAGCAATGCGCCCGCACCGTCCTTGACCACGCCGCCGGTGCCGGTGATCGAGCCGTTGAAGACCCCAGCGGCCGCCTGATCGAACACCAGGGTGGCATTGTCGACGATGGCGCCCTGCAGGCTCGCACTGTTACCCACCAGCGTGCCGGCATCCACCGTGGTACCGCCGGTGTAGGCATTGCTGCCAGCCAGCGTCAGCGTGCCGATGTTGGTCTTGATCAGCGCCCCGCTACCGCCGAGGCTGCCGGACAGGGTCAGGTCGGCCGGGTTGTCCACGGTGAGCACGGCACCCAGGTTGATCGTATTGCCCAACGCTGCGGCAATCGCGTTGCTGAGCACCGAGTCGCCGGTGACCGACAATGCGCCGCTGCCCAATGCCGTGTTGCTGCCAACCGCCAGCGTGCCGGCATTCAACACCGTGCCACCGGCGTAGCTGTTGGCGCCATCGAGCGTGAGCGTGCTGGTGCCATTCTTGATCAGG
>NZ_JSZE01000085.1 GCF_000802365.1 Xanthomonas cannabis pv. cannabis
GTGCTGATCTGTGCGCTGACCGGCCGCGAGTTCTTCCTTGCCGATCACCGCATCGACGGCGTGCGCGTGCTGCCGGCTGCCGCCTATTTCGAGTTCGTGCGCTCAGCGGTCCGGCACGCGGGCATGATGCCGTCGGACGGCTTCGTGCTGAAGCATGTCAGTCTTGAGCGGCCGCTCCCGCTCGACGGCGACGGTGATGGCGACGAGGCGCATCTGCTCGTGGTCGAGCTGCTGGCCGACGCGCGCGGCCGGATCGGATTCACGCTTGCCTCGACCGCGCTGCCGCTCGCCGAGGCCGCACCGCGCCTCGACGCGACCGCGCCTGGCGCGCTTGCGACCGATGCGGAACTGACCGTTCACTGTATGGGCGTCTACCTGCCGGCGCCGGCGCTGGCGTCGGCCGACCCGCTCGCGGCGTCGGAGCGGTCGTCCGGGTTGACAGGCTTCGACGCCGAGACTTGCTATCGCTTCATGGCGGCACGCGGTTTCGAATACGGCCCGCGGCAACGCGCGCTGCAACAGGTCGCGTTGCAGTCGGACGATTGCCTGTACGCGGATCTCGTGTTGCCGGCGTCGCTCGCGTCGAGCCTGCCGGGGATGCTGCTGCATCCGAGCCTGCTCGACGGCGCACTGCAGGCCGCGGTCGGTTTCCATCTTGCGGACGCGGACGCCGCTGGCACGCAAGCCGGTCTGCCGTTCGCGGTCGAGGAGATCAGCGTGTGGCGTGCATGCGAGTCGCGCATGCGGGCACGGGTTACCCGTCACGCGATCGACGCTGGGTCGGTCAGCCGCGTTGATGTCGACCTCTACGGCGCCGGGGGGCGGCTCTGCGTCAGCCTGAAGGGTCTGACGTCGCGCGCCCGGCGCACGCATGCGTCGCACGACGACGCGCTGCTGCTTGCGCAGCCCGTCTGGCGCTCCGTGCCGCTTGCACTGCGGACCGGGCGCGAGCCGCAGCCCGGAGCGCACCGGATCGTGCTGGTCGGCGATCTCGGCGCTGGCGCGCACACCGGCGAGGCGCTCGTCGCGGCGCTGAACGCGCGTTGGCCGGCAGGTCTGCCAAGGCCCGAGGTCGTCCGCATCGACTCCGAAGCGGTGGCGCAAGGCGGCGATCCGATCGCGGGGAGCCTGAGCCTGAAGCATTGCCTGCAGGAGTGCGTCGCGACACCGTCTCGGGAGTCCGAACGATTGCTGCTGGCCATCGACGACGCATCGGCGCTCGCGCATAGCGCGCATGCGCTGCTGAAATGCGTCGCGGCCGAATATCCGCAGCGCCAGCCGAAACTCGTGTCCTGGGCCCGGCCCGCGACCGTAGACGAAATCGCCGACGCGCTCGTCGGCGAGGCGCTCGCGGGCGACAGCGCCGACTGCGTGCGCTACGCCAGCGAGCGAGAAGTGAAACTCTGGAAGCCGCTCGCCGGCGATGCGCCCGCGCCCGCGCATGCCTGGCGCGACGGCGGCGCCTACCTGATCAGCGGAGGCGCCGGGCATCTCGGCCTCGATTTCGCGCGCGATATCGCGGTGTCGGTCGCCGCGCCACGCATCTTCCTGCTCGGCCGCAGCGACCCGGCGATGCTCGACGAACGGCAGCAGCAGCGTCTGTGCGAGATTCGCGATGCCGGCGCGCAGGTCGTGCAGTACCGCGTCGATGTCGCCGATGCCGACGCGTTGCGGGACGTCGTCGTGCGGATCGAGCGCGAGCATGGCCCGTTGCACGGCGTGCTGCACGCGGCGGGCGTGATCGGCGATGGCCTGCTCGTGAACAAGACGGACGCTGAGTGGGAGCGCGTACTGCGTCCGAAGGTGTTGGGCGCGGCGAATCTCGATCGGGCGACGCGCCACATGGCGCTTGACTGTTTCGTGCTGTTCTCGTCGGGTAGCGCCGTCTTCGGCAACGCCGGACAGAGCGACTACGCCGTGGCGAACGCGTATCTGGGCTGGTACGCAGAACGGCGCCAGGCCGATGTCGATCGAGGCGCCGCGCATGGCCGCTCGCTGTGTATCCACTGGCCGCTGTGGGATGGCGGGATGGCTGACGCAACGTCCGACGCGGACCAGTTGTACCGCGCGACCGGCATGCGGCCGATGCGCGCTGCGCTCGGTATCGAGGCGTTCTGCCGCGGACTCGTGGCGCCGTGCACCGAACTGATCGCGGCGGCGGGCGACCGCGACCGGCTCGAACGCCACTTGCCGGGCGCCGATCGCGCCGATGCTCAGCAGGACGAAGGAACGCTCAGCGCTGCAGCGGTGCAGCCGCGCCGAGCGACGGACGCGGAGCGCGTGCCCGACACGCCGCAAGCCGATGCGGCGACACGACACGACGCCGCCGCGCGCCTGCTGCAGCGGGTCGTCGCCGCCGCACTGAAGCTGTCGGCGGATCAACTAAGGACCGACCAGCCGCTCGACCAGTACGGCATCGATTCTGTCGACATGATGAAGGCGACGCGCGAACTCGAGAAGACCTTTGGCGCCCTGCCGAAGACGCTGTTTTTCCAGTACCCGACGATCGACGAACTGGCTGCGTATTTCGCCGACAGGCATGCCGGACCGCTCACCGCGATGGTGGCGCCGATTACGCCGGCCGCGTCCGCGCAGGCACCGGTGCAAGCGCCTGCCAAGCAGGAGATCGAAGCAGTCGGCGCGCGGCGCGCGGCGCATCCGGGCACCACGACCGACCTGCCGGACGCTGCGCAGCGCGACCGACCCGGCGCGTTGCCGTCGTTCTGCGACCCGGAAGTTGACATAGCGATCATCGGCCTGTCCGGGCGCTACCCACGCGCGACCGACATCGCTGCGTTCTGGGACAACCTCGCGGGCGGTGTCGACGCGGTTGGCGAAATTCCAGCGCAGCGCTGGGACTGGAATGCGTACTACCGCGACAGCGACGGCCATCGCCCTGGCGCGCACGCGAGCAAGTGGGGAGGCTTCATCGACGGCGTCGACGAATTCGATCCGCTGTTCTTCAACATTTCGCCGAGCGAGGCGGAAATCATGGATCCGCAGGAACGTCTGTTCCTCCAGCACGCATGGGCGGCGCTCGAGGACGCAGGCTACTGCCGCAGTCGACTCGCAAGGGCCCGACGCGCGCGCGACACGGCCGGCCCAGGCGAGACAGGCGTCTACGTCGGGGTCATGTACAGCGAATATATCCAGTGCGCAGACAACGATCCGGAACGGCTCGTTGGCAGCAGCTATGCGAGCATCGCCAATCGCGTGTCTTATGCGCTCGATCTGCGCGGTCCGAGCCTTGCGATCGACACGATGTGTTCGAGTTCGCTGACCTGCCTGCATCTGGCGTGCCGCGAACTCGCGTCGGGCGATATCGCAATGGCGCTCGTCGGTGGCGTCAATCTGAACCTGCATCCGAACAAATACCACCTGTTGAGCCAAGGCCGTTTCGTCTCGCCGCGCGGCCGCTGCCACAGCTTCGGCGCGGACGGCGACGGTTACGTTCCGTCGGAAGGCGTCGGCGTCATCTGCGTGAAGCGGTTTGCCGACGCGGAGCGCGACGGCGATCCGATTTACGCGGTGATCCGCGGCAGCTCGATCAATCACGGTGGCAAGAGCCAGGGTTACAGCGTGCCGCAGCCGCAGCGGCAGCAGGACGTGATCCGCCGGGCGCTGAAACACGCGCGCGTCGACGCGCGTTCGGTCAGTTACATCGAGGCGCACGGCACCGGCACCTCGCTCGGCGATCCGATCGAGATCGCCGGCCTGAGCGGCGTGTTCGCACGCGATACCGGAGACACGCAGTTCTGCGCGATCGGCTCCGTCAAGTCGAACATCGGCCATTGCGAGGCGGCGGCGGGAATGTCCGCGCTGACGAAGGTGATCGGCCAGATGCGCGCCGGCGAGCTGTTCCCGTCGTTGCATGCACAACGATTGAATCCACACATCGATTTCGCCGCGAGTCCGTTTTCGGTGGTCCAGCAGCGGCAACCTTGGGCGGTCTCGGGGGAGCGACGGATCGCTGGCATCTCGTCGTTCGGCGCCGGAGGCTCGAACGCGCATATCGTGCTGCAGGATTACCCGCTGCCGGCCGCCGACAGCGACACCGGCGAGCCGTGTCTGGTACCGCTATCGGCGCGCACGTCGGAACAACTGACGCTGCAAGCGCGCGCGCTGGCTGCATACCTGGCCGATTGTGCACAGGCCCAGGCCGGCGGCCAGCCGCGCAGCGCGAAGGACTGGCTGCGTCCGCCTGCCGGACTCGCCAGTATCGCGTACACGTTGCAGACAGGGCGCGAGCCCTGGGAGGCGCGCGTCGCGTTTATCGCCGATTCGCGCGACGAGCTGCTCGGTCTGTTGAACCGCTATCTGGACGGGCGGCCGGACGAGCGCCGCACGTTTGCCGGTAGCCGTGCGAACGGCAACCGGCTGCTGCCGCTCCTCGGCGCGGACCAGGACAGTCACGCGCTGATCGATGTCTGGTTCAAAAAACGCAAATACACGCAGCTGTTGACTGCCTGGGTCGAGGGCATCGATCTCGACTGGGAACACCTGTATCGCGACGATGCTGGCGCAACAGGCCGTCGGCCGCGCCGGGCGAACCTGCCGACTTATCCGTTCGCGAAGGAGCGCTACTGGCTGCCGTCGGCGGGCGCCGATGTTCCGCAGCCGGCCACGCCGGACCGCGCCAGCACGGCGCGTCTCGGCTATCGCGTGCCCGCATGGGAGCGGTTGCCGTCTGCGGCGTCTAGCGAGGAGGCCGGAAGCGGGCGCGTGACGGACGTGCTGCTGTGCGGATGGGACGCGAACGCGGCACGACGGCTGATGTCGCAATGGCCGGCTGGCCACTGTCGTGTCGCCGCCGGTGGCGATATTGCCGATTCTGTCGACGGCGACTTCACGCGTAGCGCGCTGTCGCTGTTTGCCGAACTGCAACGCCTCCTGCCCGACAGCTCTGGCGCCGCCGTTCGCGTGCAAGTGCTGGTACCGTCCGGCGGCCGTGGCGACCTGCTAACCGCGCTCGAGGCGATGCTGTGCAGCCTGGCGTTCGAACAACCGGCGTTTGCCGGCCAGCTCATTCAGTGCGACGACGCGCCCTCGGACGACGCCGCGCGCGGAGTGCGCGAGCAGGCCGAAACGGCCGCGCGGCATCTGCGTGCATCGCTCATCCGCTGCCGCGACGGCGTACTGTCGCGCCGCGTGTGGCGCGATGCGGCAGTGGCCGGAGCTGTCGAGCCGCAGTGGCGCGAGCGCGGCGTGTATCTGATTACGGGCGGCGGCGGCGCACTCGGTTCGTTGCTCGCGCGACGGCTTGCGCGCGCTATGCCGTCGGTGGTGTTGATCCTGACCGGCCGCCGCGCGCAATCCGGGCGCGCGGACACGCCGGTCGGCACGCTGCTCGACGAGATGCGCGGACAAGGAATCACGATCGAATACCGGGCAGCAGACATCGCAGACCCGGCAGCATGCGAGCAGCTCGTCGCCGACATCGAACGCGAGCACGGCGCGCTCCACGGTGTATTCCACGCCGCCGGCGTGACGCGCGACGGCGTGGCCCTATGCAAGACCCCCGACAAGCTCCGCGCGGTGTTCGCGCCGAAGGTGGCAGGCACCGTGAATCTCGATCTGGCGACGCGCCACCTGCCGCTCGATTTCTTCGTGCTGTATTCGTCGCTGTCGGGCGCGATGGGCAACGCGGGCCAGAGCGATTACGCAACCGCCAACGCGTTCATGGACCGTTACGCGGCTTATCGCGACGCGCTGGTCGCGACAGGAGAACGCCGCGGCCGAACCGTGTCGATCGGCTGGCCGTGGTGGGAAAGCGAGGGCATGGCGCCGGACGCGCATGCGGCACGGCTGCTGCGCGAACAGACCGGCATGCTGCCGCTCCCCGCCGATGACGGCATGCATGCGCTGACATGCGCACTCGCACACAGCGGCGAACACCTGCTGGTCGTCTTCGGCGACGCGCAACGGATTCGCGAAGCCGCCGAGGCCGCCGAGCACGGCCAACCGGCTCCGGCGCGGCCGGCGACTGGCGATGCGATACCAGCGCCGTCCGCCTCCGGGATCGACGAACGCGTGACGGACCGGCTGCGCGAAATGCTCGGCCGGCTCTGCAAACTGTCGCCGCAGCGCATCGATCCACTTGCGCAGATCGAGAGCTACGGCATCGATTCGGTGCGCATCCGGCATCTGCAAAAATCGCTCGGCGAGCACTATCCAGGCATCGGCACCGCAGTGCTGTACGAGCACACGACGCTCGCGAGCCTAGCCACGCATCTGGTCGCGCAATACCCGGCTGAGAGCCGTACCTGGGCCGGCGTTCACGCGACGGTCGCGACTGCAACGCCGGCGATCGACGCCACCGCAGAGCGTACGCCCACGCCTGTCGCCGACGCGCGCGGCATTGGCGACAACGGCCGCACCAACGATGACGGCCTGGTGGCGATCATCGGCATCGCGGGCCGCTATCCGAAGGCCGCGAACCTTGACGAATACTGGCGCAATCTCGTCGCGGGCGTCGACTGCATCGGCGAAATCCCGGCTGAGCGTTGGCCGCTCGAGGGTTTTTACGTGGGCGACAAGGACGAAGCGTCGCGGACCGGCCGCAGCTACAGCAAGTGGGGCGGTTTCATCGACGGTTTCGCCGATTTCGATCCGCAGTTCTTTTCGATCGCGCCACGCGACGCGTATCTGATGGATCCGCAGGAGCGGCTGTTCCTGCAATGCGCCTGGGAGGCGCTCGAGGACGCCGGATACAGCCGCGAAGCGCTTGCCCGGCATCGCGACCGTGCGGGCGTGTTCGTCGGCGCGACCAAGACGGGATTCGAGCTGTACGGGCCGGAGTTCTGGCGTCAGGACAAGGCGTTCCTGCCACGAACCTCGTTCGGCTCGATCGCGAACCGCGTGTCGTATTGCCTCGATCTCGCGGGGCCGAGCCTGGCGATCGATACCATGTGTTCGAGTTCGCTCGTTTCGATTCACGAGGCTTGCGAATACCTGCGCCGCGGCGGCTGCGACATCGCGATCGCCGGTGGTGTGAACCTGTATCTGCATCCGGCCAATTACGTGTCGCTGTGTTCGGGCCATATGCTGTCGGGAGCAGGGCGCTGCCGCAGTTTCGGCGCGGGCGCGGACGGCTTCGTGCCGGGCGAGGGCGTCGGCGCGGTGATCCTGAAGCCGCTCGCGCACGCACGGCGCGACGGCGACACCATTCACGCGGTAATCCGCGCGAGCGGCATCAACCATTCGGGCAAGACGCATGGCTACATGGTGCCGAGCCCCGCGTCGCAGCAGGCGCTGATTCGCCAGACGCTGGCGAAAGCCGACTGCGATGCGGCGTCGATCAGTTATCTGGAGGCGCACGGAACCGGCACTGCGCTAGGCGATCCGATCGAGTTCCGCGGCCTCGTGCAGGCGTTTGGCGGCGAACGCGGCGACGGCGCGCAATGCGCGCTGGGCTCGGTGAAGTCGAACATCGGGCACCTGGAGGCGGCGGCCGGCATTGCCGCGCTGACGAAGGTCGTGCTGCAGCTACGCCATCGCACGCTGGTGCCGACGCTTCACGCCCGCGAGCTGAATCCCGAAATCGCGCTGGCCGGCTCCGGCTTCTATTTGTCCGACACGCTGCGCGACTGGACGGCGCAGTCGGGCACAGACACGCCACTGCGTTCGGGCATCTCATCGTTCGGCGCCGGCGGCGTCAACGCACACCTCATTGTCGAGCAATATCGCGACGCCGATGCCGCGCTCGACACGTCGGCAGGCAGTCAGGAGACGCCCGCGATGTTCGTGCTGTCCGCGCGTAACGCTGATCGGCTCGACGCCTATCTGGACCGGATAATCGACTTCCTCGCCAAGGGCGGCGGCCCGCTGGCGGAGCTGTGCTGCGTGCTGCAGACGGGGCGCACGGCGATGCCGGAGCGCTGCGCGTTCGTCTGCCGCTCGACGTCGGAACTGCTCGACGCGCTGCGCGCGCATCGGCGCGGCGAGCATGTCGACGGCTTCCACCGTGGACGTATCACCGGCGTGCCCGCGGCCGGCGAACCGGAGGCACCGCTCGCGCCGGGCGACCTCGACGCATGCGTAGGTGCGTGGGTGCGCGGCGCGGCGCTCAACTGGCGCGCGCTGCGCGCGCCGCCGCATGGTGCGCGGCCGGCCCGCGCCATCGCCGTGCCTACCTATCCGTTCAAGCGGCAGCGGTTCTGGCTCGATACGCTGCCGCCCGCGCTGGCACTTGATGCGCGCGACGGCGCGGCTACCTCGGCAATCGCTGACGGCGGCGCGATGGGTCCGACGTCGCCGCGCAACTCGGTGTCGGTCGGCGATGCCCGCGAAGCCACCGGCAGCGGCGCGATCCGACTGCCGGCGCCGCGCGCGTTCGTTGCGTCGCGCCGCCACACGGTGGCGATGCCGATCACGCTCGCGGCGCCTGCCGCGCGCGCAAACGCCAGGCTGAGCGCGGCGTCTGAATCCGCTCCGGCGACGCGTTTGCCGGCTGCAGAGCCGCCGCGCGCGAGCTACCCGGGCGAACCGCTCGTCCCGTTGCGCGATAGCGCGCATCCGACGCGCGTTCACGTTGCGCTGTCCGCCGGCTGCGACGCGATGCGGCTGGTCACGCAACTGACCGCGCTGTTCGAACAGCCTGCGGGCGGCGATCCGATCGACGTGGTGGTGTTGCACGGCCCGCCCGACGGACTGCGCCAATCCCTCGACGGCGTGTCCGATGGCGCGGCGACACGGCTCGTCGATGCGATCGGTCGATCGTCGTCGGTCGTCCTGGCCGCGTTCCACGGCGATGCGATCGAACTCGGCTGGGTGATCGGCGCCGCAAGCGATCTGCTGATTGTCGACATCGACGGCCGCTATGGCTGCCCGTCCGCGCCGCGTCGCGCGATCGACGGCGCGCTTCGTGCGCGTTTCGGCGCTCGCTCCGGCGCCGCCGCGATGCTGTCGGGCGAGGTGCGCACCGGCGCGGCGTGGCAGGCGGAAAATCTCGGCATCCTCGCACTACCCGCACACGCGATCGCCGCACAAGCGCTCACGACCACCGAAGCGCTGGTTGGCGGTGGCGGTCGCGCGGGCGGCCTGCTCAAGGCGCATTGGCGTACGACCTTCCTTGGCGAAGACGGTGCGCTGGGGAACGTGTCGTCGTGGCCGCTGCTTGCGGACCGTGCGCACGCGCCGGATGTGGCGACCGTGGGGCCGGACGCGACGGACCTCGGCAGCCCGGTGCCGCTGCCGCATCCGTGCGTCGAGCTGACGTTTAACGCGCTCGGCGTCGCCACTGCGCGGCTCAACCAGGTGGCCAGCAAGAACGCATTCACCCCGGAACTGGTCGCCGCGATGGAGGCGGTCGTCGCCTGGGCCGGCGCGACCCCTGCGTGCAAGGTGCTGATCCTGACCGGCTACGGTCACTACTTCGCAACCGGTGGGACGCTGCAGGGCTTGAAGGCGATCCAGCAGGGCAACGCGAAATTCACCGACGCGCGTCTGTACGAACTGCCGCTTGCGTGCCCGGTGCCGGTGATCGCGGCGATGCAGGGACACGCGATCGGCGCCGGCTGGTCGATGGGGATGATGTGCGACGCGGTGCTGTTCGCGGAGGAGAGCGTCTACCACAGCCCGTATCTGTCGTACGGCTTTACGCCGGGCGCAGGGTCCACCCTCGTATTCCCGATGAGGCTAGGCCTGGATCTCGGCCGGGAAATCCTGCTCGGCGCACAGCCCTACAAGGGACGGGAATTGCGCGAACGGCTGCCCGGGTTGTCGGTCGTGCCGCGGGGCGAGGTGCTCGCGCTTGCGCACCGGATCGCGACGCGCTGGGCGACATCACAGACGCGTGAGGAATTGATCCGCGCCAAGCAGCTGCGTCTTGCGCCGCTTGTGCAGGGGCTACCCGAAACGATTCAAAAGGAACTAGCGATGCACGAAAAAACGTTCTATCACAACCCCGCCGTCGCAGCACTGATCGACCGCTCCTTCGGTCTCGGCGCGGCGCGCACCGGTGACGCGCCGGGCGCGAACGCCGCCGCCGCGCGCGCCCGGTCCCTGGAGACGCTGCTGAAATCGACGCTCGCCGCCGAAATCCAGCTCGCTGTCGAGGAACTCGACGATCAGGCGAGCTTCGTCGACCTCGGACTCGATTCCGTGACCGCGGTGACCTGGACCCGCACGATCTGCCGCGCACTGTCGGTCGAGCTGTCGCCCGCGCACGTCTATGAGTATCCGAGCGTCGCCAGGCTGCTCGCGTATCTGCTCGACATCACCAGCGGTGGGCTCGTGCAACACCCCGTGCCGGCGGACGCGCGTGCCGAGTCGCCGGTACTGCCTGTGCCGACACCGGCGCCCGCCGAACGCACGATCGCCGACATCGTCATGCAGACGCTTGCGGCCGAATTGCAGCTCGACGCGCAGGACATCGACGCGCAGGCGAGCTTCGTCGATCTCGGCCTCGATTCGGTGACGGCGGTGACCTGGGCGCGCAAACTGCACGAACATCTGTCCGTCGAGCTGTCGCCGACCCAGCTCTATCAGTATCCGAACGTCGCTACGCTGAGCGCATATCTCGGTAGCGCGGGCGCATCGTTGCGCGTTGCGCAACCCGCCGCGACGAACGTGGCGGGCGCGCTGCCGCCGGCCTCGGTCACGCTGCACGGCAGCAAGCCCGGCGAACCCGCCGTGGGCGTTTCTGCGGTTGTCCCCGCCTCGCGCGAGGCGACCCTTTCGAGCGCGGCAACAACATCAGTACCAGCACCAGCACCCGCGAGGTCGCCAGGCGAGCCTGAATCCCGCAAGCGCGTCGATATCGCGATCATCGGTATGGCCGGGCGCTTCCCGGGCGCAACCGACCTCGACGCATTCTGGCGCAATCTGGTCGAAGGGCGCGACAGCATCGTCGAGGTGCCGGCGCACCGCTGGTCGCTCGACGGGTACTACGACCCGAACCCGCAGGCGAAAGGCAAGACCTACAGCCGCTGGATCGGGCTGCTCGACGACGCCGACGCGTTCGACGCCGAATTCTTCGGCATCTCGCCGCGCGAGGCGGAACACATGGATCCGCAGCAGCGGGTGTTCATGGAGAACTGCTGGCATGCGATCGAGCACGCGGGCTACAACCCGTTCAGCCTCGCGACCAAGCACACAGGCGTGTTCGTCGGGTGCGCGACCGGCGACTACGCCGATCTCGGCGAGCGCAACGAAGCCGGTGCGCAGTCGTTCATGGGCGGCGCAAGTTCGATCCTGTCCGCACGGATGCCGTATTTCCTCAATCTCGATGGCCCGTGTCTGGCGATCGATACCGCATGCTCATCGGCGCTCGTGGCGGTCAACGAAGCATGCAACAGCCTGTTGCTCGGCAACTGCGATCTGGCGATCGCCGGCGGTGTGTGTGTGATGGCCGGCCCGACCCTGCATATCCTGTCGAGCAAGGCCGGGATGCTGTCACCGACCGGCCGTTGTCGCACGTTCGACGACGCGGCGGACGGCTTCGTTCCCGGCGAGGGCGTCGGCACCGTGCTGCTGCGCCGGCTCGACGATGCGATCGCCGCTGGCGACACCATCCACGGCGTGATCCGCGGCTGGGGCATCAACCAGGACGGACGCACCAACGGCATCACTGCGCCCAATCCCGACGCGCAGCGGCGGCTTGCCGCTGGCGTCTACCGCCGTTTCGGCATCGACCCGAAGCGCATCACGATGGCCGAGGCGCATGGCACCGGAACCAAACTGGGGGATCCGATCGAGGTCCGCGCGCTGACCGAGGCGTTTCGGGAGTTCGACGCCGGTACCGGCTACTGCGCGCTCGGCTCGGTCAAGAGCAACATCGGACATCTCGCGCTTGCCGCGGGGATCGCCGGTCTGATGAAGGTGCTACTGAGCCTGAGGCACCGGACGATTCCGCCAACGCTGCATTGCGAGAACGTCAATGAGCACATCGATCTGGCGCGTTCTCCGTTCCACGTCCCGCGTGTCGCGCAGGCCTGGCGCACGCTCGACGACGAGTCGCGGATGGCGTGTGTGAGCTCGTTCGGTTTCAGCGGAACCAACGCGCATATGGTGGTCGAGGAGGCGCACGCCGAGGACCGGCGCGCCTCTTCCGACGACGGCGCGCGCGACCGTCTCGTCGTGCTGTCGGCGCGGAACCCGGAGTCGTTGCGGGCGTCCGCCGCGCGACTGCGCGACGCGCTCGCAGCGGGCATCGCGATCGATGACCCGCCTCACCTGACCGATGTCGCATACACGCTGCAGACCGGGCGTGCCGCGTTCCGACACCGGCTCGCGATCGTCGCGCCGTCGGTCGCCGCACTGATCGAGCGGCTCGACGCATGGCTCACGCGCGGGGCCGATGCGGGTGTCGGCATCCACGATGGCACGGCGCCGGCATCGCATGCCGCCGAACGCTCGGCGAGTGTCGCGCAGGCGCTCGCCGACGGCGATGCGCGCGAGGCGGCGTCGCTGTGGGTCAAGGGCGGCGACATCGGCGGCGATACGCGTGCGTTCGATGGACTGTCGCCTCGTCGGATCGCGTTGCCCGGGTATGTGTTCGCCAAACAGCGTCACTGGATCGGCGGTGCGACGCCGGCGGCGGCTCCGCATGTCGATGCGCCGGCCGCCGCTCGGCATGCCGATGCGCCGGCGGCCGGCCGGTCGCGCAAGCGGATCGCGGTGGTCGGTGCCGGACCGGCGGGACTCGTGATGGCGAAGTCGCTCCTCGAGGAAGGCCATCAGCCGGATGTATTCGATCGGCAGGCCGACCTCGGCGGCGTCTGGTTGCTGCACACGCAGAACAAGCGCGCGGGCGCTTACCGCAAGACACGCTTCCAGACGTCCAAGCATACGAGCGCATTTTCCGATTTCGACGGCGCGTCGACCGACGGGCACTTTCATGGCGTCGCCGACATGCATCGCTATCTGCGCGACTATGCCGAGCACTTCGGTGTGTCCAAGCACATTCGCTACCGGACCGAGGTCAGCCGTATCGAACCGCACGGTGAGCAATGGCGCGTCACCACGTTGCGCGACGGGGAAACCCGCGCCGAGGTTTACGACGGCGTGGCGCTGTGCCAGGGGCTGTACTGGAAGCCCTGGCGCCCCGCGTTTGACGGACTCGACAAGTTCCGCGGCCAGATCCTGCATTCCGCCGAGTACATCGACGAAGCCTGCCTGAAGGGCAAGCGCGTGCTCGTCGTCGGCAACGGGATCAGCGGGATGGATATCGCCGAGGAGGCGACGAAGAGCGCCAGTCAGGTGATCTGGACCATGCGCAAACCGAAATTCATCATGCCGCGGATGACAGGGTTCGTGCCGAACGACTTCCAGTCGCCCGCAAGTCTGCTGGCGACGGTCGATCCGGGACAGATGCTGGAACGGCTCCGTTACTCGATGCCCGAGTACTTCCGTCAGTACCAGGACAGTGGCCTGCTGCCCGACCTCGAAGATTTCCGCAAGCAGCCATTGGTGCAGATCAACGACGGTGTCGTTCCGCTCGTCGCGAGCGGCCGGGTTGAGGCGGTGGTCGACGAGATCGGCGAGTTCGACGCGAGCGGTTGCCGGTTCCGGCATAGCGGGCGCCGCGTCGATGTCGACGTCGTGGTGTTTTGCACCGGCTACACGATGGACGAGCAACTCGACTGCCTGCCGGGCGTATCGATGCGCTCCGATTTTGCGATGGGGATTTTCCACCGCGACAGGCCAAGCCTCGTATCGACGTCGTGCCCGCTGCCCGTTGCGTACTCCGGCACGTTCTTTTTCCCGGAAATGGCGGCCCGCTGGTATTCGCGCATGATGTCCGGCAACACGGAGCTTGCCCGCAGCGAACGCGACTACCGTTTCGATCGCCGTCACGCGGCGATCAATGGGCCGATCGCGAATGTGATGTTCGGCCTGAGGCTCGGCCTGCTGCCCGATCCGGCGCGCGAGTTCCGCGCCTTCTGGGAACTCGTGAATCTGCCTTCGTTCCCGCCGATCTACCGGTTGCGTGGCGAGCACGCGGACCCGAATGCCGCCGCGCGTCTAAAGGCGCTGAACCGGCGCAACCTGACGAGCGCCAAGTCGAGCGCAGCCCTCGACACGGTCCGCTACCGGATGCTGGCGGGACTCGGTGACGCGGCGTTGCGCGACCTGGTCGCGCGCGGCGAGATCGACGAGGACGACTACCGGAACGCTGGTCGACACGTGGCCGACGCGATCACGCTCGACTGGAAGCTGCAATACATCCTGCGCACGGACGTTGCGGAGCCGGCCCAACCCGAGCGCGTTCCGCAACTCCCGGATCGCGAGCTGCGGCCAGGCAGCCCGGAATGGAACAGTTATCGGACGCTGCTGGATCGGCTCAAGGCCGGAGAGCTGGATATGCAGGGCGTGCTGAGCGCCCTGGCGGAACAAGGGGCATTGACATGAATGAGAGTTTCGACGGTCTATTGGATCGGCTGCGAAGCGATGAGCTGGGCGAAGCCGAGGGCATCGCCCTGCTCGCGAAACTCCGCGGCACGCTGCAAGACCGCGGCGCGCAGCAAGAAGGTGGCACGCAGCAAGACGGCAGCACCAATGACCACGGCATGCAGTCGCTGCATCTGCTCGCGCATCCTGCGCCACAGGTCGTCGTCTTGCCAGGAAATCGCGCGACGATCGACCGCGCTTTTCTTTCGCCGCAACGGTCGGGAGCGGCAGCGGCGGTCGCCGACGCCTTGCACGCTCGCGCGCAACCACAGGCTGCAGACGCTCTGGAGTCCGAACTTCGCGCACTGATCGCGCAAACGCTGAAGATGGAAGCGGAGGCGATTGCCTGCGATACACCGTTCAACGAATATGGCTTCGACTCGATCCTGT
>NZ_JSZE01000086.1 GCF_000802365.1 Xanthomonas cannabis pv. cannabis
GACAGCGCACGTTTCGACGGCGACTTCCGCAGCATGGCGCTGGGCATCAACCAGATGGTGGGCGCGCATATCGCGGTGAAGAAGCTGGCGATGGGTGTGGTGGCCGAATTCGGCCGCGGCAACTTCGATGCCCCGCTGGCGCAGCTGCCCGGCAAGAAGGCCTTCATCAACGACACCGTGGAACGTGCGCGCGGCAACCTGCGCAGCATCTCCGAAGTGATCCAGGTGATGGGCGCGATGGCCGAAGGCGACCTCACCCACACCGTGGAAGGCCGCTACGAAGGCGCGTTCGCCGACATGCAGCGCTACGTCAACACCACCATGACCCGCTTGACCGAGATCGTGGACGAGGTCAATCGCAACGCCGAGAACCTGGCCAGTGCGTCGGAAGAAGTCAGCGCCACCGCGCAGGCGCTGGCGCAGGCCGCCAGCGAACAGGCCGCCGGCGTGGAAGAAACCAGCGCCTCGCTGGAGCAGATGACCGCCTCCATCGCGCAGAACACCGAAAACGCGCGCGTCACCGACAGCATGGCCGCCAAGGCCGCCAGCGAAGCGGCCGACGGTGGCGACACCGTGCGCGCCACCGTGGTGGCGATGAAGGACATCGCCAGGAAGATCGGCATCATCGACGACATCGCGTACCAGACCAACCTGCTGGCGCTCAACGCCGCCATCGAAGCGGCGCGTGCCGGCGAACATGGCAAGGGCTTTGCCGTGGTGGCCGCCGAAGTACGCAAGCTGGCCGAGCGCAGCCAGATCGCCGCGCAGGAGATCGGCGAAGTGGCCGGCTCCAGCGTGGAACTGGCCGAGAGCGCCGGCCGCGTACTGGGCGAGATGGTGCCCTCGATCCGCCGCACCTCCGACCTGGTGCAGGAGATCGCCGCCGCCTCCGAAGAACAGACCGCCGGCGTCAGCCAGATCAACACCGCGGTCGGCCAGTTGAACCAGACCACCCAGTCGGCCGCGGCCAATGCCGAAGAACTGGCCGCCACGTCCGAAGAAATGAGCGCGCAGGCCGAACAGCTGCAGCAGCTGATGGGCTTCTTCCGGCTCGGCAACAGCGGGCGCGCGGTGGCATCGCCCAGCAACAAGCCTGGCCCGCGCCGGATCGCAACGCATGGCAGCAGCACCGCGGTCAGCGCACCGCCGCGTCGCAGCAACGTGCGCCAGATCAGCGCGGTGGCGACCACCGCCGATGCGATCGACGAATCGCAGTTCGCCAGCTTCTGAGGAAACGACGATGCAACCGCACAGCGCAGCCATCACCACCACACGCACCGTTGCGCCGTCATCGACGGCACCGCAGCAATACCTGACCTTTCTGCTGGGCACGGAGATGTTCGGCCTGGGCATCCTCGGCATCAAGGAAATCATCGAATACCGCGCCCCCACCGACGTGCCGATGATGCCGCCGGCGCTGCGTGGCGTGATCAACCTGCGCGGCGCGGTGGTGCCGGTGGTGGATCTGCAGCAACGCTTCGGCCGCAATGCGAGCGCGATCACCAAGCGCAGTTGCATCGTGATCGTGGAGATCGCCCATGGCCAGACGCATCAGGTGCTCGGCCTGCTGGTGGACGCGGTGAACGAAGTGCTGGAGATCGCGCCCGACGCGATCGCCGGTGCGCCCAATTTTGGCGCCGGCATCGCACGCGAATGCATCCATGCGATGGCCAGGATCGGCGAACGCTTCGTGATCCTGCTCGACGCCGACGCGGTGCTGGGCAACGACGCACTCGCCCAGCTGTCTGTCGCCGAGCAGGCAGCCTGACATGTCCAGCATGCACGCAAGGACTCCCATGCGCCCCACCCTTCTCTCCTGCAGCTGCGCGCTGGACGGCCCCGTGTTGGTCGTCGACGACAGCGTGGTCCAGCGCGAACACGCGATGGCGCTGTGCCGCCAGCTCGGCGCCGTCGCGGTCGACGGCGCGGTCGACGGTCACGCCGCGCTGGCCTGGCTGGGCAGTGCAATTGCACCATCGCTGCTGCTGATCGATCTGGAAATGCCAGGCATGGACGGCGTGCAGCTGCTCGATGCGCTGGCGCGCGGCAAGTACAGCGTGCCGGTGGTGGTGGTCTCGCAGCGCGGCGGCGCCCTGATCGATGCGGTGATGCAGCTCAGCCGCAGCGCCGGGGTGCGCGTGCTCGGCGGCATCGAAAAGCCGATGCATCTGCAGGACCTGGCCAACGTGCTGGAGTGCGAACCGGGACTGACCACGAACGCGCCTGCGTTTGCACAGCCGGCGATATTGCCGCTGATGTCCAGCGGTGGCGCGGCGGCATCGCGGCTGGACCGGGCCATGCGCCGCGGCGAAATCCGCGTGGCCTACCAACCCAAACTCGATCTCAAGGATGGCCGCCTGCGCGGTGTGGAAGCACTCGCGCGCTGGCGCCGCCCGCAAGGCGACATGATCGGGCCGGAGCGCTTCATTCCGCTGGCCGAACGCGAAGGCCTGATCCATGCCTTGACCCAGCAGGTGATCGACCTGGCGGTCGCGCAGCTGGTGGACTGGCGCGCAGAAGGCTTCGAGCTGAGCCTGGCCTTGAACCTGTCGCCCAACCTGCTCAGCGAGCAGGGCTTTCTCGAACAACTGTGCGGCAAGCTGAGCGACAACGGCCTGAGCCCTGCCGATCTGGTGCTGGAACTCACCGAGAGCGCCATCGTCGAGCCGGCCAATGCCCTGAGCATGCTGGCGCGCCTGCGCCTGCATGGCTTCGGCCTGTCGATCGACGACTACGGCACGGGGTTTTCCTCGCTGCAGCGCCTGGCCAGCATTCCCTTTACCGAACTCAAGTTGGATCGCAGCTTCGTGCATGCCGCCCATCGCAGCCGCAGCCAGCGCACCGTGCTCGAATCCACGCTGGAACTGGCGCACCGGCTCGACCTCACCGCCGTGGCCGAAGGGGTGGAAACCCCGGACGACTGGCGCCTGCTGCGCGAGCTGGGCTGCGACCTGGCGCAAGGCTACCTGATGGGCTCACCGATGCCCGGGCCGATGCTGTCGGAATGGTGGCGCGAACACGCCGTGCGCATCGCCCGCCTGTGCGGCAACGCACTGCCCAGCGATGCGGATGTCGCCTGACATGAGCACGTCCACCGCCATCACCGAACAGGAATTCGGCCGCTTCCAGCGCTTCATCTTCGAAGCGGCCGGCATCAGCATTTCCTCGGGCAAGAAGGCCATGTTGTGCGGCCGCCTGGGCAAGCGCCTGCGCGAACACCAGTTCAGCAATTACACGCAGTACCTGCAGTTGCTGGAAAGCCGCCAGGACCGCGCCGAGATCCAGACCGCGATCGATCTGCTGACCACCAACGAAACCTACTTCTTCCGCGAGCCCAAGCACTTCGAGTTGCTGCGCAAGCTGGCCGGCGAACATCGCGGCGGCCTGCCGTTCCGCTGCTGGAGCGCGGCCAGCTCCAGCGGCGAAGAGGCCTACAGCATGGCGATGGTGCTGGACGACGCCTTGCAGGGGCGGCCGTTCGAAGTGGTTGGCAGCGACATCAGTACCCGCGTGCTGGCCAAGGCCCGCACCGGGCACTACGCCCTGCAACGCATCGACGGCATTCCGCAGGCGTATCTCAAGCGCTATTGCCTGCGTGGTCAGGGTGAGTACGACGGTACCTTGCTGGTGGAGCGCCGCCTGCGCGACCGCGTCAAGTTCGTGCATGCCAACCTCAACACGGCCTTGCCGATGCTGGGCAGCTTCGATGCGATCTTCCTGCGCAATGTGATGATCTATTTCAATGGCCAGACCAAGCGCGAGGTCATCCTGCGCGTGCTGTCCAACCTCAAGTCGGGCGGATATTTCTGCATCGGTCATTCGGAAAGCCTGAGCGAACTCGACATCGATCTGGTTCAGGTGGCACCCTCGATTTTCCGCAAGGCATGATCCAAGGATTCACCGTGTCGACAGCGCTCAACCGCCCCACCGCCAATCCCGCCACCATCAAGGCCATGGTCGTCGACGACTCGGCGGTGGTGCGCCAGGTGCTGGTGGGCGTGCTCAACGACGCGCAAGGCATCGAGGTGATCGCCACGGCCGCCGACCCGCTGCTGGCCATCGACAAGATGCGCCAGCAATGGCCGGACGTGATCGTGCTGGACGTGGAAATGCCGCGCATGGACGGCATCACCTTCCTGCGCAAGATCATGAGCGAGCGGCCCACCCCGGTGGTGATCTGCTCCACGCTCACCGAAAAGGGCGCGCGCGTCACCATGGACGCGCTGGCCGCCGGCGCGGTGGCGGTGGTGACTAAGCCGCGCCTGGGGCTCAAGCAGTTCCTCACCGATTCGGCCGACGAGCTGGTGGCCACCGTACGCAGCGCCGCACGCGCCAACGTCAAGCGGCTGGCCGCACGCGTTACCGCCGCACCGCTGGAGCCGGAAGTCAAACACACCGCCGACGTGATCCTGCCGGCACAGAGCGGGCGCGCCCTGGCGCAGACCACCGAGCGCATCGTCGCCATCGGCACCTCCACCGGCGGTACCCAGGCGCTGGAAGAAGTGCTGACCGCCTTGCCGCGCGTCTGCCCCGGCATCGTGATCGTGCAGCACATGCCGGAGAAATTCACCGCCGCCTTCGCCGCGCGCCTCAACGGCCTGTGCCAGATCGCAGTGAAGGAAGCGGCCAACAACGACCGGGTGATGCCGGGCCGCGCACTGATCGCGCCCGGTGGCAAGCATCTGCTGCTGCGCCGCAGTGGCGCGCAATACTTTGTCGAAGTGATGGAAGGCCCGCCGGTCAACCGGCATCGGCCGTCGGTGGATGTGCTGTTCCGCTCGGCCGCACGTGCGGCCGGCAGCAATGCGCTGGGCATCATCATGACCGGCATGGGCGACGACGGCGCAGCCGGGCTGCTGGAAATGCGTCAGGCCGGCGCGCGCACGGTGGCGCAGGACGAGCACACCAGCATCGTATTCGGCATGCCCAAGGAAGCGATCAAACGCGGCGGCGCCGACCGCATCCTGCCGCTGGGCGCGATGGCGCGCGAGATCGTGACACAGCTGCAGTAGCGCGCCGCACGCGCGCGCAGCGGAACTACAACTGCGATTCCAGCGGTAACCGGCCCATCACCGCTGCCGCGCCACGCCGCCACACGCTGGCTGCCGGCTCCTGCGACCACACCTCGGGCGGTTGCGCTGCATCGTCGTGCCAGCGCAGCTCGCCCTGTTCCAGAGTCACGCGGTAACTCACCGGCGCACCGATCTTGCGGTTGTAGACCTGCTCCAGTTGCGCGGCCACTGCGCGATCATTAAACAGCAGGCCCATCTCGGTATTGAGGTTCATCGAGCGTGGATCCAGATTGAACGAGCCGATGAAACCGCTGCTGTCGTCCACCACGAAGGCCTTGGTGTGCAGGCTGGCCCCACTGGACCCGAACAGGCTACCGTCCGGCTTGCCCATCGGCTTGAGCTCGTACAGGCGCACGCCCTGGGTGAGCAGTGGCACGCGGTAACCGGCATAGCCGCTGTGGACGGCGACCACGTCGTTTGCCGCCAGCGAATTGGTCAACACGCTGACGCGCACATTGCGCCGACGCAACTGGCCGATCCAGCGCATGCCTTCCTCGCCCGGCACGAAGTACGGCGAGATCACCTTCAGCTCGCGCTGCGCACGTGCCATCTCGCCGATCAGGATTGGCGTCATCCAGTCGGCCTGCGGCGGTGCGCCCTCAGCCTTTTCCGGCGGGTCGGAGACGATGCGCGCCTGGTCGAGCCAATGCACCTGGCGCTGGCCCTGCGTCAGGGCCTGCACGCTCGGCGACCGGCGCAGCCGCTCCACGTAGGGATGCGCGCGTGCCGATGCCAGGCCGGCGTCCAGACTGCCGCGCAACGCATCCAGTGCCTGCGGCCGTGCGGTCACCAGCGCGTCCAGCGGTAAGGCGTTGGGGCTGTTCCAGTACGCATCGAAGACCTGCTCGGCCTGGCCCACGGCCGGCCCCATCAATGCCGCGTCCATGTCCATGAAGTTGGTGTCGCGCGCCGCATCGAAATACTCGTCGCCGACATTGCGGCCGCCCACCACCGCCATCCGGCCATCGGCAATCCAGGCCTTGTTGTGCATGCGCCGATTGATGCTGAACATGCGCAGCACCATCTCCACGCCGCGCATCAGCGTGCCTTCGCGCGCACGGGTGGGATTGAACAGCCGGATCTCGATCAGCGGGTGGCTGTCCAGCGCCGCCAGCACCGAATCGCTGCCGTGGATGTTCATGTCGTCCAGCAGCAGGCGCACGCGTACGCCGCGATCGGCCGCATGCAGCAGCTCGTTATGCAGCAGGTTGCCGGTGAAGTCCGCATGCCAGATGTAGTACTGCAGATCCAGGCTACGCCCGGCCGCACGCGCGGTGAGCGCGCGCACCGCAAACGCGTCGACGTTGTCGGGCAGGATCACCATGCCGGTCTGGCCGGCATGTGCCTGCTGCAGCGGCGCGACGACCCGATCGATCGGCGTGGCAATCGCCGTGGCAGGCAACGCATGGCTCACCGCACCGCGCTGACGATCGGCAAAGCGCCCGTAGCCGTACAACGACAGAACGCTGCCCAGCACCAGGATCAGTAAACCGATCCCGATCGCCTTGAAGATCCTTCGCCTTGTCACTGCCGCTTCCTGCCCTTCGGAGCACGGCAGTCTAGACGCTGCACCGGCAGCCCGATGTGCAGACGCAGCCGCAAGCAGGCTCTACAAAGCCGCTAGAAACGCGGCAGTTGCAGCACGCGCGGTCGCAACCCCGCGTGCTGCAGTTGCGCCGATCACCAGATTGCAACGCGCTCTTTGCCCCCACGCACCATCGCATCGCCGGGCTTGCACTGGAATGCCTGCGCGAATGCCGGCATGTTCGACGGCGCGCCATTGGCGCGGAAATTGGCCGGCGCATGCGGATCGGTGTTCAGGCGCACGCGCAGTTCGCCGTCGGTGAAGTTGCGGCGCCACACCGTGGCCCAGTTCATGAAGAAGCGCTGGTCCTGGGTATAACCGTCGATATCCTTGCCGGCGTCGGGCTGTTCCTGCAACGCCATCTGCAGCGCGTCGTAGGCCACGGTGAGGCCGCCCAGGTCGCCGATGTTCTCGCCCAGGGTCAGCTTGCCTTTGACATGTACGCCGGGAATCGCCTCATAGCCGTCGAACTGCGCCACCAGCTGGTCGGTGCGCTGGGTGAACAGCTTGCGGTCCGCATCGGTCCACCAGGTATCGAAGTTGCCCTTGGCATCGAACTGGCTGCCCGAGTCGTCGTAGCCATGCATCATCTCGTGCCCGATCACCGCGCCGATACCGCCGTAGTTCAATGCCGGGTCGGCCTTGGGATCGAAGAACGGCGGCTGCAGGATCGCGGCCGGAAACACGATCTCGTTGCGCGTGGCGTTGTAGTACGCATTGACCGTCTGCGGGGTCATATGCCACTCGCGCTTGTCGACCGGCTTGCCGATCTTGTCCAGCATGTAGCGGTAGTTGAATGCCTGCGCGGCCTGCATGTTGGCCAGGAATCCATCGCCACGGGTTTCCAGGCCCGACCAGTCGCGCCATTGATCCGGGTAGCCGATCTTGGGCGTGAAGCTGGCCCACTTCTCCAGCGCGCGCTGCTTGGTTTCCGCGCTCATCCTGTCGAGTTTTTCCAGCCGCGCCTTGAGCGCCGCCGAGAGGTTCTGCACCAGTTGCTGCATCTGCTGCTTGGATTCGGCCGGGAACGCGGACTGCACGTACAACTGGCCCAGGGCCTCGCCCATCGCTTCGTTGACCGCATTCAAGGTGCGCTTCCAGCGCGGCAGCATGTCCTGCTGGCCACGCAGCGTCTTGGCATAGAAATCGAAGTTGGCCTGCTCGAACGGTTTGGCCAGATACGGCGCTGCCTCATCCACGCTGTGGAAACGCAGGTAGGCCTTCCAGGTGTCCACCGGCGTGTCGGCCAGCATCGCATCGAGCTCGGCGAAGTAACCCGGCTGGCTCAGCGAGAAGGTCCCGGCCGGCACCTTGAGCGCGCTGAAGAACGCCTGCCAGTCGAAATGCGGGGTGACCGCATTGGCGCCGGCCACGTCGACCGGGTTGTAGCGCTTGGCCGGGTCGCGCAGTTCGATGCGCGACAGCGAGGCATTGGCCAGGCGCGTTTCGAACGCCATCACCGCCTTGGCCTGGGTTGCCGCCTGCGCTGGCGCAACGCCGGATAATTCCAGCACGCGCGCGATGTAGGCCACGTACTGCTCACGGATCTTGGCCTGCGCCGGATCGGTGTAATAGCCCTTTTCCGGCAGTCCCAGACCGCCCTGGCCTGCGTAGGCGATCATCTGCTCGGAATTCTTGTAGTCGGCATTGGCGCCGAACGAGAACATGAAGCCCTGGCCCTTGGCATAGCTGTCGCGCAACCACGCGGCGATGGACGGTGCATCGGTCAGCGCATCGATCGCCTTCAGCTGCGGCTGCAGCGGCGTGATGCCGGCCTTGTCGATCGCCGCTTCGTCCGAGCCGGTGCGCCACAGGTCGGCGATCTTGGCATCCACCGAACCGGCCGACAGGTTGCCGCGCGCCAGTTGCTCCACCAGCGCGTGCTGGATGGTCAGCGACCGCTCGGCCAGCACTTCGAAACTGCCCCAGCTGGTGCGGTCCGATGGCACCGGATTGGCCTTGAGCCACTTGGCGTTGACGAAGCCGTTGAGGTCCTGACACGCGTTGATGGCCGGATCCAGATCGTTGACGCCGAAGGCCACGATCGGTGCATCGAGCTTGGACACATCCACCCTGGTCGGTGCGGCCGGCGTTGCGGCCGGTGCCGGCTTGGCGCTGTCGTCGGAACTGCCACACGCCGAGAGCGTCACCGCGATGGCCACCGCAAGCGACAGTGGCGCGAATTTGCTCAACATCTTTCCATTCTCCAAGGCAGACGACCGCGTCAGACGCAGTCAAAAAAGTAGGCAATCAGCGCAGACACACCAACCACACCATCATCGCAACAGCACCGCAACGCCCTGACGTCCGGTGCCGCGCCTCATCGAAGAACGCACAACGACCAACAAGACACTGCGCGCCAGCTGGGCACGCGCGTGCCAGCGCCATCTACCGCCGCGGAAACCACCCAGCAGTCCGGCGCAGCAGCGCGCCATCGACTGTCATCATTTGCGTGCGTAGATCGGCGCCATCAGCAGATACACCGGATACGCCAGCGCCATCAGCACCAGCGCGACCTCATGCCCGGACGCTGCCTCCGCCCAGGATTCCATCTGCCGCGACGGCCCCAAAAAACCAAACATCAGCAGCGCCACACCCATGACGCAGATCAGCAGCGCCACGCCGATCGCCGAAGTGGACACGCTGCCCCAGGCCAGCACCGCGAACGCCGCACTGCCACCGGCCAACAGCAACCCCAACGTCACCAGATACGCGCGGCAGTAGGTGGCACTCATTTGTTGCCTTTTACGCTTGCTGGACATCATGTCTCCCCTGCAAGAACACACGCATACAGTCATGCGGTACCTGTTCGATCCGCGAACAGGCACCGCCTGCGTGTCAAACCCGCACGCCTCATTCGAACGCGCGCTGCGAAACCCACGCCACGCTGCGCGCCATGCACGCAGCGCAGCCGGCGGATGCGGCGATTACTTCGCCTTGCCCTGGTTGGCCACCGCTTCGGCGGCACGCTTGGCCGCTTCCGGGTCGCCCAGATAGCGGAAGCTTTGCACCTGCAGGTTGTCGTCCAGTTCGAACAGCAACGGGATGCCGGTCGGGATGTTGAGCTCCAGGATCTGTTCGTTGGAGACATCGTTGAGGTATTTGTACAGCGCGCGCAGCGAGTTGCCGTGCGCGGTCACCAGCACGGTCTGCCCGGCCTTCAACTGCGGTGCGATCGCGTCGTGCCAGTACGGCAGCACGCGCACCAGCGTGGTCGCCAGCGACTCGGTACCCGGCAACGCGTTGCGGTCCAGCGTGGCATAGCGGCGGTCGTGACACGGATGCCCCGGATCGTTGACGTCCATCGCCGGCGGCGGAATGTCGTAGGAACGGCGCCAGATCTTGACCTGTTCTTCGCCGTGCTTGGCTGCCGTCTCGGCCTTGTCCAGCCCCTGCAGGCCGCCGTAGTGGCGCTCGTTGAGGCGCCAGCTCTTGGACACCGGCAACCAGTCCTGGTCGAGTTCCTTCAACGCGCCCTGCAGCGTGTGGATGGCGCGCTTGAGCACCGAGGTGTGCGCCACATCGAACTGCAGGCCTTCGTCCTTCATCAGCTTGCCGGCCGCAGCGGCTTCCTGGCGGCCTTGCTCGGTGAGTTCCACATCCACCCAGCCGGTGAAACGGTTGTCCAGGTTCCATTGGCTCTGGCCATGGCGCAGCAGTACGAGTTTGCGGGTCACTACGGTTCTCCGATTGGGGGCCGATCAGCCTGCGATTGTAGCGGCAGCGCGTGCATCGCAGGCGTGCACGAGATCGCCACGGCCCGCACGCGATGCTGTGGCCATGCACACCAACGACCCCGTCTTCGCCGGTTGGGACGGCAGCGCGACCCAGGCGCGACAGTTGCAACAGCAACTGGCACAGCGCGTGGTGCTACAGGATGAGGTGAGCGCAACGCCGCAGCTGCTTGCCGGCTTCGACGTCGGGTTCGAAGACGACGGCCAGACGACGCGCGCGGCCGCGGTATTGCTGGATGCGCACACGCTGCTGCCACTGGAAACGCATGTCGCACGCGTGCCGACCTCGATGCCGTACGTGCCCGGCCTGCTCAGTTTTCGCGAACTGCCGGCATTGCTGCAGGCCCTGGCGCTGCTGTCGCGCACGCCGGAGCTGGTCTTCATCGACGGCCAGGGCATTGCGCATCCACGCAAGCTGGGCATCGCGGCGCACTTCGGCGTGGTGACCGGCCTGCCCTGCATCGGCGTGGCCAAGCAACGCCTGGCCGGCAGCTTCAGCGAACCCGGCCCCGAACGCGGCGATCACAGCCCGATCCTGCTTGCCGGTGCACAGATCGGCTGGGCACTGCGCAGCAAGCCGCGCTGCAACCCCTTGATCGTTTCGCCCGGCCATCGCGTTTCCATGCACGGCGCCCTCGACTGGACGATGCGCACCTTGCGCGCCTATCGCCTGCCCGAACCCACGCGCCTGGCCGACCGCATCGCCTCGCGTCGTGGCGAGGTCGAGCTGCCTACGCAGACGTGCCTGCTATAGGGCTCGCCTGATAGGTGATCACCACCTCGCGCGCGGCGCTTAGCGACATCACCTGCATACGGAACATTCCATCTTGGCCGATGCGCTGCACAGCACCTGATGCGCATGCGACGCTTTGGCTCCCAGCCAGTCACGAGCCACGGCCATGACCACTCTGATCGCCCCACGCGTACATGACATCGGTGGGCTGGAAGTGCGCCGCGCCGTGCCCACCTTGCAGGCGCGCAGCGTGGGCCCGTTCGTCTTCGTCGATCACATGGGCCCGGCCGTGCTGGAGCCGGAGCATGGCATCGATGTCCGCCCACACCCGCATATCGGCCTGGCCACGGTCACCTTCCTGTGGGCCGGCGAGATCGGGCACCGCGACACGCTGGGGTCTGATCAGGTGATCCGCCCCGGCGACGTCAACTGGATGACCGCCGGTCGCGGCATCGCCCATTCCGAACGCACGCCCGGCCCCGAGCGTGCACGCCAGCACGCACTGCACGGCATGCAGACCTGGATCGCACTACCGCGCTCGGCCGAAGAAACCGCGCCGGCCTTCCATCACCACGCCGCCGCCAGCCTGCCGCAGCAGCGCCGCGATGGCGTCTGGTTGCGCGTGATCGCCGGCCGCGCCTATGGCGAGGAATCGCCAGTGCAGGTGTTCAGCGGCACGCTCAATGTGGCGCTGGACCTGGCACCGGACGCGGAGATCGACCTGGATGCCGGCCACGCCGAGCGCGCTCTTTACATCCTGGAAGGCGAGGCGCAGCTGGATGGCGCCGATGTACCCGCGCGCCACCTGATCGTGCCCTCGCCCGGCGCCCGCGGCCGCCTGCGCGCCAGGACGCCGCTCAAGGCCATGCTGCTCGGCGGCGAGCCGCTGGATGGGCCGCGCCATCTGTGGTGGAACTTCGTGTCCAGCTCCAAGGAGCGCATCGAGCAGGCCAAGGACGACTGGCAGGCCGGTCGCTTCGGCACCATCCCGGGCGACGACTAGGACTTCATTCCGCTGCCGCAAACACCGGCGCCCAAACCGGTTAATTACCCTTGAAACCGTGCGCGGCGAGCGGCGCGCTTCGCCGCCCGTCACCAGGTCTCGCAATGGGAGTGCCCTGCCGCACAGGCCATGCCACACCGAAATGCGACCTGGCTTGAGCCAGCTCGCAGAACTGTGGTAGTGATGCAGGCGTAGGCGCACGTCGAGTGGACGGCATGCCCAGGCGGGGAGCCTGAGGCGATGCAGCGGCACGGGGTCGACGTCGCTCCGTCTCATCATCCACTGCCCGGGGAACCTTGCATGAAGTCTGCATCCTGCCTAGTCGGCCTGAGCCTGCTGCTGGCCGCCGCGACCACCCACGCCCAGACCTCGCCGGTCTGCCCACCGCTGCCGCCCGCCTCCGGCCTGCAGTGGAACGAGCTGGCAGGTGTCGACTACCTGGTCTGCAAGGCAGTGACCGCCGATGGCCGGCAAGTCGTCGGGGTGATGCTCACCACCCGCGACCCGGCCATGACGCTGGCACGCGACCGCCGCGCCGAAAAGGGCCAGATCCAGCAGGAAGATTTCTACTGGTACAAGCTCGATCTGGGCGGCCGCGAGATGCCCGGCATGGAATCGCGCCGCGTCACCGTGGTGGAGCTGGGCAAGAAACGGTATGCGCAGCTGTGGATCGACGGCGCCAGCACCGAGGAACTGGCCTCGATGCAGTCGTTGGTGCAGTCGATGGATCTGCATCCGGCCAGTCTTGCGTTGCAGCGCTGAGGCAGCGCGTCGCCGCATTGCTGGCTGTCGATACAGCAACCTTGCAGCGCGCCGGCTTGCCCGGCGCGCTGTAGGTCACATCAGGCGGCCTGCTGCAGCCGGCCTTGCCGCCACGAATCGCCCCACGTGCGCGCATCTTCGCGCCAGCGTCATGCCGGCGCGAGCGAAAACCTACCCGCTGCAGCCCTGAACCAGGGCGCCGCGACTGGCGATCGGCATCAGCGTCGCGATCGCGCGTACCATGCCGATCGCGTCACCGCCTCCCCGGAGCGACTGGCAAGCGTTTGTCAGCCTGCCTGCGTCGTTGCTTGGTCACCCACGCCGGCCGCCTGCAGCTGGCTGTCGATGCGCACTTCGCCAGTCAGCAGGCGATGGATCGGGCACTTGTCGGCCACCTCCAGCAAGCGTGCGCGCTGGTCGTCATCCAGTGCACCGTCGAGCACGATCTCGCGGGTGATCGCCGTGCCGGCGGCACCGCGCTGGGTGTAATGCAGATGCACATGCACCGCCGTCAGCGGCCACTGCTTGCGTGTGGCCACCATCGACAGCGTGATCGCCGTGCAGGCACCCAGGGCACCGAGCACCTGCGATTCCGGATCCGGCCCGGCATCGGCGCCGCCGTTGGCCGGCTGGGTATCGCCGAGCCAGCGGTGCTGGCCGTCGTGGATGGTGACGGTATATGGCACCGCAGTGGTGCCGACGCTGACCGGGCGATCACTCATGTTCCTCTCCTGCGCTGGATGAGATGGCCGGGCTCAGAACCGGCCTTCCTGGAAATCGACGAACGCCTGCATCAATTCCTGCTTGGTGTTCATCACGAACGGACCGTGCCGCATCACCGGCTCGTTGAGCGGGCGGCCGGCCACCACGATCAGTTGCGCGCCCTGCGCCCCTGCGCGCAGCGTCAGCCGCTCGCCGCCGCCCAGCACCGCCAGTTCCTGCGCGGGCAAGGGGCGCGAGGCGTCGCCCTCGCCCACGACCACCGCGCCCTCGAACGCATACGCAAACGCGTTGTGCCCGCTGGGCAGCAGGTAATCCCACTCCACATTCGGCTCCAAGGCGATATCCAGATACACCGGGCTGGTCGCAGGCTGCACGATCGGGCCGACGACATCGCCCACCGCTCCGGCTATCACCTTGACCGTGACGCCGGGCGCCGGGTGCGCCACCGGAATGTGGTCCGGCGCGTATTCCTGGTACCTGGGGTCGGTCATCTTGTCGCGCGCCGGCAGGTTCACCCACAGCTGAAAGCCGCGCATGCGCTCGGATTCCTGTTCGGGCATTTCCGAATGGATCAGGCCGCGCCCGGCGGTCATCCACTGCACGCTGCCCGGGGTCAGCAGGCCTTCGTTGCCGTGGTTGTCCTTGTGCCGCATGCGCCCGTCGAGCATGTAGGTCACCGTCTCGAAGCCGCGATGCGGGTGGCTGGGGAAGCCGCCGATGTAGTCCTCGGCCTTTTCGGTGCCGAACTCGTCCAGCATCAGAAACGGGTCCAGCTCCGGCAATTGCGGGGTACCGATGACGCGGGTCAGCTTGACGCCGGCGCCGTCGGAGGTCGGTTGGCCGCGGATGGTGCGCAGCACATGCGCCGCTGTGGTGGTGGTAGTGCTCATGGCAGTGTCCCTGTGCAAGGTGTCGTGCGCCCATCATG
>NZ_JSZE01000087.1 GCF_000802365.1 Xanthomonas cannabis pv. cannabis
GTTGAGGTCAAGGCAATGCAGCGTGAGTTGTCCGTGGGCGAAGTGGCCAGGCGCAGCGGTGTGGCGGTGTCGGCGCTGCATTTCTATGAGCGCAAGGGGCTGATCCGCAGCCTGCGGACCGCGGGCAATCAGCGCCGTTATGCGCGCGATGTGCTGCGGCGGATTGCGGTGATCCGTGTCGCGCAACGGCTGGGCGTGCCGCTGCAGCAGGTGCTGGACGCGTTTTCGGTGCTGCCCGATCAGCGCACGCCCACGCGGGCGGAATGGGCGCGCATGTCCGCGCGCTGGCGCGGCCAGCTGGATGCGCGCATCAGCGAGCTGCAGGCCTTGCGCGACCAGCTCACCGATTGCATCGGCTGTGGCTGCCTGTCGCTGCGCCGCTGTCGCTTGAGCAATCCCGACGATGCACTGGGCGACGATGGCGATGGCGCGTTGCGACTGGGCAGCCTGACGCCGGGCTAGCCGGGCGCGCGGCAGCGCGGGGCTGCCGTGCGGCAGGGCGCGATGGGCGCAATCGGCACGCCTGCCTTCTGTGTCTGCCCGCGCTGCGCATGTCTTCCGTCGACCTCAGCACCGCCCGTACCTCGTCCGCATCGGTGTGGTGATGAACCGATGATCGGGCGGTCGCGTGTCGACCACCGCCGTCGATCGCAGCGATGCCAGGCGATGGCCGCCTGCACCACGCGTTTGAAGGGCGCTGGCGCCGTCATCAACGCGCCTCGGCGCCCCATCGCGCGCGGGTTCCCCGCGTCATGGCCGGCCCGCCACCTCGCATGCCGCCAACCGGGACCAATGGCAGTGCCGTGCCCGGCGAGGGGCGCCGTAGGATGGGTGTCCCCCCGCCGCAGGACCCGAGCATGTTCCCCACCATGCGCCGTTTGCTCACCGTTGCCGTAGCGCTGGCGTGTGCCAGTGCACCCCCGCTTGCGGTTGCCGCGCCAGATGCCGCCGCGGCGTCGGGCACGTTCGACCCGCTGGCGTTGTTCGCACCGCTGCAATTGCCGGATGCGCCCACCGCCTACCGTAGCGGCAGTGGCGTGCCGGGGCCGCTGTTCTGGCAGAACCGCGCCGATTACCAGCTGGAGGCCACCATCGACCCGGCCAGCCACACGCTCACTGGCGAGGCCGCCATCCACTACACCAACCACAGCCCGGACGCACTGGACGTGCTGTGGCTGCAGCTGGACCAGAACATGTATCGCGCCGACGCGCGCGCGGCCGCCAGCCGTCCTTCGCGGCGCACCGAGTTCAGCGATGGCATGCAGATCGCCGGTGTGGAGATCGACACCGGCGGGCGTCGCACGGCCGCGCACTTCATCGTCGACGACACCCGCATGCGGGTGGATCTGCCGCAGCCGCTGGCCGGGCAGGGCAAGGCACTGACCCTGCACATCCGCTACCGCTACCGCATTCCCGGCACCTGGGGCGGGCGCACTGCCTACAGTGCCAGCAAGCACGGCGAGATCTACGAGATGGCGCAGTGGTACCCGCGCATGGCGGTCTACGACGACCTGCGCGGTTGGGATACGCAACCGTACCTGGGCTCGGAGTTCTATCTGGAATACGGCAACTTCGATTATGCGGTGACCGTGCCGGACGGGTTTGTGGTGGCCGGCTCCGGTGCGTTGACCAATCCGGAACAGGTACTCAGCCGCGCCCAGCAACAGCGGCTGCAGCAGGCCCGCAATAGCGACCGCACGGTGCTGATCCGCACGCCATCGGAGGTGGCCGCGCAGGCCGCTTTACCGGCGGGCAAGGGCACGCGCACCTGGCGCTTCCATATGGAGCACACCCGCGACGTGGCGTTTGCCGCATCGCCGGCGTTCGTCTGGGATGCGGCGCGCATCAACCTGCCGGGCGGCAAGCAATCGCTGGCGATGTCGGTGTATCCGGTGGAAGGCGTGGGCGCGGACAAGTGGAACCGCTCCACCGAGTACGTCAAAGGCGCGATCGAACACTTCTCGCAGTGGTATCCCTATCCGTGGCCGGCGGCGATCAACCTGGGCGGTTACGGTGCGGGCATGGAATATCCGGGCATCGTCTTCGATGGCTTCGAAGATGGCGGCAAGGACCTGTTCTGGATTACCGCGCACGAGATCGGCCACACCTGGTTTCCGATGATCGTGGGCTCCAACGAACGCCGGCACGCGTTCATGGACGAAGGCTTCAACACCTTCATCGATGTCTATGCATCGGACGCCTTCAACAAGGGCGAGTACGCGCCCAAACGCGATTCGGAATATGCACCCAAGGGCGGTAACCCGGTGGAGGAGATCCTGCCGTTGCTGGCCGATCGCAAGGCACCGACCTTGATGGATATCGCCGATGCCACCAGCGAAACCTACCGCCACCCGCTGACCTACTTCAAGGGCGCGCTGGGCCTGGTGTTGTTGCGCGAGCAGATCCTGGGCCCGGAACGGTTCGACCCGGCGTTTCGCAAATACGTCGCCACCTGGGCCTACAAGCATCCGACCCCGTCGGACTTCTTCCGGCTGATGGAAAGCGAAAGCGGCGAAGACCTGAGCTGGTGGTGGCGCGGCTGGTATTTCAACAACTGGCAGCTGGACATGGGCATCGCCAGGGCACAGTACATCGATCACGACCCGGCCAAGGGATTGCAACTCACCCTGCGCAGCCGGCAGCCACTGGTGATGCCGGTCACCGTGCGCGTGGATCTGGCCGATGGCAGCCATCTGGACCGCCGCGTGCCGGTGGAGAGCTGGCTGCAGACCACCACGCCGACGCTGACGCTGCCCACCACCCAGAAAGTCCTGCACGTCACCCTGGATCCGGATCACGCAGTGCCCGATGCCGATCGCAGCGACGATCGCCTGGATGTGATCGGCTGATCGTCGCCAGCATGCGTTGCCGGCAGGGAGAGGCGTTGCCGATCTCCGTCGGCAACGCATGTTGCCACCAGGCGCTGCACGCACCCCGTGGCCCGCAATCGATTGCGACGTGGCTGCCGTTCTTACCAACACGATGGACGACGCTGCGCCGTTGCACGCCTGCGCCTATCGATGGCGATGGCGATGGCATCGCGCCATCGCGTGCGCCACCGCTGCCATGCGGAACGCGCGCGTCGCTGCTGCAGGCCTTTTCGACATTTGCGCAGTCGCCGCGTCGCGCTGCGCCAAGGCCGTTGCATTGTGCAAAGTTCGCCGTGTCTGTCGCCGGTTTTTGCGCAATCCGTTGATAACGCTTACAGCCGCGCCGCCATTGAAAGCGGCTTGCGGGCTCAAGCGGCTGCCGTATCGGCTGTAACCGTGCAGGCCAATCACTATGCTGCAACGCACGGTGACAAGGCCTTCATCGGCTGACTAGGCTGCGCGGCGTGTTAGCGCTATCACTGGCTGACATGCAGTGCAGGGCATGCATCGCGGATGCGCCGCCGACACCATGGGGTGGGTGACGCCCGCAGCATGCACCGCACAACGCAGGGCGACGATCGAAGGGGCGATCGCCGGCATGCGCGTCAGGGGACCTTATTCAAAGCAGTACTGTTCGCCACTGCCCCGTCGGGCAGTGGTCATGACACTGCCGTGTCGCATGCCGCGACATCGGCCGTAGGCGGTTGGACTCCACTCCCGAGGACACATCGATGCGTCGTACGTTGAACAGCTTCAAGTCGAAGGCCATGTTCACCTTCGTTGGTGGCCTGTTGGTCATCAATCCCGCGTTTGCGCAGGATGTCGCTCCGCCGACGCCCGCGCCGCAGTCCAGCAGCGATGCCGCCACCACGCTCGACACCGTCAACGTCACCGGCATCCGCAGCAGCCTGGATCAGTCGATGGGCATCAAGCGCGATGCCGCCGGTGTGGTGGATGCGATCAGCGCCGAAGACATCGGCAAGTTTCCGGACACCAACCTGGCCGAGTCCTTGCAACGCATCACCGGTATCTCGATCGAGCGCCGCGATGGCGAAGGCGCGCAGGTCACCGCGCGCGGCTTTGGGCCGCAGTTCAATACCGTCACCCTCAACGGCCGCCTGATCCCCGGCGCCGACGCATTCGGCGCGCCCGGGCAGACCCCGATCGGCGGCGTGGACGTGGGCACGCGCGCGTTCAACTTCGCCCAGCTCGCCTCCGAAGCCATCACCGGCATCGAGGTGTTCAAGACCAGCCGCGCCACCGCGCCCAGCGGCGGTATCGGTGCGACGATCAACATCCAGACCGACAAGCCGTTCAATCACGAGGGCGTGGTGGCCAATGCGGGCGCCAAGATGGTGTCCGACCGCTCGCAGCCGTTCGGCGACTCGCTCACCCCGGAAGTGTCGGGCATCTTCAGCTACACCAACCCGGACAAGACCTTCGGGATTGGCTTGAGCGCCAGCTACCAGAAGCGTCACGGCGGTTCGGTGCAGGCAACCGAAAACCGCTGGAACATCCAGCGCTGGACCGGTACCGACCCGGCCTTGCGTCCGGACACCGTGGTGACCAACGCGCCGGCGATCGGCCAGCTCTACGGCATGCCCAACGACATCCGCTACGCGTTTGCCGATTTCCAGCGCGAGCGCATGAATGGCCAGGCGGTGATGCAGTTCGCACCGACCGACAGCCTGACGCTGACCCTGGACTACACCTATTCGGCCAACGAAATCCGCGAAGAACGCGGCGAGCAGGGCATCTGGCTGCAACGTGCCAACAGCTTCACCAACCTCACCTTCGATACCGGCCAGACCGTGGCCACGCCGGTGTACCTGCGCGATGTGCCCAACGGTGCCAAGGACTTCGGCATGGAGCAGCAGCGCAACGAGCAGAAGTACACGCTCGGCTCGCTCGGCTTCAATGCGGACTGGCAGGTGAGCGACCGCTTCCAGCTGACCTTCGATGCGCACAACTCCAAGACCCAGAGCCTGCCCAACGATCCGGTCACCGGAGGCAGCGCGACCTATTTCAGCTTTGCCGGCACCAACAACTGCGTCAACGGTCCTTCGTGCGGCGGCCAGTGGGGGCAGGAGCTGTGGTTCAACAATTCCCTGCCGATCGGCGCGCGCACGTGGTACCCCACCGTCGCCGATTCGCTGGCCGGCACCAATGGCGTGGTCAATCCGGATTTCACGCCCAACAATCTCGGCTCGCAGGTGCAACGCATCTACTATCAAAAGCAGGTCACCGAAACCAAGGAAGGCCGCCTGGACGGCAAGTTCGATTTCGATGACGGGCGCTTCCAGTTCGGTGTGAGCTCGTCCAACACCACCATGCACCGCCTGACCAGCGACAACTACTCCACGCTGGGCGACTGGGGCGTGGCCAATGCCGGCAACGAGCCGGGCATGGTCGCGTTGCTGCAGCCGGTGAGCATCGTGGGCATGTTCGACGACTTCAACGCCAACGGCGCCGCGCGCAATGCCTGGCGCGGCGACGCCAGCCAGCTGGCGTTGTGGGGTGGCAGCCAGTACGGCGCGCAGACGCGCTACAACCCGCTGTACAGCGCCAACAACCAGGTCGAAGAAAAGACCCGTGCCGCCTACGTGCAACTGGAGTTGACCGGCGATATCGCCGGCATGACCGCCAACACCCGCCTGGGCCTGCGTTACGAGCGCACCGATGTGGAATCCACCTCCCAGGTTGCCACGCCCACGGCGCTGCAATGGCAGGCCAACAACGACTTCCAGCTGCTGCGATCCACGGAGCAGCAGCCCTTCAGCGAGAAGACCAGCTACAACTACATCCTGCCGAATCTGGATTTCAGCCTGGACATCACCGACCAGCTGAAGGGCCGTGCGTCGTTTGGCCAGACCATTGCGCGCGCACCGTACAACAACCTGCTCGCCGGGCCGACGCCCAATACGCCGGCCGGCTCGATCCTGATCAACCCGTCCAACCGCGCCAGCGGCGATTCGCAGACGCCGACGCTGGACCCGCTGGAATCGGACAACCTCGACCTGGCGCTGGAATGGTATTTCGCCGATGCCAGTTACGTGTCGGCGACCTTCTGGAACAAGCGCGTCAGCAACTTCATCGGCACCACCGTCTCGCGCGAGACCCTGTACGGGCTGACCGACCCCACCTCGGGCCCGGATGCGCAGGCGGCACTGGCCTTCCTGCAAAGCGGTGCCTGCGCCGCGCAGGTCGGCGCGGCCGGCAACGACGTGGCGGCGGCCTGCTCGGCCAACGACACCTCCCTGTTCGCCGCCACGGCTCTGCTGCGCAACGCCGCGGCCACCGGTGGCCTGGGCGCCTACAACGGCAGCTCTGCGCAGAGCCTCGCGCTGGAAAACGCCTACGACCTGGTCGGCACTGCGGCCGACCCGCTGTATCAGTTCGACGTGTCGCGTCCGATCAACCAGAACAAGGCCAACATCCACGGCTGGGAACTGGGCGGGCAGTACTTCTTCGGCAGCACCGGCTTCGGTATCTATGCCAACTACACCATCGTCGAAGGCGATGTGGCATTCGACAACAACGTCATCGACCGCGACCAGTTCGCGTTGCTGGGCCTGAGCGATACCGCCAACGTGATGCTGATGTTCGAGAAGTACGGCTGGAGCGCACGCCTGGCCTGGAACTGGCGCGACGAGTACCTGATCGCGGCCAACCAGGATGCCTCCAACCGCAACCCGTACTACGTCGAGGCGTACCAGCAGTTTGATCTGAGCGTCAGCTATGCGCTCAACAAGCAGCTGTCGGTGGGCTTTGAGGCGATCAACCTCACCGGCGAAGACGTGCGTTGGCATGGTCGGTCGGAGAAGCAGATCGTGCGTCTGATCGATCAGCAGCCGCGCTACACCCTGGGTGTGCGTTACGCGTTCTGACGCCGCGTCGCAGGCACGTACCGGCAGCTCCGGGCGGCCGTCCTGTTCGGGTGGCGGCCGCGACCGGGTGACTGCGGCGGGGGTTCGCCCGCCTGCGTTCGTCGTGCAGCCGCAGTCGTGTGGCTGCACGGCGGATGCAAGCAGCGCCAACGCGATGCGCGGGCATTGGCTCGCGCAGCGCGCATGTTGCCCTGCGGCTTGCCGGCCTCCCGGTTTTTGGCAATGCTCGGCGTTCGCAGGCGGGCCGGGCGTGCGATCGATCCCTTTCCCACTGCAGTGCGCCGATGGATGCCTGCCGGAGTACCAGATGACGCGATACGCCGTACTCAACAACGTGACGCATCACGACCTGCGCGTCATCCTGCGCTTCGGCCCCGAGTTCGGCGATGCCATTGGCCTGGTGCCCGCGTTCGTGACCGAATACGCCGACCTGCAGCGCGAGTACCCGCTGTTTTTCCGCAGGGACCCCGCCGGCAGCGGCTACCAGTCCGTGGCCTTGCTGGGATTTACCCAGGACGAAAACCTGTTCCTGCAGGAAGGACGCTGGAACGCCAGCTATCTGCCCGGCATCGTGGCCAAGGGCCCGTTTCTGATCGGCTTCCAGGAGCAGCGCATCGACGGTGCGCTGGTGCAGGAGCCGGTGATCCACATCGACCTGGAACATCCGCGCGTCAGCCGCAGCGAAGGCGAGGCGGTGTTCCTGCCACAGGGCGGCCATAGCCCCTACCTGGACCACATCATCGGCGTGCTGCGCGGCATCCGCGAGGGCGTGGACGCCGGGCAGGCCATGGCCGCCGCGTTCGATGCGCTCGGCCTGATCCAGCCGGTGCGCCTGGACGTGGCGCTGGACGCGACCCACGCCGCGCAGCTGGAAGGCCTGTTTGCTATCGACCGCGAGCGGCTTGCCGCGCTCGATGCGCAGGCGCTGCACCAGCTGCACCAGGCCGGCTATCTGGAGGGTGCGTTCCTGATGCTGGCATCGCAGTACAACCTGCGTCGGCTGATGGCCGAGAAGCAGCGCCGTCTGCAGCAGGCGCATGCCGCGCCTGCTGCTGCATACGCCTGATCGCATGACCGCCGCTGTCTTGCATCCGCCCGCTGCAGCGATCGCCGGCATTGCCGAGCGCAACGACTGCCGGCCCGACGCCTTGCCGCTGGCCGCGCTCTGCGCAGCAGCCGAGCCGGTGGTATTGCGTGGCCTCGCACGCGACTGGTCGCTGGTGCAGGCCGGCCTGCGCAGCCCGGAGCAGGCCATGGCGCAGCTGCGCGCGCACGATGACGGACGCACCTTGCAGTACTCCTACGGCGGACCGGAGATTGCCGGCCGGCCTTTCTACGCCGACGACTGCAGCGCACTGAACTTCGAGGTACGGCGCGGCAGCATCAGCGCCTTGCTGGATGCCATTGCCGCGCATCGCGATGACCCGCAGCCGCCGACGTACTACCTGGCCTCGCTGCCCATCGACGCTCACCTGCCCGGACTGCGCGCGCACAACGACCTGGCGGTTGCCGCCGGCGGCATCGCCGTGCAGCCGAGCATCTGGATCGGCAATCGCGTCATTGCCTCCTGCCATTACGACGCGCCCGACAACCTGGCCTGCTGCGCGGTGGGGCAGCGCCGCTTCACCCTGTTTCCGCCCGAGCAGGTCGCCAACCTGTACCCGGGGCCGCTCGAGCCCACGCCCGGCGGCCAGGTGGTGAGCATGGTGGATGTCGCCAACCCGGATCTGCAGCGCTACCCACGCTTCGCGCAGGCGCTGGCGCATGCGCGCACCACGGTGCTGGAACCGGGCGATGCCCTGTTCATTCCCGGCATGTGGTGGCATCACGTGCAATCGCTGCAGCCGTTCAATGTGCTGGTCAATTACTGGTGGAGCAGCGCGCCCGCGCAGCTGCCCGCCGCGATGCCGGCGCTGTACCACGCCCTGTGGGCCATCCGCGACCGCCCGGCCGCGGAAAAGGACGCATGGCGCGCGCTGTTCGATTACTACGTGTTCGGGCCTGCGGAACGTGCCGGTGCGCATCTGCCCGAGCAGGCGCGGCAGGCGCTGGGGCCCATCGATCCGATCCTTGCGCGCCAATTGCGCGCCATGCTGATCGGCAGGCTCAACCGCTGACGGGCGGTGTTGTCCTGCAAGCAGGCGGTCAGGCAATCGGTCGTCCTGCCGGGAGAGCAGGCAGCATCGCAAGCGCGTGCTGGACCCGGCGTCAGCGGCCTGCGCACCGGCTGCTGCAGCCGCCTTGATGCCCTGCATCGCCTCAGCCACCTCTTATCCATCCACGGGAGTTCGCAGTGACCCAGGCTCAAATTCGCAAGGTCGTCATCGCCGGCGGCGGTACCGCCGGCTGGATCGCTGCATGTGCGCTGTCGCATCAGTTCCGCAACCTGCTCGACATCACCCTGATCGAGTCCGAGCAGATCGGCACCGTGGGCGTGGGCGAATCGACGGTGCCGCCGATTCGGACCTTCCATCGCTTCCTGCAGATCGACGAACAGGAATTTCTGCGCGAGGTGGCCGGCACCTTCAAGTTGTCGATCTCTTTCGAACATTGGCTGCGCCAGGGCGAGCGGTACATCCACCCGTTCGGCATCACCGGGCAAAGCACCCTGGTGTGCGCGTTCCATCATCTGTGGCTGGAGAGCCAGCGCCGCGGCATGCGCAGCAGCTTTGGCGACTACTGCCTGGAGACCGTCGCCTCGCGCGAGGACCGGTTTGCGTTGCCGCGCGAGCCGGCGGTCAATTACGCGTATCACCTGGATGCGGCGCTGTACGCGCGCTTCCTGCGCACCCGCAGCGAGGCCTGCGGCGTGCAGCGGATCGAAGGCAGGATCCAGCAGGTGACGCAACATCCGGACAGTGGCGATGTCGCCAGCCTGGTGCTGGAAGACGGCCAGGCCATTGCTGGCGATTTATTCATCGACTGCAGCGGGTTCCGGGGGCTGTTGATCGAGCAGACGCTGCATACCGGCTACGAAGACTGGAGCCATTGGCTGCCGTGCGACCGCGCCGTGGCGGTGCAGACCGAAGCGCTCGGCCCGCCGGTGCCGTACACCCGCGCCATTGCGCACGAAGCCGGCTGGCGCTGGCATATCCCGTTGCAGCACCGGGTCGGCAACGGCCTGGTGTTCTCCAGCCGCCACCTGTCCGACGACGAGGCCCACGCCAAGCTGCTGCGCGATGTTGCCGCCCCGGCGGTGAAAGACCCCTGGATGGTGCCGTTCCGCACCGGCCGCCGGCTCAAGGCATGGAACAAGAACGTGGTGTCGCTGGGCCTGGCCAGCGGCTTCATCGAGCCGCTGGAGTCGACCAGCATCCACCTCACCATCTCTGCGGTGGTGCGGCTGCTGACGCTGTTTCCGGCAGAGGGCATCGCGCCATCGCAGGTGCAGTTGTTCAACGACGTCAGCCGCGCCGAGATGGAGCACGTGCGCGACTTCGTCACCTTGCACTACCACGCCACCCGGCGCGCCGAGCCGCTATGGCAGCAATGCCGGGAGATGGAACTGCCCGAGTCGCTGGCACTGCGCCTGCGCGCGTGGCGCGAACGGGCGCATGCCTGGCAGGCCGCAGATGAATTGTTCCGCGTCGATTCCTGGACGCATGTGCTCATGGGGCAGGGCCTGATGCCGGAACAGCACCACCCGCTGACGCGCGCCTTTTCCGACCAGGATCTGCAAGGCCTGCTCAACGACATCGCGCAGCCGATCCGGCATGCGGTGGATCAGTTTCCTTCGCAGCAGGCCTTCATCGAACGCTATTGCCAGGCCAGGCCGGAGGTCTGGGGGGCGCGCAAGCCGGCCATCGCCTAGCCCGCGTCGTGCAGCGCGTGGCTTGCCGATTGCCAGGCCACCGTTGCGCTACAGCCGCATCAGGTCGGTGCCCACCACGATCGGCCCGCTGTAGTGCTTGCGCGCGCCCTCGCTCCACATCGCATCGGTGATGGTCGGGTCGCCGCCGGGCACGAAGTGCGTGAGCACCAGCTGCCGTGCACGGGCAGCCGCGGCGATCTTTCCGACCTCTTCGCTGGTGGAATGGCTCTTGAGCAGATGGTCGAGCAAGCTGGGCGCGTTGTCGTTGGTCTTGAGCATCCTTTCCAGTGCGGGCAGGTACATCACCTCGTGCACCAGGATGTCGGCGTCCTCGGCAAACGCCGCCAGCGCAGGCAGGTAACGCGTGTCGCCGGAAAACACCACCGTGCGGTCGCGCGCGGCGAAGCGGTAGGCAAAGGCCGGCTTGAGCGTGTAATGGTCCACCACGGTCGCGGTCACGGTGACCTGGTCGTTCTGCAATACCGTGCCGGGCTGATCGAACTCGTGCACCTGGATGAGCTGCTTGAACGGTGGGCGGCCTTCCTCGCGGATGCGCGCGTCGATGTCGATGGCGTTCATCTCGACAAACGCATCCACCATCCTGGCGATTCCCGGCGGCCCGTAGAGATGCACCGGTGTCTGCAGGCCGCTGGCCCAGGCCAGCCACACCACGTTGAGCAGGTCGGCGTTGTGATCGGAGTGATGGTGGGTGAGAAAGACATCGCGCAATGCCGGCAGCCGGATGCCGGCCTTGGCCAATTGCTGCGCCACGCCATTGCCGCAGTCGATGAGGTAGGGCTGCCCGTCGATCACCAGCGCGTTGGCCGCCGCTGCGCGCAGTGGCGATGGTGTTGGCCCGCCCTTGGTGCCCAGCAACACCAGCACGCTGCCCTTGGCCGGAAACGGCGTGGGGGCTGCCGCACTGCCGCTGGAACGCGCGTGGCTGGCGCCGGATGTGGACGCCGCCGCGAGCGGGCTGATGGCGGTCAACAGTCCTGCGGACAGTGTCAGCTGCAGCACCGCGCGACGGGAGCAATGCGGAAGAGGCTCGGACATGACAATTCCCTGGGCGCCGGAGGGGGGAGTGTGCCGGGAGTGGTGCCGCGCCGCCATCGCGGTGCGCCCGCCTGGGCAGCAGCGTGGCCGGTGCCGATACAGCAGATGCAACACGCCGCGGGCGCGAGCGGGCGGGCGTGGGTGATGCGGGCCGGCGGGCGGTCTGGCTGCAGCAGCGCGGGCCAGCGGCACCTTGCGCTGCGCGGTGCACCACGGCGACCCGCTCACAGCTGGCGAGCGATGAAGTCGGCCAGTGCGGGTGAGCGGTAGAAGCCCATGCAACGCGCAAAGATGGCGTTGAACGGGCCGCGGCGTGCTTCGTCCTTCATCGGCACTTCGCTGCGATCGAACTCTGCGGTGCTGGCATCCACGAATCGTTGCAGGCGATCGGTCGCCCCGGCCTTGGCATTGTCCATTGCGTAGGTGGTCAGCAGGTACGAGCGGTCGCGCAACTGGTCCTGCGCATACTTGCCGCTGCGCACGTAGTTGTTGTCCAGGCAGCGCTGCAACGCATAGGCCTTGACCTCGTCCGGGTTGGCCGGTTTGCCTGCGGCCAGTGCGTTGCCCAATGTCAGTGTTGCCAGTGCAGCGATCCACACCACGTGGCGATGACGATGAAACGGCATGGAGCATCTCTCCGCGAACAAACCCCAAGTCTGCCCGAACCTGATGGCCTGTTGCAGCGGTGCATCGCGCGGAGGCCGCGAGCCGCAAGTGACCGCGTTGCGCATCGAGCAGCACCACCAATGCCGCCGGCGCCACCGTGACGCACGTGTAGCCGCGCGCTCGGCAACCCGCAGCGCAGCTGCTGTGCTGCCCATTGATCGCGATGCTGACGGCGTTGTCGGGGGTAGGTCTGGTCTGTGCACCATCCCGGTGAGCGCGCTTTCCTGCTGGATCGCAGTGCCCGGTGACCGAACAGCCGGGGAAGAGGGCCGCATGCGTTGTGGAGAGTGCGCCGTTTTCGAGATGCCGCACCGCAGGCGCGATAGATCACCGTCGCGCAGTGACGACGCTGCGAGTCGCGATCTGCCCTCGCTCGCCTGCTCTGATGGCACTGGGCCGCAGGATACATCGTGCTCGCGTGCTGACATGCGCCAGCCAGGGGCGCATGTGGACCAACGTGGCAGGCGACAGGGCGCCTGCCACGCATCGCGCGTGCTTACTGCCCGAAGAAGGTGGAGATCGACGAGTACACGTCCGAGAAGCGCGAGTAGTAATCAGGATCGGTCTGCGCGGTGCAGTACGAATAGCCGCCATACAGGCCGCCGCGCAGCTGGTACGCACCGCCGCTGGCGATGGTGAACAGACCCGAGCCGGACGAGCCGCCTTCGGTGACACCATCGTTCCAGACAACGCGATAGAACGGGCTCTGGCCGTCGATGGACGTGTTCAACCCGGTGACTGTGCCCAGTGAATACTTCTTGACGTCGCCGGAGGGGTGGTGGATGCCCACGATCGAGGTCCCGGTCGAGCCGATGGCGGCGCTGTTCCAGGCCGCGTAGAACGCACCGCTGGGCGGTGCGGTCTTCAGCTCCAGCAGCGCGGTATCGCGCGTGGTGTTGGCATGGCGCAGGAACGCGCCGCCGGTCAGCGTGATGGCCTGCGAACTGGCAGTGTTGCCGTTGCAGCTGGCCGCGTCGTAAAACCAATAGGTCTGCAGCGTATTGGCCACGGTCTGTGTGCTGATGCAATGCGCGGCGGTCCAGAACAGGTTGCGCTTGGGCGTATTGGTGTTGTTGAGCAGGGTGCCGGTGCACAGGAACGAACCCTGGCTGGTGGTGAACACCATGCGCGCCACCGCCTTGGCGGCGCTGGTGAAGCCCGTGGTGGGGTTGGCGCGGCACACGATGTCGTTCTGGCAGGAATCGCTCTCGCCAATGGCAATGGTCATCATGTCGCGCGGGCTGGCGGTGGGGCTGATGTCCAGATGCGACAGCTGCGGAATGCTCAGGCTGAAGTTTTCCGGATACAGGCCGGCCGGCAATGACAGCTCCACCAGCAGGTGTTCGCCGCTCACGGTCGGCGACCAGCCGATGGCATCGCCGGTGCCGGTGAAGCTGGCGCCGGATTGCTCGAACACGCGGCCATCGTCGCCGGCAAAGCGCAGCGTCACCCGGGACGGATCACCCGGCGTTGCACCGGCACCGCGCAAGACCAGTGCCGCGCGCAGCGAGGCGGCCTGTGCAGAGCCGAGCTTCAGGGTTGCCACGCGTGAGCCGTCGCCGGCCATCTGCCAATCGAGCTTGGCCAGGTGCACCAGCGGCTGTGCAACCGCGCGCGAAAAGCCGATCTGCAGCGGCTGGCCGTGCTTGACCTGCGCGATGCGTCGTTCACGCACGCTGCCGAGTTCCTTGCTGCTGGGTGCGGCCAGCTGCGCCACCTGTGTGGGCAGGATGGCGCCGCGCAGGCTTGCCGACTGCAGCGTGGCTGCGCCGAGCTTGGCGGCCTGCGGCGCAGTGCTGACCGGTGCGGCATCCATCTCGGTGGGCGGCGCGGCCAGTGCGGCGCTGGAAACGGCAGAGAGCAGCGCGAGATACAACGCATTCTTGCGAATCATGGGTAGTCCTTCTCGTCAGGGAACGGCAGGCGGCGGCGGGGGCCGGCAGCTGCGGCGCCATCGGTGGCGCGAAACGAGACTAGCGAATGTTTTAAGCTGAATATGTGCTGAAAATCTCGTTCGGAGATCGACAGTCAATAAAATTAGCATCCCTTTGCATGCAGCGATCGGGCGCAGCGCACACGTTGTGCGCGTGACACTCAAACGAGTAGGACGCACGCGCGTCGGCTTCGCGCTTGGCTGCTCCAGCGGGAGGTGGATCATCATGCTTGCAAGGCGATGCAGTGCGCCTGCACTTGCAAACTTGTCGTGTCGTGTCGTGTCGTGTCGTGTCGCGTAGCAGCAGCACGCGCGCAGCGCAGCGCAGCAAACGCGGGCCGAGCGCAGGCAACGCCACGATGGTTTGGTTGGCGCTCCTGCGCATCGGGCGCGCGCAGCGCACCGCACCACGCCAGCGAGCCGGTGCGTCGGCGCCGCAGCGCAGCGGCCGTTATTCCAGCGCGTCGCTGGCGCGGAATTCGGTCGAGCGACCGCTGATTTTCAGAAAGGCCAGAACCGTCAGCCCCACCACCATCCACGCGGTGCCGCCAAGTTGCGCGTGAGGGTCGGCGTTGATCAGTACGTACGCCAGGATCACGATGCCGATCAACGGCACCGCCCCGTGCAGCACACGCCTGCCTTGCCGACGAAAGTGCCAGAGCACCGCGACATGCAGCAGCACGAATGCGGTCAATGCGCCGACATTGCACAACGACGACAGCAACGCGATCTGGCCGACGAACACTTCGCCCAAGACCATGCTCAGCGCCGCCACCAACACGATGGCGCGCAGCGGCACGCCGGTGCGTGGGTGGATATAGCGCAGGAACGCCGGCAACTGGCGGTCGCGCGCCATTGCAAACAACAGCCGCGAGGTTGCCGCCTGCGCCACCAGTGAGTTGGCGATCGCGGCACTGATGGCCACTGTCAGCGCGATGACGATCTGCAGCCATGGCCCTGCAACCAGCCGTCCGATCTCGAAGAACGCATCGTTGGACGCCTGCGCGCTGGGATAGCGCTGCAGGTGAGGCTGCAGCAGCGCGGCCAGCCAGGTCTGCAGCACGAACAGGCCCGCGACCAATACCAGCGCCAGCAGCGTGGCACGGCCGACCACGCGATGGCCGCCGCGGGCCTCCTCCGACAAGGTGGAAATCGCATCGAAGCCGAGAAACGACACCACCGCCACCGATAACGCGCTGAAGATCAGTTGCGGCGAAAAGGCCTGCGGGTTGTAGAACGGGCGCAGATTCCAGTGCGCGCCGTTGACACCACGCTGGATGGCCAGCGTGGCCAGCACCACGAAAATCGCCAGCACCACCAGCTGCGCCAACAGGAAAAAACGGTTGGCGCGCGCGGTGGTCTCGATGCCGCGCAGGTTGACCACGGTATTGAGCACGACGAAGAACGCGATCCAGGCCGGCTGCGGCACCGCCGGCAGTACAGTGTGCATCGCATTGGCACCGACCACGTAGAGCAGCGTCGGCACCAGCAGGTAATCCAGCAGGATCGCCCAGCCGGCCAGAAAGCCCATGCCGCTGTGCAAGCCTCCGCCGACATAGGCGTACACCGAGCCGGCCACCGGAAACGCCTGCGACATCTGCTGATAACTCAACGCGGTGAACAGCATCGCCACGAATCCGACCAGGTACGTCAGCGGCACCATGCCCGCGCTGATGTCGAACACCCCGCCGAAGATCGAGAACGGCGCCGTCGGCACCATGAACACCAGGCCGTAGATCAGCAGATCCTTCAGCGTGAGCTGGCGTTTGAGCTCCTGGGCGTAGCCGAAGCGTTCCAGCGTGGCCGCATCGTCGCGGCGGGGTGAGTCGGTCATGCAGGTGTCCGCTAGGAGAGGGCCGTTGGGTGCAGGCGAGGGCACGGCGATGTTGCTGCGGCACTGCAGCCGTGTGACCGGCATTGTGACGATAATGTGGCCGGCAAGCCCATCCATTGGTAAAAGTGCTAGGTTTTCCGTGCTGGATGTCATCCAGTGGCGTCACTCGCTTCGAAGGACCCCCATGTTCGACACTCTGGCCAGCCTGGGCCGTGACCTGCAGGCACTGCACACGCTCAACGCCTGTCTGGACCGGGTGTTCAGCGACGTCTGCGCGCTGGGATTCCAGTCGCTGGTGTACGACTACGCGCCAGTGCCGCTCAGCATGGAAGGCGCGCTGATCACCCCGACGGTGTTCATGCAGCGCAATGCGCCGGGCGACATGCAGCACGTGTGGTGCGAACACGGCTACTACCAGCATGACCCGGTCCAGCAGCGTGCCACGCGACGGACCACGCCGTTCGTGTGGTCGTATCGCACCGATGGCGACAGGGACGGGGTGGAATACGTTGGCGCGCAGCACCGCCAGGTCACCCGTTACCTGTGCGATAGCGGCATGGCAACCGGTGTCACCGTGCCACTGCACCTGCCTGGCGGCGCATTTGCGACCTTCAGTGGTGCGGTGGATGCGGTGGCCGCCGAAGCGCCACGCCTGGCAGAGGCGCAGCTGTCGCCCTTCCTGTTGCTGGCCCATGCCTTCCAGGCGCGCGCGCAGGAGTTGCTGGACCCGCAGGAGCGCCGCTGCCACCACATTGAACTGACCCGGCGCGAGCGCGAGTGCCTGCAGTATTCGGCCAGGGGGCTGACCGCCAAGAGCATCGCGGCCGCGCTCAATCGCTCCACGGCGACGGTGAACCTGCATCTGAACTCGGCCGCGCGCAAGCTGGGCGCGCGCAACCGCGTCGAGGCGGTGGTACGCGGCATGCACTATCGGTTGCTGGAGCCCTGAGCGGTTGAACGGATGCGTACGGCGTCCCGGCTGAACGCGGCAGCGCAAAGTCCACTGGTTGATGCACGCGGGCGTGCGCAGCGCAGCTGGCCTGCGGTGGCCTACGTGCGCAACGCCAGCCCAGCTGCCGTGTGGCGAGCGGCGCCCCCCAGGCAGCTGGCGCGAGGCGCATATCCGCACTAGTGGAGCACCACGCGGCGATCGCTAGTTTATGCAGAACACATGCAGGCCGATCGACGCGCGCAATCGCCTGGCTGCATCGCTGCTCCCGGCTCCGGTCTCTGTAGCCTGCCCACCGGGCGCGTGCCCGCCTGACTGCGAGGGTGGCACGACCACACAAACCTGTGAGATTTGCCAGTTAACGCGGACCGTGCCGCTCGTTAGGCTCGGCGCTCATCATTGCCGTAAGCAGGCGCAGGTCATGCAGTCCACCGAAGGTTATGTCGAATTTCGCGGCTATCGCACCTGGTACCGCATCACCGGTGACCTGCGCAGCGATGCCTGTCCATTGGTGATCGCGCACGGTGGGCCCGGCTGCACGCACGACTATGTCGACAGCTTCAAGGACCTGGCCGCCGGCGGCCGCGCGGTGATTCATTACGACCAGCTCGGCAACGGCCGTTCCACGCACCTGCCCAATGCCGACCCGGGCTTCTGGAGCGTGGGGCTGTTTCTGGATGAATTGCAGACGCTGATCGACCACCTGGGGCTGTCGCAATACGCCTTGCTGGGCCAGTCGTGGGGCGGCATGCTGGCCGCCGAACATGCGGTGCGTCGTCCCGTTGGGCTGCGTGCATTGGTGATCGCCAATTCGCCGGCATCGATGGGCCTTTGGCGTGCGGCGGCCCTGCGCCTGCGCGCCGGCTTGCCGGAGCAGATCCAGGCCGCGCTGGACGAACATGAAGCGGCCGGCACGCTGGATCACCCGGCCTACCGCGCGGCCAGCCAGGTGTTCTACGCGCAGCATGTGTGCCGCATCGTCCCCTGGCCCGACGAGGTGGCGCGCACCTTTGCCGCCATCGATGCCGACCCGACGGTGTACCACGCCATGAACGGCCCGACCGAATTCCACGTGGTGGGCAGCCTGCGCAACTGGAGCATCATCGAGCGCCTGCATCGCATCACGGTGCCGACGCTGGTGCTGTCGGGCAGGTATGACGAGGCCACGCCGGAAACCGTCGAGCCGTATGCGCGCCTGATTCCCGATGCGCGCTGGCATGTATTCGCCAACTCCAGCCACATGCCGCATGTGGAAGAACGCATCGCCTGCATGCGCCTGGTGGGCGAGTTCCTGGAGGACCATACGCCCTGGCCGGGTGGCGAACTTGCCCATGTGCCGGCACTGGTCAGTCGCGCGGTGTGAGTGGCTGCACCAACCGTTGGCGCGCCTGTTGGTGGGCAGCACGGTAAACAGCGCCGTCGGCGTCGGTGCGCGGCCGCAAACATGGCATCGGCATCCATATGTGTTGCTGGCATCTCGGGTCAATCGTGTGGTGCGCCTGGCACAAGTGCATCGGTCAGCGGCGGACCGGCGGCCTTGGGCGTCCGCTGGTTGCGCTGCGTTTGACGCTGCAGTGATCACGCCACCTGCAACGCGCGCACGTTCACCGATCAAGACTCCAGTCCCGGTACCACTCGGCCTCTGGTGATCGGGCCGTATCCCGGCTGCCTGGTGCTGTGGCCTGCGCCCCAGCGGCTGTGTGCATGATTGAACGGCGATTCGGATCGAGCGCCGGCCGTCCGCGTCCCTCGTCCGGTGCGCCTCACGCCGACAGCTCCGCAGCGGTGTGCCGAATCTACGCTGTCCCGCGCGCCTTTCGCAAAAAAACGGCCCTTCTGCATCGTCACCGATTGGATCTGGTGATGTCGAACGCATCTACGCCGGCTGCATGGCACAGCCATCGACGTGCGTGCTGGTGAAGGTTGCGCGGCAGTGCAGCAACGCGGTGTGCTCCGGCCGTGTTGCCAGCTGTGCCAGCTTCAGCAGTTGAGGATGCTGCAGTCGCATCTGCACTGCCGATAAGCGCTGCAGGCAATCGCTCGCGTTACAGCAGCCGTTGCTGCAGCGGTGTCCTGTCCTGCCTGTCCCTTGCTGTCTCTTTTGCATGTCCTGCAAAGAGAACACCGTGGTGCGTCAAACTTTCAAAGATGGATAATTGTTTTATGTTTTAAATCGCGCGAAGAATGCGGCCCCCACGCCCGCTTTGTTGTTGTCGTCGCCACTGCGCAGACGGCACGCATCGCTTATCGACTTCTTTGGGAGAGGCTGCATGATTAGCAAGATGCTCCAGGGCGCACTCGCGCTTGCGCTGTCCACGTGCGCAGCAGGCGCCATCGCCGGCCCGGTCGGGTACGGTGCCGCCACCACCGGCGGCGGCAACAAGACACCGGTCAATGTCGCTACCTTCGAGGCGATGCAGGCGGCCATCGACAGTTATTCCGGTAGCGGCGGGCTGGTGCTCAACTACACCGGCAAGTTCGACTTCGGCACCATCAAGGACGTCTGTGCGCAGTGGAAGCTGCCAGCCAAGACCGTGCAGATCAAGAACAAGAGCGATGTCACCATCAAGGGTGCGAACGGCTCGGCAGCGAACTTCGGCTTGCGCGTGGTGGGCAACGCGCACAACGTGATCATCCAGAACATGACCATCGGCCTGCTGCAAGGGGGCGAGGATGCCGATTCGATTTCGCTGGAAGGCAACTCCAGCGGCGAGCCGTCCAGGATCTGGGTCGACCACAACACCGTGTTCGCCTCGTTGACCAAGTGCTCCGGCGCCGGCGATGCCTCCTTCGATGGCGGCATCGACATGAAGAAGGGCGTGCACCACGTCACCGTGTCCTACAACTACGTCTACAACTATCAAAAGGTCGCGCTCAACGGCTACAGCGACAGCGACACCAAGAACTCGGCCGCACGTACCACCTACCACCACAACCGCTTCGAAAACGTCGAGTCGCGCGTGCCGTTGCAGCGTCGCGGCCTGAGCCACATCTACAACAACTACTTCAACAATGTGTTCACGTCCGGCATCAACGTGCGCATGGGCGGCGTAGCGAAGATCGAGTCGAACTACTTCGAGAACATCAAGAACCCGGTCACCTCGCGCGACAGCAGCGAGATCGGCTACTGGGACCTGATCAACAACTACGTCGGCAGCGGCATCACCTGGGGCACCCCGGACGGCAGCAAGCCGTACGCCAATGCCACCAACTGGGTCAGCTCCAAGGTGTTCCCGGAATCGCTGGGCTACATCTACACCGTCACCCCGGCCGCACAGGTCAAGGCCAAGGTGATTGCCACCGCCGGCGCAGGCAAGAATCTGGCGGAGTAACGTTCGCGCGGTACTGCAGTGACAGATCCCCGGCCTGCCCGGGGATTTGTCTGTGCAACGCCGCCGTCCGCCGTGCCGTGACCGGGCGCAGATCGGGGGCGTAGCGCATGCCGGCGAGGTGCCGGTTCCCGATCCCGCGTGGATCCGGTCGGGACGTCGATGCAAGGTGCAGTGCAGCAGCGCCCCGCACCCCGGTCGCTGGCATGCCGTCAAGAGGCGCGGCGGGCGCCGCGACGCGGTATCGTGTCGCGCTGCCACTTCTCAAATCCCGTCCATGTCGCTTCCGAACGATCCTGTTGCCCAGAACGCTTCGACCGCCGCGCCTGCCCTGCGCCATGCGCTCAAACCCCGGCAATTGATGATGATGGGCCTGGGCACCGCGATCGGCGCCGGGCTGTTTCTGGGTTCGGGGGTCGGCATCCATGCGGCGGGGCCGGCGGTGCTGGTGTCCTACCTGATTGCCGGGGCGCTGGTGATCATCGTGATGAATGCGCTGGGCGAGATGGCGGCCGCCAAGCCGGCCAGCGGCGCTTTTTCGGTCTATGCGGCCGATGCGATGGGCCCGACCGCCGGCGCCACGGTGGGCTGGCTGTGGTGGTTGCAGATCGTGGTGGTGATCGCGGCAGAAGCGGTTGGCGCAGCGGGCTTGCTGGCGACGGTATGGCCGTCCCTGCCGGTGCCACTGCTGGCCTCGCTGTTCATGGCCACGTTCACCGCGATCAATCTGTTGGGCGTGCGCAATTTTGGTGAGTTCGAATTCTGGTTCGCCATCCTCAAGGTCGTGGCGATCGTGGTATTCCTGCTGATCGGCGTGGCCTTGCTGGCCGGCTGGTTGCCCGGTGTGACCTCGCCGGGGCTGTCCAATTTCACCCAGAACGGTGGATTTGCGCCCAAGGGCCTGGCGGGCGTGGGCGCGGCCTTGCTGGTGGTGGTGTTCGCGTTCGGCGGCACCGAGATCGTGGCCGTGGCGGCAGCGGAGACGGCCGACCCGGGGCGCAGCCTGGCACGCACGATTCGCACCGTGGCCTGGCGCATCCTGGTGTTCTACATCGGCTCGATCAGCGTGATCGTGGCGGTGGTGCCGTGGACCAGCACGGCGCTGAGCTCGCCGTTTGCGGCGGTGCTGGAAGTGGCGCGCATCCCCGGTGCGGCCACCGCCATCACCCTGGTGGCCGTGGTGGCGCTGCTGTCGGCGCTCAATGCCAACCTGTACGGCGCCTCGCGCATGATCTTCTCGCTGGCGCAGCGCGGCGAAGCGCCGCGCCTGCTCGCCAGGACCAGTGGCGAGCAGGTGCCGCTGGTGGCGGTGATCGCCAGTGTGCTGTTCGGCTTTGCCGCAGCCGCGCTGGAAATGCTGTATCCGAACAAGGTGCTGCCGATGCTGCTCAACATCGTCGGCGCCACCTGCCTGCTGGTGTGGACGATTTCGCTGGTGTCGCAACTGATCCTG
>NZ_JSZE01000088.1 GCF_000802365.1 Xanthomonas cannabis pv. cannabis
GCGCACCATTGCCTTGACCGCCTGACCGGAGACGCTGGCGCCTTCCAGGCGCACGGCGAAGAAGTGTTTGAGTTCGAAGGTCCCACGCGGCGTCTGCAGGTACTTGCCGGTGGTGATGCGCGAAATGGTCGATTCGTGCATGCCGATCTCGTCGGCGATTTCCTTCAGTGTGAGTGGCGCCATCGCTTCCTCGCCACGCGCCAGGAACGCGGCCTGGCGTTCGACGATGGCGCGCGTGGCGCGCAGCAGGGTTTCGTAGCGCATCGACAGCCCGCGGGTCAGCCAGCGCGCTTCCTGCAGCATGTCGCGCAGCGGCTGCCCGGCATCACCGGCGTCGGCCAGCGCGCGTTCGTGCACCGGGTTGATGCTGACGCGATGGGTGGTGGCCGGATTGAGTGCCACGCGCCAGCTGCCGTCGGCATGCCAGGCGAGCACGTCCGGGATCACGCTGGTATTGCTTTCCTGCAGGAGGTCGTCGCCCGGGCGCGGTTGCAGCGACAGGATCAACCGCACCGCCTCGCGCGCGTCGTCAACTTCGGCATCGTGCGCGCGCGCCAGCACCGCGTAGTCGTGGCTCGCCAGCAGGTCCAGGTCGCCAGCCAGGATGCGCGCGGCCAGATGCCGTGCCGGAACGCGGCCGGGCAGGGCGGTCAACTGCGCCTGCAGGCATTCGCGCAGGTCGCAGGCCCCCAGGCCGGCGGGGTCGCCGTGCAGCAGGCGCTGGCGGACTGCTTCGACCGCCTCGACCGTCATCCCCAGACGGGTGGCGCCCAGCTGTTGCAGCGTCGCCAGCGCTTCGGTCAGATACCCGGCGTCGTCGGTCTGCTCCAGCCAGAACGCGGCGGCCCCCAATGCCGCTTCGTCCAGGTCCAGCGCCAGTTCGCGCAGGATGCGCACATGCGGGTCGGTGGACTCGCCGGCCGCCACGCGCTGCATGCGGTCATCGTCGTCGCCGTTCCAGCTGCTGCTCTGCACGTCCCACATCGTGCTTTCCGGTAGTTCATCGAAGGCGGCGACATCGGAAGCGCCATCGTCGCTGGTTGCGGCGGCATCGCTGTCGGCCAGTTCTTCCAGTTCCAGCAGCGGGTTGGTTTCCAGCGCGCGACGGATTTCCAGTTCCAACTGCATGCCGTCCAATTGCAACAGACGGATCGACTGCAGCAACTGCGGGGTCAGGTGCAGTTGCTGGCCAAGCTGGGCGGAAATGGTCGTCTTCATCGAAGCGCTTCCGGAAGGCGCCGCACGTGGCAGCGATGGAACGCATCTTGCAGGACAAGGCGACGGGTTTCTAATCAGGGAATCGCGTGAGGCAATTCGTGATTTTCCTGACAGGGCGTGGGGAATTCCCTGACGTTCAATACGGACTCAAGCGTGCCCGCCGGAATCCCGTCACTGTTTTCGTCGCTGGCGGCCGTTTCCGGTCGGCGCAGCGGTTTGCTCAGACCAGTTCGTTGTGATGCTTGGCGGCCAGCAACACCAGGTCGTTGGCACGCCGGCAACCGAGCGATTCCATCATGCGCGCGCGATGGGTCTCCACCGTCTTGACGCTGATGCCGAGGTCGGCAGCGATTTCCTTGTTGCTCTGGCCGCGGCCGATCTCGCGCAGGATCTCGCGCTGGCGCGGCGACAAGGCGGCGATACCGACCGGTTTTTCCCGGCCCAGCATCGGCGCGATCATCTTGGACGAAATCTGCGGGCTCAGGAACACCTGGCCGGCCGCCGCTGCACGCAAGGCCAATTCCAGCTCGAGCGGCGCCGCATCCTTGACCACGAAGCCCACCGCGCCGCGATCGAGCGCGTCGCGCACGTGCACCGGGTCGTCGTGCATCGACATCATCACCACATGCGTGCGCGGCGCGGCGCGCAACACATCGGTCATGGCATCCAGGCCGCTGCGGCCAGGCAGGGACAGATCCATCAACACCAGATCAGGCCGGTGCAGGGATGTCATGTCCAGGGCTTGCTGTGCGTTGCTGGCCTCACCCACGACATCGATGCCGGCGAAGGTTTGCAGCAGCCTGGACAGGCCGGCACGAACAAGGGTGTGATCGTCGACGATGATGACTCGCACGGCGCAGAAGAGACCTTTTTCAGTAAAGGGCACCTTAGCCGACCCGGCGCCCCGCGCCAACAGGCGCTATCAGCGCTGGCGGCGGGCGTCGGCGATCTGACGGCGATGCAGACGGAACAGATGGCGTTCCAGCGCCTCCTGCAAGCCTGGGGAAAGCGGCGCAAACCGCAGCCATAGCCAGTGATCGTGGCCATCGCTTGCGCTTGCCAGGACCTCGGCAGGAAGCTGTACCAGTTCAGGAAGCCAGTCGGAGGGTTGCAGGCAAACGCTGCCCAGGGTGCCCGGCGGGTGGCTGCTTGCGCAGCTCAGGCGGATTCCGCGCACCGACCAGTGCACGTTCGCCTGGATCAGTCCGGTGTCGCCCTGTTGCACCAGGCGGCCGATCAGGGCCAGCATCAGGTCGAGCTTGGCGTCCATGCGCTGCACCAGCAGGGGCAGCTCGCCACGGTCTTCGCTGCTGTCTTCGCTGCGCAGGTCTTCCACCTGGCCCAGGCTGCGCAGCAGGGTTTCTGCGGCACTGTGCGAGCCGGCGTCGCTGCCGGCACGGAAGCCGGCCGGCAGGCGCACTTCGCAGCTGAGCGTGTCGGCGAACAGCGCGGCATCGGCCGATGGCGCGAGTGTGCCGAGCGCGGACATCAGATCCGTCCGACCCGTGCGTAGGCGCGGCTGGCCGTAGAGGACGTGCGCTGCGCGCGGATCAGATCCAGCAGCTTGCGTCGACGCTCGAGCATCATCCGCATCAGGTCCTGCTGCATCACCTGCAACGTCTGCAACGCGTCGCGGTCCTGACTCAGGTCCGCCTGCTGCGCGTACTCGCGCAGGTGCAGATCGTGGGCGTCCAGCATGAACGGCATCACCTCGAATTCCTCCTGCGCCATGGCCAGGCGGATGTCGGCAATTTCGGCTTGAAGGCTCTGCGCGCTATGCATGGTATGACTCACGAAGCGGCGGAAAGGCCGCGCTGGTCCAGGGGGATGGAATTCCACGCCGAGTCGATTTCGCTGAGCAGATCCAGCGCTTCGGTCAACGCGGTTTCGTCGTTGTGCAGGTTGGCGGCGGTCAGCCGCTGCATCACGTAGTCGTAGAGCGCCGACAGGTTACCAGCGATCTCGCCACCGGCTTCGTGATCGAGCGATCCGTTCAAGTGGCCGACGATCGCGCAGGCTTCGCCGATGGCCTTGCCCTTGCGCGCCTGGTCGCCCTGCGCCAAGCAGGCCTGGGCCAGACGGATGCGCTGGCAGGCGCCGGCGAACAGCAGCGACACCAGCTTGTGCGGGTCGGCTTCGGTCACGCTGGTGGACACGCCGACCTTGCGGTATTGCTCGGCATACTGACGATTGGAACCGTACATGGATGACTCCTCAATGGGCTGACCTTCGTTGGTCCCGGAGCGCTGCGCTCCTGCGACGACGCTCCTGCCGGAAGGCAAGGCCGAAATCACGATAGGCCTTACTTGTATCGGCAATATCCTGACAGGACTTGAGGATCGTCATCACGGAAATCAGCTTGTCAGCAGGCCGCTGAGCGAGCTGGTGCTGCCTTGCAACTTGCTGATCATGGCGTCCATCGCGGCGAACTGCGCGGTGTAGCGGTCGCTGAGTTTTTCCATGCGCGCATCGAGATCGTCCAGGTCCGACTCATAGCCCTTGATGGTCTTGTTCAAACTGTCCGAGCGCAGGGTCAGCGTGCCGTTGGTCGCATTGACGTTGCTGTCCAGCAGCTTGGTCAGGTTGCCACCGAACTTGCTGTCCTTGCCGAACACCTCGGCCGCGGCGCCGCCGTCGGAGGCGATGGCGGTGTCGAACTTGCTACCGTCGAAACTCATTACGCCATCCTTGTCGATGGTCAGGCCGACCGCCTTGAGTTCGTTGACGTTGCCGCTGACCTGGCCGCGCAGCTGTTGTTGCAGGCTGCGCACCAGCGAATCGCCGGTCAGCGCCGAGGCAGTCTTGGTGGTGGCGTCATAACTGCTGCTCTTGGCCAGCAGCGTGTTAGCGGTGTTGTAGGCCGCGGCGAAGGCGGTGAGGTTGCCCTTGAGGCCGCTGGTGTCGGCGGCCACGCCCAGATTGAACTTGGTGCCTTCAGCGGCCTTGGTCAGGGTCAGCACCACGCCGGGCACGATGTCGCTGACGGTGTTGGAGCTGGACGTGCGCTCGAAACCGTCCACGCGTACCAGCGCGTCGGCGGCGGCGACGGTCTGATTCAGCCCGCCGGTGACGCCGGGGCCGTAGGTCAGGCTGCTCAGGCTGGGGTCGCTGGCGCTGATGGTCAGTGCGCCCTTGGTGCCGGAATCGACCGCATTGAAGACCAGGTGCTGGCCATCGTTGGCGGTGACCACGCTGGCAGTCACGCCCTTGCCGCCGGCAGCCTTGTTGATGGCCGCAGCGATGTCGGTCAGCTTGTCGGTGCCACTGATGTCCACGGTGACGCTCTGATCGCCATAGCCGATCGTCAGCGTGCCGCTACCCACGGTGGCATCGGCAGCGAATGCACGGGAGGCCAGTTTCTGCGAGGTCGCCAGCGAGACCACTTCCACCGAATAGTTGCCCGGCGCCGCCGAGCTGGTGGTGGTGGCGGTGAAACCGGCATCGGTCGGCACCGTGGCCTTGTACGCGTTGGTGTCGGCGCTGCTGATCACCTTGTCCAGCGCAGACTTGAGCGTGGTCATGCTGCTCTTGATCTGGCTGATCGCCGACAACTGCGTGGTCGCGGCGGTGCCGGCCTTGTTGATGCGTGCCTGCTCGGGGTCTCTCTGCCGGGACACCAGGGTGGACACCACGGTAGGGATGTCCAGTCCGGAGGCGGAAGTGCTGATCACCGATGCCATCTTGCATTCCTCGTCTGGGCGCCCGAAACAGACGGACGCATGGGATTACGTGACGGGTATCGGCCGCATCCGCGAGGACTTTAGCGGCGGCGAGGGGTCACGCGCACGACGGCTATCGATGCAAGTTCCATGCCCGTGGTGGCCGGCGGCGCGCGTCAATAAACCGTCCATGGCTGGCGTGGACGGGCTGCGGCCACAAAAAAAGCCCCTCCGAAGAGGGGCTTTGGACTTGCTGCGGAGCACTGCCGCGTTGCGGCGGCAGGTGGCTGCCAGTTACTGCAGCAGGCTCAGCACGTTCTGCGGAACCGACTTGGCCTGGGCCAGCATCGCGGTACCGGCCTGCTGCAGGATCTGCGTGCGGGTCAGTTCGGCGGTGGTCTTGGCATAGTCGGTATCGGCGATCCGGCTGCGTGAGGCCGACAGGTTTTCCGAGGTTGCGCTCAGGTTGGCGATGGTGGAGGTGAAGCGGTTCTGCACCGCACCCATGTCGGCGCGCGAGGAGTTGACCGTGGTCAGCGCCTTGTCCACGATTTCCAGTGCTTTCTGTGCGCCCGAGAACGTGGAGATATCCAGGCTGCCCAAGGTCGAAGCGGTGGAGCCGGAAGCGGCCGAAGCGGTGGTGATGCCGGCGCCGACGGTGATGCCAGCGGCGCTGGAGGTGCCGGCCGACAGCGAGGTGAAGTCCTGGCCAGCTTTCAGCGATTCGATCTGCACCGAGCCGTCGCTCTTGATCGAGGCGTACATGCCGGTCTGGTCGAGCTTGTCGTTGATCGCCGAGGCAACCTTCTTGTTGACGTCGGCAGCGGTGTCGCCGGCAGCGACCTTGACGTCGGCAATGGTGATGCTCTTGGCCGAACCGCTGGCGTCCTTGAACGACAGGCTGATGCCGCTGACAGAACCGGAGGCGGTGGCGGTGCCGCTCACGCCGGCGCCGGAAACGGCGGCAGCGAAGTTGGCCTTGCCCAGCGAATCGATGTTGGCGTCGGCGATGCTGTTGATGCCGATGGTCTGGCCGGCGTCGGCGCCGACCTGGAACAGCGCGCCGGAGAACGAGCCGTCCAGCAGCTTGGTGCCGTTGAAGCTTGTCTGATTGGCGACGCGGTCGATTTCCGCGGTCAGCTGCTTGACTTCGGAATTCAGGGCCTCGCGGTCGGTGGACGAGTTAGTTGCATTTGCCGACTGCACCGACAGCTCGCGGATACGCTGCAGATTGTTGCCGATTTCCTGCATCGCGCCTTCGGCGGTCTGGGACAGCGAGATGCCGTCGTTGGCGTTGCGCGAGGCAACGTCCAGGCCGCGGATCTGGGTCGTGAAGCGCTCGGCGATTGCGCCGCCGGCTGCGTCTACGGCAAAGCTGGTGATGCGCTTGCCAGACGAGAGCTGCTGGATGCTCAGCGCCAAGCTGGAGCTGTTGGTGTTGAGGTTCCGCTGAGCGTTCAGCGACATTACGTTGGTGTTGATTACCTGTGCCATTTTGATTTCTCCTAAGCGATTTTTCCGGCAAGGGGGACTTGCCTGGAGCCTCCGCAGGGGGGCCATCAAGTTGGCCGTTGCCGCTGCTGAGATGAATAACGGCGTTGCGTCGGGAACCTTTAGCGAAATTCAGTATTTTTTACTGTCGTTCTGCGTCGGGACGAAATACGTAAGCGTTGTGTATCACGGGGTTTGGTTTATTCGGCAGCACCCCGCCAATCTTTAGCGTTGGTATAACTCTTCGAAAAATAAACTCCGTCCGCCTGCGCAAGCGCTCACGCGCAGGAGCGAAGAAAACCCAGGTTTTCTGCGGCAAAATCAGCGGATGATGTTGAACAACGACGACGACTGCATCTGCTGAAAAATCGTTTGAGCGGCCTGCAACGAGGCCTTCTCGAGTTGGTACTGCCCGATCGCCGAGGCGTAATCCAGATCGCGGATCGACGACAGGCTGGTCTTGAGGGTGACTTCGTTCGATTCAAGCAATGCGTTGGCATTGTCGATGGCCGACAACTGCGCGCCGCCGGAGGCGCGCGCATCGATCATCTTCGAAGACGCCTGGGTGATGTCGCGCATCGACGACTGCAGCGTGTTGATCATCGCTGTCTTCTGTGGCGCGGTCAGCGTATCGGAGTTGAGCGCGCCGACCAGGTCGCCGATGGTGGAGAACACATCCTTGGTGCCGGAGGCGCCAATCTGGAAACTGTCGCCTACCGCCGGGGCGCCGCTGATGCGCATGCGCACGCCGGCCGCGTTGATGTCCTCGCCCTCCTTGTAGGTGCCGGTGCCGACCACCGTATTGGTGCTGTCGCGCACTTCGTAGGTGTCGGCGGCGGTGAACTGCACGCTGTAACTTCCACCGTTCCAGCTGCCGGTGCTCGCATCGCGGCTGAAATCCAGCAGCAAGCCGGTCCCCGTGTTGGCGGCGTTGGCGTGCGCATCCACGGTGCCGTCGCCGGTGCGGATGCGCATGAAGATTTCGCTGCCGGGCAGGGTGTCGCTGACGAAGGTGTCCGGCGCCACTTCGACCTGCTTCTGGGTCTGGTCGCCGTTGTAGGTGACGCCGCCATTGCTCTTGATGAAAGGCGCACTGCCATCGGCGGTGCCGCCGAACAGGTAGCGCCCGGTGCCGTCGGTGCTGTTGGCCAGGCTCACCATGCTCTCGCGCAGCGCGGTCAGTTCCGAGGCGATCGCCTTGCGGTCATCGGGGCTGAGCGAAGAATTGCTGGCCTGCACCGCCAATTCGGTGACGCGCGCCATTTTGTCGCCGGCTTGCGAGAGCGCGTTTTCCTGCAGCCCGAGCCGGTTCTGCACGTTGTTGGCGTTCTCGCCGAAGCGGGTGATGGCGGCCAGCGCGCGATCCAGGCCGACGGCTGTGCCGGCGGCGACCGGATCGTCCTTGGCGGTAACCAGGCGTTGCCCACTGGACAGCTGCGATTCGAGCTGGTTCAGCCGCGCCTGCTTGGCCCCCATCGAGGCAACCGACTGGCTGTACATCATGCTGGTGGAGATACGGTCGGTCATCAGCGTACGGCGCCCAGGATGGCTTGGAAGACGGTGTCTGCGGTGGAGATCATCTGTGCGGCGGCCTGGTAGGCCTGCTGCAGTTTCAGCATGTTGGCGGCTTCCTCATCGAGGTTGACACCGGAAATCGAATCACGGCTGGCCTGCGCCTGGTCGTTGATGACCTTCTGCGCGTCCGAGGCGTAGCTGGCTGCGCGCGCCGCCGAACCCACCGAGGTGGTCAGGCCCGACAGCGCGCCGTTGAGGGTGACCGTGCCGCTGCTGAGCGCCTTGGCATCGTCGATCTTGGCCAGCAACTTGGCATTGCCGTTGTCGCTGGAGCCGGCACTCATCGGACCCACGCCGAAGGTGTCGCCGGCCTTGGGCGCACCATCTAGTGCAAAGCTCCAGCCGTTGGCGCTGATGGTCTGGCCCGCGGTGTAGGCAAACGGGCCGGCGCCGTCGACGGTGTACTGGTTTGCATCGATGAACTCGATCGAGGACGGGGCCAGCAGCGCGGGATTCTGCGCATTGGTGACCTTGACGTCGCTGATCTTGCCGGTGCCCAGGTTGGCGACGGTGGCGGTGGCCTTGACCGGGGTGGCTGCCGCAATGCGCGAAGGGTCGGTGATGGCCACCGACAGGGTACCGGCCAGCCCGGCGGTGGGCTGCAGCAGGAACTTGTCGCCGCTGGCCGGAGTGCCGCCGACCACCATGCTCACGCCCTTGAGCACCAGCGGATCGGCAGCGGTGCCGGTGCCGGTCATCGGCACGGCAGAGCCGGTACTGGCGTTGATGGCTTTCCAGGTGGTGCCGTCGAAGCTGAGCGTGACGTTCTGGCCGTCAACGGCGCTCACGTTGCTGAAACTGGCGCTCAGCGATGCGCTGCCGGTATTGCTCGGATTGGCGGCAACGGTAGGCGAACCGATATTGAAGAAGTTCCCGCCCATCGCGCCATACAAGTCCATCCCCTGGCTGTGGCCGGCATTGAAGGTGCTGGCCATGCCCACGGCCAGGCGGCCGAGTTCGGCCTGGGTCGGCTCGAGCACGCTGCTGCGAAATTCCAGCAGACCGCCGATCTGGCCGCCCAGCGAACTGGCGCTGAGGCTGACGTTCTGGCCTTGGGTCTGCATCGCCACCTGCAGCTTGGTCGGCTGATACGGGTCGGCAACGGTGACGAGTTTGGAAGAGGTGGTACCGACCACCAGCGGCTGACCGCCGGCGGTGAAAACATTCATGAAGCCGCCGTCCTGGATCACCGCCGTGCCGCCGGTAAAACCGACCAGCTTGCTCACCAGCGCGTCGCGCTGATCCAGCATGTCCGGCGCTGCCGCCTGGGCACTGCTGCCGATGGTGCCGTTGAGCTTGGCGATCTGCTGCGTCAAGCGGTTGACTTCGTCCACCGAGGAGGTCAACCCGCTGTTGACTTCGTTGCTCAGGCTGTCCATCTGCCCGTTGAGCTGCTTGAAGCGCGTCGCCAGCGAATTACCGCTGTCGAGCATGCTCTGGCGCTCGGCGGTGGAGGAGGCGTTGGACGACACCGCGCTGGTGGAATCGAAGAAATTCGACCACAGCCCGGCCACGTTGGTGGCGGTGTTGGAGTACAGCGCGTCGACGCGGTTGGACAGCGAGGACAGCTGCTGCAGGCGCGAGAGTTCGCCGCCGCTGTCGAGCAGGCGCGAGATGGCCAGCTGGTCGGCGACCCGGCCCACATCGGTGATCTTGGCGCCATTGCCCACGAACGCGTAGCCCATGTCGGTGGGCGTGCGCGTTGCAAATTCCACACGTTGGCGGCTATAGCCTTCGGTATTGATGTTGGCGACGTTATGGCTAACGGTCGACAACGCCCGTTGGAAGGCGATGAGCGCGCTGGTCCCGGTGGACATGATGGACATGAGCGTTTACCTCAGCGACGGATGGTGCCGAGCCCGACCGGCTCGGCGGTACTGGCATAGCGGTTGGACAGATCGGCCGCCGCGTTGCCGATGGCGGCCACCGCACGGTCGATGGTCGGGCCGTTGGCGATCGCCGCGATCTTGGCCGCATAGCCCGGATCGGTGGCGTATCCGGCTTGTTGCAAGCCGCGTGCAAAACCCTTGATATCGGTGCCGGCCTGCAGCGCGGGCTGGTAACGGCTGTTGTTCTTCAGCAGCCGCACGTAGTCGGCAAAGCTCTCTTCGGCCGAGCCATAGGCGCGGAAATCGGCGGTTTCGGTGGTTTTGACGCCGTTGACGTATTCGTGGGTGCCGGTGGTGACCTTGTCGCCGCTCCAGCCGGTGGCCTTGATGCCGAACAGGTTGTTGGAGTCGCCACCATTGCCGATGCCGCGCCGGCCCCAGCCGGTCTCCAGCGCGGCCTGCGCCACCAGCGCACGCGGATCCACGCCCAGTTCGCGCGCGGCCTTCTGCGCATGCGTCCAGATCTTGGCAACGAAGCCTTCCGGGGTACGCTCGCCCAGGCTGGCGGCCGCGCTGCTCGCCGCGCTCGCATTGACCGCGGCGTTGGCGTCGGCGGCATCGCTGGCCGCCACATCGGCCCAGCGATCGTTGGCCGAGGGCCAGCTCAGCGCGGCCGCATCGTCGCTGCCGGCATCGCTGCTGCCGGTGCGCCCGGCGATCAGATCCAGCACCTGGCTCATGCCGATGCCGCCCAGGCCGCCTGCGCCGATGCCTGCAGCGGTGCCGGTGCTTGCGCCGACGCCGGTCGCCGCGCCATCGCGGCTCGGCAACGGCAACGAGGCGTCGCGCTTGCCGGCCACCAGCGAATAGGCCTTGGCGGCATCGGCGGTGCTCAGCGAGGTATTCAACGCCGGGCCGCCGGTGTCGCCGCTCAGCTGCTTGGAGATCATCGCCGACAGGCCCAGCCCCTTGCCGTCGGTCAGCGCCTTGGCCATCTGCTGGTCGTACATCTCGCGGAACATCTGGTTTTCGCCCGGAAACATCGGGTCGCCAGAGCTTGCGTCGCGCATGCTCTTGACCAGCATCTGCGCGAACTGTCCTTCGAGCTGACGTGAGACCTTGTCGATCTTGGCGGGATCGGCCTTGGTGCTCGGGTTGAGATCAATGGGCGAGGCTGCGATACGCATGTCAGATCACCTCCAGCTCCGCCGTGAGCGCACCGGCTTGCTTGAGCGCTTCCAGGATGGCCACCAGGTCGCCGGGAGCGGCGCCCACTTCGTTGACCGCACGCACGATCTGATCGAGCGTGGTGCCGCCTTCGAACTTGAACATGCGGCTGCCTTCGGAGGTGGCCGTGATCGTCGACTGCGGGGTCACCGCGGTGCGGCCGCCACTGAAGGCGCCCGGCTGGCTGACGTTGGTGTTTTCGCTGATGGTCACGGTGAGCGAGCCATGCGCGATCGCCGCCGGCATCACCCGCACCAGCTGGCCGATCACCACCGTGCCGGTGCGTGCGTTGACCACCACCTTGGCCGGGGCATCGCCCGGAGACAGTTCGACATTTTCCAGCCGCGACAGCAGGCCGATACGCGCGCCGGGATCGGTCGGCGAGCGCACTGCCACGGTCACGCCGTCCACCGCACGCGCGGTGCCGGCGCCGAAGCTGCTGTCGATCGCCGCGACCATGCGCGAGACGGTGGTGAAGTCGTTCTGGTGCAGGTTGAGGGTGATCTCGCCGGTACCGGCGAACACGTCCGGCAATGCACGTTCGACGGTGGCGCCGTTGGGAATGCGGCCGACGCTGGGAATGTTGACCGACACCCGCGAGCCGTCCTTGCCCTGCGCGCCGAAGCCACCGACCACCAGGTTGCCCTGCGCCATCGCATAGACCTGGCCATCGGCGCCTTTCAGCGGTGCCATCAGCAGCGAGCCGCCACGCAGCGATACCGCGTTGGCGATCGAGGAAACGGTGATGTCGATGGGCTGGCCGGGCTTGGCGAACGGCGGCAATTCGGCATGGATGGCCACGGCCGCGACGTTTTTCAGCTGCGGGTTGACGTTCGCCGGAACATTGACGCCCAGCTCGCCAAGCAGGTTTTTCAGGCTCTGCACGGTGAAGGGCGCCTGGCTGGTGCGGTCGCCGCTGCCATCCAGGCCGACCACCAGGCCGTAACCGACCAGCGCGTTGCCGCGCACGCCGCCGACCTGGGCAAGATCCTTGATGCGCTCGGCCGAGGCCGGCGCGGCGATCGCGCAGACCGCCACAGCGGCGGCCAGCAGACGGAAGGCCAGGGAAGACAGATTCATGGTCGCAGGCTCAGTAGGGCGACAGACGGGAATTGAAGAAGCGGCTCAGCCAGCCCATCGCGTTGGACTGCGCGATCGCGCCGCGGCCGCCGTAGGCGATGCGGGCGTCGGCCACCTTGCTCGAGGGCACGGTGTTGTCCGGGGCGATGTCGGCGGCGCGCACGATGCCTTGCACCTGCACCAGTTCGTCACCCTGGGTCAGGCGCAGGTTCTTCTGCCCCTGAATCACCAGATTGCCGTTGGGCAGGCGCTGCATCACGGTGACGGTCACGCTGCCCTGCATGCGGTTGCTTTGCGCGGTGTTGCCCTTGCCGTCGAAGCTGCGATCGCCGCTCAACGAGTTCTGCAGCACGTTCAAGCCACCGACGGTGAGCGGCGCTCCCAGCAGCGTCGGCGCGGCCATGGTGGTCGCGTCCTTCTTGCTGATGCTGGTATTGGCGGTGGACGAGGCGGTGGTGCTTTCCACCAGGTTCACCGTCAGCAGATCGCCGACATCGCGGGCGCGGCGGTCGCCGTACAGGTTCAGGCTCGGGCCGGCGGCGTAGATCGCACCGGCGGTGGGCTGCGCCACCGGCGCGACCACCGGCACGATCGGCGCCAGTTCGGCGAACGGCCGCACATCGCCGGCCGCCACGCAGCCGCCCAGCAGCGCGCTGCAGGCAATGGCGAGGCACAGGGAGGAGAGAGAAGGCAGGCGGGACATGGCGTGGATTCCTGAGAAGGCAGCGACCGGCGGGCCGATCAGACGTTGTTGTTCAAGTAACCGAGCATCGAGTCGGTGGTGGAGATCGCCTTGGCATTCATTTCGTAGGCGCGCTGCGTCTCGATCATGCTCACCAGTTCTTCCACCGTGTTGACGTTGCTGCCTTCCAGCGCGCCCTGCACGGTGTTGCCCAGGCCGTTGAGGCCGGGGGTGCCGTTCTGAGCAGGGCCGGAGGCGGTGGTTTCGACAAACAGGTTCTCGCCCTTGGACTGCAGGCCCGAGGGGTTGATGAAGTCGGTCAGCGTCAACGCGCCGATTTCCTGCGCGGCGGCCTGGCCGGCCAGCGTCACGCTGATGGTGCCGTCGTTGCCGATGGTCAGCGACTGCGCGCCTTCGGGGATCTGGATGCCCGGCTGCAGCGGGTAGCCGCTGTTGGTGACCAGCTCGCCCTGCGCATTGATCTGGAAGGTGCCGTCGCGGGTATAGGCCGAGGTGCCGTCAGGCATCTGCACTTCGAAGAAGCCGCGGCCGTTGACCATCACGTCGAGCGCGCGGCCGGTCTGCTGCTGGCTGCCTTGGTCGAAGCCCTTGAAGGTGGAGACCACCCGCACGCCGGTACCCAGCTGCAGGCCGGTCGGCAGCTGCGTCTGCGCGGAGGTGGAACCGCCCGGCGCACGCACCTGTTGGTACAACAGGTCTTCGAACGCCGCACGATCGCGCTTGAAGCCGGTGGTATTGGTATTGGCCAGGTTGTTGGAAATGACCGACATGCGCGTCTGCTGCGCATCCAGTCCGGTTTTGGCGACCCACAAAGCCTGATTCATGACCCGATTCCTCGTTAGACCCGGGGATGTGTTCCGGGTACAGGTGGGTATATGCACGTGCCGTGCCAAACCCGCGTCGGATTTTTGCCGGCTGTGCACTGGATCACGCGAAGCGGGCGCGGTCGCCTGCGCGGAGCAGGCTGGCGGCGGGAAGGTAGCGGCTAGGCGGAAGCGGTGGAACTCTGCGCAGCAGATCAGGCGCGGTAGATCGGTCGCCGGTCAGCGATGTGTTCGACGACGTGTGAACCCTTGGCGCTGCGTGCGGAAGGGTTCTTGGGAGCGCGCGGTGTCCTCACCGCTCGCGGGACACGCCGTGAACCCATCCCTGGGGGCTCGGTGGCGGCATCCATGCCGCCACACGGTCCCGCAATCGGCGAGGCCACCGCACCAGAGAGTGAATCGGTGGTCGTGTGAAAGCTGCTTGTTGCTCGGGTTGAATCTGGAAGCTGATCGGAAGCGATGCGATCCAAGCAACACACCGCATGCTCTGCTCGCAATCCTGCGTACCGACTATCTCGCCTGGTCCTTGCCCGCCCACCGTCGCGGGACCTTACGCGGCATGGATGCCGCGTAAGAGCCTAGACGGACGTACTTGCGGCGTGTCCTGCGATGGTGGGCGGGCAAGGGCCCTGCAGCCAAGTCACAAACCAGCCGCTCTGCAGCGAGTGCCCAGATCAACAGCATTGCCAACCGCACACACCTGGTCGACAAACCATCGGTAGTCAGCGTCAACCGCGTACAAACCACCTGCGAGACCGCAGGAGTCAGAGTCGAACGACATGTCACTTCGCTCGCGAGCCACGTCCCCCGGGCGGCCGCCATCCAGGTGCTCGGCAGCGCGGCAAGCCAACCGGCGGTGCGTCAGTGGGCGCCAGTGATGCTTAGCCACTGACCCGCAGCAG